>NZ_JAUSYK010000001.1:902440-1203253 GCF_030816855.1 Arthrobacter sp. B3I4 | reverse complement strand
CGTGCTGCCGCTGGCCCTGATGGACCGCAGCTCGGCTGCCCGTTCCACCCGGCGCCGGAACGCCGAGCTTTCCCCGCTGCTCATGAACCTGGTCCTTCCCGCTGCCGGAATGTTGGGTCTGCTTCCAGTATGGACAGATTCTCGACGACGGCGGAACCGCTGGCCGCCTGCCCACCTGCCTGAGTTCGGTCGTGCTTTTGTGCGGAGGCATTATTGGGTTCTCTCCGGCTTCTGAACAGGGCCGTTTGGCCCCCCGTAACCCCGAGGAACGGTCCAGTACACTCGTGCAATGAGGCTTCTGTACATCACAGAAAGTGTGCCCAACCGGGACCCTGTTTACGGAGACGGCAGCTCGATGATTCCGTACGAGATCCTGCGGAACCTCCCTGCCGGCGTCGATGTGACATTGCTGAGCTACGCGGGCGACGTGGCGCTGCCCGATGAGGTCCGCGACCGGTGCTCTGAGGTGCACATCCTGACCCCGCGCGGCCGGGCCGCGGCGCTGGTACGCTCCATCGGCGGCCTGAACGGCGCGGGAAAGCATGAGCGCGCCACTGCCGAGGCTGTGGCCCTGACCCGGCAGCTCTCCGCGCGCAGCGACGCCACCCTCATCCATGGTCCGCATGCCCTGTTCCTGGCCCGCCACGTCCAGGGGCCGATGGTCCTGCAGACCGTCGACCCCTGGTCCGTCCGGGCCCGGATGGACACCGCCATCGCGGGCCGGCTGAAGCCCGCCTACCGTGCGCGGGAGTACCAGGCGTTGCGCGCTGAACTGCGCCTGCCGTCGAGGGCCCGGCTACTCACCGTGGGTTCGCAGGATGCCGCCGAGTGGTCGCGGCGTTTGCGCCGCGAGGTGCGCAGCATCCCGAACGGCGCCGAGCAGGCCGTTACCGTCCCCGGGCGGCGGGAAACCCCGGTGGTCTGCTTTGTCGGCAGCTTGAACTACGGCCCTAACGTCGACAGCGCGAGGGTGCTGATCGGCACGATTGCCCCGCAGGTGTGGGAGCAGGTGCCGCAGGCTACGTTCGTCCTGGCCGGACGCCGCCCCGACCCGGCCGTCCTGGCCCTCGCCGGCCCCCGGGTGGAAGTCGCAGCCAACGTGCCTTCGGTCCTTGACGTGTTCCAGTCCGCGGACGTGGCGGCGTTCCCGGACGAACACGGTGTGGGAATCCGAAACTCCGTGCGCGAAGCGCTCGCCGCGGGTGTCCCGGTCGTGGCCACGCCGGTGGCCGCGCGGGAACAGGAACCGCACCCTCTGCTGACAGTCGAGGAGGACCCGGTGAAGTTCGCCCGCCTGGTCGCCGAACGCCTGGCCGGGCCGCGCCGTGAGCCGGCCGCCCAGGGCCCCGGCGCCGTCCGCACCTGGCAAACGGCTGCGGACGAGTACCTGGACGAGCTGCGCAGGGCTATCAGCGGAAGTGGCTCCGCATGACGCAGGCGCCGGGTGAGCTGGCGCGCACCGGCGTCCGGGGGGCCATGTGGCAGGGCCTGGCCTTCGCCGGGGGCCGGATCATCGTGCTCATCACGACCATCGTTCTGGCGCGTCTGCTCTCCCCGCACGACTACGGCCTGGTGGCCCTGGCCCTGGTCCTAATGGGCTACGCCGAAACCATCGCCGACGCCGGCGTCGCCCAGGCACTCGTGTATCTGCCCCGCGACGGTGTCATCGCCCGGTCAGCGCTCTTGATCTCCATGGTGCTGGGGTCGCTGCTGGGCATGGCCGCGTTCTTCTCCGCACCGCTTATTGCCGAGCTCTTCCAGCTTCCCGAGGTGGTTCCGCTGGTCCAGGTCCTGGGCGTGTCCGTGCTGGCCACCTCGCTGGGCGCCGTTCCGGAAGCCCTGCTGCGCCGGGACCTGCACTTCAAGAAGCTCACTGCCGCTCCGGTTCTTCGGGCTGCCACGATGGGAACCGTGACCCTCAGCCTCGCTTTCACCGGCCACGGTGCATGGTCCCTGGCTGTGGGGACGGCCGCGGGCTCGGTGGCATACGCGGCCACGTGCTGGTTCCTGGTCCGCGGTCATGCGCCCTGGCAGTTCTGGCGGGCCGGCAAGGACGCCCTGCTGGCCAATATCCAGTACGGCGCACCGGTGGCGGGCAGCAGCCTGCTGGCCCGGTTGATCTTCGACATCGATTACCTGATCATCGGCATCGTCCTCGGCGCCCAGGCGCTCGGCTTCTACACTCTGGCCTTCCGCCTGCCGGAGGTGGTGATCCTCAATGTCTTCTTCGTCCTCTCGACGGTGCTTTTCCCGCTCTACGCCCGGGTCCGTGCCGAGCCGGAACGGCTCCGCGCCGGGTACCTCACGAGCGTGCGGATCCAGTCCCTCTACGGGGTTACCGCCGGCGTGGGGCTGGCAGTGGTGGCTCCGGTCCTGGTGCCGCTTGTCTTTGGGGAGAAATGGAACGATGCAGTACTGCCGTTGATTTTCCTCGCCCTGTACGCCGCGGCGCGCTCCCTGGGAGCCGGCGCCAATGACGTGTACAAAGCCTTGGGCCGGCCCGGCCTCTCGATCGTGGTGTCACTGGTGCGGCTGTTGATTCTGCTGCCGGTGCTGCTCCTCGCCTCGCAGTGGGGCATCGTGGGGGTGGCCGTGGCGCAGCTGGTGGTCGCGGTCCTGTTCGCCTGCGGAATGCAGGTCGTCGCGGCGCGGGTCATTGAGCTCCGGCCGCGGGCGCTGCTGGGCGCGGTCGCCCCGGGTCTGGTTTGTGGAGCAGCGGTGGCAGTGACCGGTCTGGGCAACTTCGCTGCTCCGGCGCTGGGGGCCGTGCCGAGCATGCTCCTGGTGATCGCCGTGGCGGTGGCTGCGGTCTACGTGATCCTGCGGCTGGCCTACCGGCCGCTTCACGATGAGATGGTCGAACTGGTGCGCCGGCGCTAGGAGTACAGCCAGGTTGGGCCTGCCGCGTCAAGCAGCGGCAGGCGACCGGTGGAACGGCGTCGGACCGTCAGTCCTCTCTCCGGCGTCGGCCGGTGACCGTTCCGGCGGGAATGGCGACGTCGAAGAGGTGCAGGATGAGGGCGAGCCGGCCGGCGAGGGCCTTCAGCAGACCGAAACGGACGCCCTTGTGCAGGGACAGGGTCCCGAGCACTGCGGCCGCGGAACTCACCGGCACCAGCCTGGCCGGGTTATCGAGGCCCGGCACGTTCCAGTGGACGCTGACGTCCTCGAAACCGTGCCGGACAAACATCCGCTTCCAGCCCGCGACCGTGTGCGGGCGCCGGCCGCGGAGCGTGCGTTTGACCTGGGCGCACACCCATCCGCCGGGTTGCACCGCCGCAGCGGCGTCTACAAACTCCTCTGTCCCGGGTTCCCGGAGCAGGACGACGTCGAACCCCTCGCCGGCAGGGCCGTCAGCGCCGGCACTGGACGGCCTGGGCCGGACCGGCGCCGCTGCGGGGTCCAGCAGGTGCAGGGCGGACATCAAATCCCGGCCGATGGCACCGCCGTATCCGAGGCGCGACGGCTGCAGCAGCGGGATCAGGAACCGCCAGTCGAGCAGGCGCCACTGGTGCAGGGCCAGGCCGGAGGAATCCTCAGCGTCCGCCTCGGGGGCCAGCGGGGCGCGGGCTGCGATGCTGTTCCAGACTGTTTCCGTGGCAAGCCGCCGTACCTGCTCTTGCGGGAGGCCGGCGTCGATCACCCGGGCGCCCGGCAGCCGCGTGGCCAGTTGCAGGTAGGCCTGCCGCCAGTGTTCCAGGAGTTCCACCGTGTGCTCGCCTTTCCGGGCGAACATGACCTCGCCCGGGGCGTCGAGGACCAACAGGATGTCCGGGGACGGTCCAAGCCGCACCGCCAGGCTGTTCGACCAGGACGGAGTCGGGCTGCTGCCCGCCATAGCAGGCAGCAGGGCATCGTAGGCCACCCGGTCCATGAGGACCACGCGCCCTCGCAGGCTGTGGTACCGGGCTGCCGCCCCGCCCTTGAGCAGCCGGAACATCTTCTTGGCCGTCCGTCCGCCCGGCACTCTTTGCAACAGGTGGTCCCACGGGCCGGCCCCCCACATGCCCATGTACACGTACGCGGTGGGAAGAGGGAAATCGGCGCGGAGCCCGTGCAGGAGGGTGGTCTTGCCCGCCCCGTCCGGAGCCATCACGCCCACCACCGGCCCGCGCCCCGGGAGCCTGGGGGTGCGCAGGCGCTGTCCGCGGTTGCCATAACCCTGCACCCGCGTGCCCACCGGCCGTGTCCGGGTCCAGGCGGACCGCAGCTGACCTGCCAGTATGCGGACCTCATCGAAGTTCTTGGTGCGGACCAGCTCCAGTAGTTGAGCCGCTGTGCCGTCGCCGCTGCGGAGATCCAGATAGGCCGCGATCCGGTCGTGCTCGGACGCGGCCGCTGCGGCCGCGAGCGCGACGTCGGTCCGTTCCGGCTTGATCTCGCCCTTGTCCAGCACCAGATGCAGCAACTGCAACCAGGCTTTGTCATCCGGTGCGGGGAGCCAGAACTCGCCCTGACGCACGCGCCGTTCGAGGCAGCCGGCACCCAGCGGGGTGCGCCACTGCTGATACCGTCCGAACGAGATGTCGGAGACGATGTCCAGCTTTAGCCACAGCTCATCGACGTCGATGTAGCCGAAGTAGAAGCGGTGGCTTCCGTGGCCCGTAGCCTGCACGCGGAACAGGCCGATCCGGCCCATCAGCTCGTCCAGTACCGGCAGCATGCCACGGTCCACCAGAATGTCGACGTCTCCGGAGGGCCTGGCCAGGTCATCCTCGCCGCGCAGCAACACCCATGGGACCCCCGTTTCATCGAGGGAGCGAAAAGCCTTGAGCACTGTTGGATGGGTTGCCGGGTGGCTGGTTGGGGGGTAGGCGGTCATGCCGCGCACCCGCCGTCGTAAGTCGTAGGGACCATGGCCGTGTGAGACCTCCTTGACCGGTTTTCCCGGTGGTCCCAAGCGCTCCCGCCCACGGTCACGTCACTCAACCGCTGTCAGCCCAAGGGACACCGATCCGGCACCTGCGCGCCGGCGGAAATTGTCTTCCCAGCGTAGGATCCGGCGCGGCGGTTGTCACGAGTAGCCGCCTCGGACGGTGCCGTCTCGGGTTTACTTGGGCCCTACCTGCTGCCGTGCCGGCGACTACTTGCGGCCACGGTTCACCGGCGGCCGTCAGAGCCGGGGGAGGATGTCTTCGCGGACCTGCTTGCGGAGGATCTTGCCGAGCATGGAACGGGGCAGGTCCTGCACCGGCACCACCCGGCGCGGAACCTTGTAGCCGGCGAGGTGTTCACGGCAGTGCGTTCGCAGCGCGTCCTGGTCCAGCTCGGTGCCGGGTTCAAGTTCGACGGCGGCGACCACCATTTCGCCGCCTCGCTCCAGGGGTTTACCGACCACGGCAGCGTCCCGGACGTCCGGGTGCAGACGCAGCACGGCCTCAACCTCCGTGGGCGATACGTTGAACCCGCCGGTGATGATGAGTTCCTTGGCCCGGTCCACTACGGTGGTGAAGCCGTCCGGGTCCACCGTCACGACGTCGCCGGTGTGCAGCCAGCCGTCCTCGGTAAGGGTCTTGGCGGTTTCCTCGGGGTTGTTCCAGTAGCCCTGGAAGACCTGAGGGCCCTTGAGCAGCAGCTCCCCCGGCTGGCCCTGCGGGACTTCCACGGAAGAATTGTCGACCTCGACGACCTTCATCAGGGTGGAGGGAAACGGCACCCCAATGGTGCCGGTGCGGCGGGTCGGATGGAACGGGTTGCCCAGTGCCACCGGGGAGGATTCGGTCATCCCGTAGCCTTCCACGAGCAGGCCGCCGGAGACCGATTCCCACAGTTCCACCACGTGGCCGGGCAGGTTCATCGCCCCCGAGATGCAGTATTTGCAGGACCGCAGGGAGATGCCCTTTTCCTTGGCTGCCATGGCGGTGCGCTCGTAAATCGGCGGGACCGCGCAGTAGATCGTCGCCGGTGACTTCTTCATGGCGGCCAGCACCAGGTCTGTCTCGAACTTGGGGAAGAGCACCAGCAGGCCCTGTTTGCGGATGCCGTAGGTCAGATAGAGGGTCATGCCGAAGGCGTGGAACATCGGCAGGATTGCGTAGAAAATTTCCTTGCGGTACTCGGCCCCGGCCATCCACGCCTCACCCTGGAGGGCGTTCGAGTAGAGGTTGAAGTGCGTGAGCATCGCGCCCTTGGGCCGGCCGGTGGTGCCCGAGGTGTACTGGATCGCGGCGAGGTCGTGCACCGAGGGGCGCGGGTGGGCATCGTCGATCCGGCCGTGGCTGAGGAGTTCCTTCCACGGCATGGTCCCCGGCGCCGGTGCTGTCAGTGAGGCCCGGGTTTCGCGCAGCTTTTTGACCGGCAGGGACAGAGCGAGGCGCTTGACGGCTGGGAAGGCTTCCAGCAGGTTCACGGAGACCACGTGGTCGATTTCGATGTCGGACGGGAACTCCCGCACGGCGGCGGCTGCTTTGTCCCAGGCGATCACGACCCGCGCCTGGTGGTCCTCGAACTGGTGCCGCAGTTCCCGGGAGGTGTAGAGCGGGTTGTGTTCGACCACGACGGCGCCCAGGCGCAGCACCGCGTAGAACGCGACGACATGCTGCGGGCAGTTCGGCAGGACCAGGGCCACCCGGTCGCCGGCCCGGACACCGAGGCGTCGCAGTCCCTCTGCGGCGCGGTCGATCTGCTCGCCGAGCTGGGTATAGCTGGTGCGGCGGCCGAAAAACTCCAGGGCCGGAGCGCTGCCGGCTTCGGCCACGGACCGTTCCAGCATCGCGACGAGCGACTCTGTGGGCAGTTCAATCTCGGCCGGCACGCCCGGCTGGTAGTTCTTCACCCAAGGCTGCCGGTCCGTTTTCTCCATCCTTCCATCTTGCCGTGAACCGCCGTCGGTCGGCGAATCCCCGCCCCGACCGCGGCGGCGTGCGAACGGACGCTCAGTGCAGTTCCGCGGCGGCGTGCGAACGGACGCTCAGTGCAGTTCCGCGGCGGCGTGCCTCCAGAGCCAGAAGTCCCGGTCATTGAGCACCGCCTGCCGCACGTCGCCCATCCCGGCCGCTGGGCCCACCTCGGCCGCCAAACGGTAGGCCAGCGTTGACGCCGACCGTGCCCAGGTAGCGAGGACGACCTGGGGAAGAAGTTCCGGGTGGACATCGCGGAGCAGCAAGTGCCGCCGCAGGGGCGCCAGCGCCCAGCCGTCCGGCCCGAAGGCCGAGTCGAAGGCCGCGAGCTGGGCGGGGCGCTCAAACGCCTGCTCCGAGGATTCGCTGAGGTACTGCAAGTAGAAGGTGAGATCGTGCCCCGGAATCCCGTAGGCCGAGGCCCGCTCCCAGTCCATCACTTGAAGCCCCCCTCCTGGACGCACCAAGAGGTTGGGGTGGCTTAGATCCGCGTGCTCGAACACCGCCGGCAAAGCCTCGGAGCGCAGCGGCTCCAGCAGCTTGTGCGTGCGGTGGACAAGCTCCACAATTTCGGCGTCCCCGGACAGGAGTGCAGCCAGCGCTTCGAGCGGGTGCTCCACCGTCCGCTCGTACCAGCCCTCGTTGGTCGACCCTGGGAGAGTGCAGGGCAGGGAGTCAACGAAGTCGACGCCGAGCGCGACGGCGGCGGGCAAGTTTGCTGCCACCCGGTCCGGATCCAGGGGCGGGCCGGTCAGCGGAGTCTCCACGAGGACGGTGTAGGCCCCGGCCTCCAACGTCGCGACAATGCGGGGAACTCCCTCCACCTGCCCGCCGCTTAGAGCGCGAAGTTGCCGGAGCATGTCCGCTTCCCGCTGGACGCCCTCGTTGTCCCCGGGGCAGCGCGGAACCTTCACGACCAGGGCCGGCTGCCGGGCGCCGGGGGCGTAGACCAGGGCAACGACGTGGCGCGAGGTGGTGAATTGCGGCGTGATGAACACGGTGGTCCACTCATGGCCAAGTCCCAGCGATGCCAGGTCCCACTCCCGGTAGTGGTCCTGGAGTGCCGCGTCGATGAAGCTCGCCCCGGCCGTTGCCTGGGGCCGGGAGCTGCCGGAACGCAGTCCGCTACGGGGCATACGCATACTGCACCACCCAATCAACCTCGATGTGGCCCGACGTGCCGGGCGCCGGCGTCGTTGCGTCGGCCCCGTCCTTTGTCTCGGATTGAAGCGTCCAGCGCATCGCCTTATCCGGTACTCCCTCGGGCATTGTCGTCTCCCCCACCAGTCCCCCATCCCAGAACCATTTGACCTTGCCGGGCGTCCACTCCGTCGTCGCCACATGCCAGTCGGCAGCGTCCGTGGGCGAAGTGTTGCGCGTCACCGGGTCGAAGCGGTCCCGGCCTTTCAACGGGGAGTCCTTGATGGCGGACACCCCGTAAAAGGGGCCATTGAGCTCACCTTCCGGCCAGTCGATCTCGCCGTCCAGCCAGTCGTCGCTCGTTGGCCAGAGCAGGAAAGCGATCTTGTAGCCAGGCATGCTGTCCGCTCGGAACCGGATGGAATACCGGCCATAGGTTTGACCCGCGTACCCGAACGGCACAACGCTCGCCACCCGGGGTTTCCCCCCTTTCGAGTGCAGGAAGAAGTCGAGCTTCCCGTTCTTGACGGAGAGCACGGAGTCCGGTGTGTACACCCCCTGGCCCGAGGTGTCCCGGAGATCGTGGTAGCCCCGCATGTCGGGACCGTAAACGTCTCCCACGCTCCCCCGTTCCGCCGGCTCCTTGAAGTCCTGCGCCCCGGTCTGCTTCCAGCCCTGAATATCCCCGACCGGCATTCGGCCGGCCGGGACGTCAGGCGTGATGAGGATGGCCACCGCGATCATTAAGGCTGTCGCAAGCAGGACGGAAAGAACCCGGGCCAGCAGCACGCCTTTCCTCCCCACGCTAGCCGGTTTTTTGGATTTGGTAGATCCTGACAGCACCGTTGTTGAAGACCTTGTCAACGTTGTTAGCTGACGCGAGCTGCCGTTCCAGTGCCGGGAGTTTGTCGGCGTCGAACAGCTTGTCCCTGGTGACCTGCGCAAGCTGGGAGTCTGAGAAGACGACAAAGACGCGATCCGGATTCCAGTTCTTGTGTGCGTACTGCTCGATTTCGGCAGCGGTCAGCTGGTAGTCGGAGGACTGGATCAGTTTGGTCAGCGAGGTCAGCCGGCCCCACTCCAGGTAGCTGGGATAGTTGGGCCCGATCAGGAGCGGGAAGAAGGCACTGGTCTGAAAGATGGCGTCTTTGGGCTGCACTTGGCCGTCCAGCCACTCTGCCGCGACCACGTCCGTCTTCTGGACGCGGAACTTGGCCTCCGACTGGAAGTAGGCAACGGTGAACAGCACGGCCATCGCGGTCAGTGCCGCGGTGGCGCCGAGCGCTGCCTTGCGGGTGCGGAGCGGACCGGACCAGAACAGCCAGGCGGCGCCGACGGCGAGAAAAGGCAGGGCGAAGAGGTAGACCCGGAATTTGGCTTCCCCGCCGTAGGACTGCACCATCAGCCAGAACACTGGTGCAGCCGCGAGCCAGGCGACAATGAGCGTCTGCCTGACGTTGCCGCGGAGCACGTTGCGGACAAAACCGGCCAGTCCTAGGACACCGATCAACAAGGACAAGGCGTCGGGTGAGCGTGTCATCAAGCGCGAGATGTCCCCAAACGGGAGGTCCTGCGGCACGTCGTAACTGGCGTTCTTCACGACGTCGAAACCGCTGAAAAGACCGTACTTGTTGGCGACGTAATCCAGGTTCGGCAGCAGGTAGGCGATGGCGACGAGCGCCAGGGCGGGCGCCAGCCACTTTGGCCTGAAGTAGCCGAAAACAAAGAGCGGGGCCAGCGCCAGGCAAGCCAGGTAGGGCGTCAGCTGGTGGCTGGCGACGGCCACGGCCTGCAGGACGAGCAGGGCAACGGCAGCGGGGACCACCATGGCCGCGGCTGGCACGGGAGCTTCGGCACCTGCCACGGCCGCCCGGCGCCGGCCGGAGCGGCGCTGCAGCCTGCCAAGACGGCCCTCGAAGGCCGCAGCGAACTTGACCGGGGCGCTGCGCAGGAAGGTCAGGGCGACCAGGCACATCGTGAGGTACAGGGTGTAGGAGAATGCCTGGGGTGAGTAATAGTTCTGGTTGACCCAATTCGTCAGGGCAAAGACCAGCGTGGCCGTCCAATAGATCCGGGGGTTGGAGCTCAGGGTCCGGACGATCGCCAGGACGATCGCCACGTCCAGCAGGGCAAAGGAGAACTCCGCAAGGGAGGCGTAGCCCACAGCGTCGCGGTACCCGGCCACTTCGCCGAGGAAGGCGCTTACCGAGAAGAACCCTGGCCACCGGTTGTAGATGTCGATCGTGGCGTCAACTTGGCCGGTAGCGCCGATGTAATTGGTGACCGCGATGTGCTTGTAGGACCAAGGCAACCGGGGGACACTGACGACCATCGCCGCCGACGCGTAAAGCACAGCAACCAGCCCGGTAAAGGAGGCCGCCAGGAACGCCGTGGAGGCCATCCGGCGGGCGGCGACTCCCCAGATGCACAGAGCGGCGACGCCGGCGGCAGCGAAGTACCACAGCACGGGGAACGTGGTCAGCAGCCCCTTATCGCCGTGAAGCTCGTCTCCGGTCAGGGCCAGTGCCACTCCCCAGAGCACCATCGCGACGGCAAGGACCGCCCACGGGACGTTGCTGGAAAGGCTCCGGTGCCGCAAATCCTCCAGACGCCAGGCCCCTCGCCAGTCCAGCGGCCGTCGCGTTGACACGGCGGCAGGTGCGGGGACGGCCATGATCAGGGCCGACGCCGCCAGCAGGACGGCGGCTGCCACCGGCCGCGGCTGCCACACCCCGGTCCACACCATGGCAAGGGACAGGATCGTGAAGATTGCAGCGCTTGCGACGATCGTGAACACGGCGCGGGCCAGCGGGTCCGCATCGGGAATCCGCCGGATGAGGACCCAGCCCGGCAGCACCAGGCAGCCGACCATGGTCACCGGGGCCAGCGCCGGCCCACCAAGGTCGAGGAGGATCAGGACAGCCACGACGGCGCCCGCCAGGGCGAGGCCGGCGTCCAAACGCCGCCCCGGCCCCAGCCGGGACACTGCCGGGAGGGGCGCTTTGGGGGCTGGCTTTTCGTCTTCCAGTAAGAGACTCATGAACTCAAACTTCCTCGCTCGTTCGGGACTTGGCGAGGGGAAATCGGCGTTCCATGGTGACGCCGAGATCCCCTCAAAACTGTGCGTTGCTTGGGTCTCCGTCCGAGGCGCCTAGCCGGCCCGCCGGCGCCGACCCAACCGGCGCTGTAGAAGATAGTTGAGCGGGCCGAGCGCCACATAGACGAGCTCGGTCCGCAGGGCTTTCGCCTCGACCGGGTTTCGAGGTTCCCTGGAGCCGGGCACCCCTGCACCGCTGCGGTGGCTGCGGATGTTCCGCAGGAAGTACGCGGCGCCCCGCGGCGCGCGTGCCAGGGCCATCCGTGCCGTGCGCGGATTCATGAAGATTTTTGCCAGCCAGGCTCCCAGTCCGTTGCCGTACCCGCGCGCCTGGACGATGAGTTCCTCAAGGTCAGCCCGGTGCCGGTGCCAGACGACAGCCGAAGGCTGCACCACCAGCGAACGCCCGGACAGGATCACGCGGGTGAACATGTCCAGATCTTCACCGCCGCCCGTCCGTGTTCCCACACCCAGGGCCGTATCGAAGGCGCCCAGGGCAAGCGCGGCCCGGCGGTCCAGGGCGAAGTTCGCTCCAGTGCCGAAAGCTCCCACGCAGAAAGGGAAGACCGGGAGGTCTGCCGGTGGGTCGGCCAGGGAGTAGACCTTCGGCGCCACCGTCTTTGACCAACCCACCCTGGAGTCGAAGTATCCCTGGGCCTGCGAGCGCAGTTCCCCGGCCGGCACCAGGCCGGTCACGCAGGCCACGTCCGGGGCCTGTTCAAAGCCGGCCGCAATCGCGTGCAGCCATCCCTCGTCCACTACCACGTCGTCGTCGGTGTAGGCGACGATGTCGCCCTGTGCGTGGCGCAGCCCGGCGTTGCGGGCGTGGGACAACCCCGGGCGGCGCTCGGAAATAAGCGTCAACCGCGGGTCCGGAAACTCCTTCCGGACCATGTCGCGGGTGTCACTGCTGCGGGCTGCGTTGTCCACCACGATCACATCGAAGTTTGGGTAGTCCAGCCGGAGGATCGCTTCGAGGGCTTTCCGCAGGCACTCGGCACGGTCGCGGGTGCACACTATGACGGTGATGGACGGCGTGGCTGAGGCGGCCCGGGGCGCTGCGGCCGCGGGAAGTTCCGCGGCCGCAGCCTCCACCTGGCTCCGCGCGAGGGACCCGTCCGTTGCGTCGAGCTCAATGAAGCCCCGCACGGCTGCTCCGTTGCGGACCAGCAGGCGTGCCCGGCTGTAACCCAGCGATTCCTGGAGCCGCAGCTGGCTGTAACCGTTGAGGGACTCCAGATCCACGGCTCCGACCCATCGGGCTCCGGCCCAGTCCGGAACGGCTTCCGACGGCATCGCCGGAAGCAGTTCCAGGATCCGGCCGGCGGGATCCGGCATCACCTCATTTTCGACGTCGATCACGTGGCTTCCCGCCATGGCTGCCTCGCCGCCGGAATCGCGCCGGCAAGGAGAGGTTCGGAGCCTGCGGCGAGCCGCCGTCCCCTGAAGTAGCCCGCCGCGGTGACCGTCAACACCGCCACGTAGGCGGCGGCGCGGTTCAGCCCCTGCGGGTCGGTGCCCTTCCTCCAGTCCGTGAGGGCGGAGAAGACTGCCCTCGGCAGGACGCTGCGTACGTACCGCCGTTCCGGACCAAGGGCGCGTTTGTGGCCGACCACCTGGCTGACTTGCGCCTTGGAAAGACCCTCGGACCAGGCGCGCTCCATCATGTAGCGGAAGGTGCCGCGCTGGACCGGGACATGGTGGCGGACAAGGGCTGAGGGCTCGTACACAACCCGCGATCCTGGTGCCCCGATGGCTGCGCGGATGCAAACCTCGGTTTCCTCGCAGCCCAGCGGTTTCGTGCCCTGGCGGCCGAGGCTGACGTTGAAGCCACCCACATGCTGGAGAACCTCCCGACGGAAGGACATGTTGGCCCCCACCACGTTCCGCACCTCCGAGGCCACCCTGGGCATCCCCCGGTGGCTGCAACCGACAATCCAGTCCAGTTCAGGGCCGAAGTGTCCGGGCCTGCCCCCTTCCCAGACCGGCTCCACCATGCCGCCCACGGCAAGCACGTCGGAGTCGTCGTAGAGTGCGGTCAAGCGCTCAAGCCAGAACGGATCGGCCTCGGCGTCGTCGTCAAGAAACGCAACGATCTCGGAGGTCACCAGGCCGACGCCGGTGTTCCGGGCGCCGGAGAGACCTTGCGGGCCCGTGCTTTCCACCAGGGTTACGTCCTGCACCGTAGCGACCAGGCGCTTGTAGAGATCTACGTTGTGGTCGACCACCACAATCACCTGTTCCGGCTTGAGTGTCTGGCCGTGGACGGAGTCGATGACGCGCATCAACAGGTCCCAGCGCTGCTCGGTGTAGGAGCAGATCACAACCGAAACGGAGGGTCGAAAATTGAAGTCCAGCATCTTAGGCACCTTCCGCCAGGGCCAGGAGACTCCGAGGGTCTGTCGGAGTGCGTGCAAAGCGGACGTCCGGGTAGGTGTATTTCACCCTCCGCAGCGCCTCGGGCCGGGCGCCGGCCGTGGGCGCCTCCCAGGCCGTGCACTCCCGGGCCAGGGTCCGCAGGACGCGCCACCCGTCCCGGAAAGTCTGCAGGTTCGAGACCCCGGAGATGCGGTCCAGCTCAAAGCTCGGGACCTCCGCAATCCGCAGGCCCGCCCTGGCTGCCCGGACAATCAGTTCGGTTTCGATCTCAAAACCGTCCGATTCCAGCTGCAGGACTTCCAGGCACTCGCGCCGCAGGGCGATGTAGCCGTAGCAAAGGTCCGAGTAGTTGCTGCGCAGCACCGTGTTTGCCAGCCCGGTCAGCACGCGGTTGCCGGTGTTCCGCAGCCAGGTGAGGTCTTCGGATCCTCCGCCCGTGACGTACCGTGACCCCTTGACGAAGTCGTAGTCGTGCTGGAGCGGCGAGACGAACCAGCCGATTTCCTGCGGGTCCATGCTCCCGTCGGCGTCGAGCATCACGATGATGTCGCCGGAGGCGGCTGCAAAGCCGGCCCGGACGGCAATGCCCTTGCCCTTGCGCGGCTCGGCAACCACCACAACATCCATCCGCAGTGCACGGGCGACGTCCACGGTGTGATCGTGCGAACGCCCGTCCACGATCACGACTTCGTCAACGTACGACGGCATGCGCCGCAGTACCCAGGGCAAATTCATTTCCTCATTAAGGGTTGGTATCACGACGCTTACAGATGCCCTGTGCGGGGCGCCCTCCGTACTCGACGTGGATCTTGGGGCCAAATTTTGAATTGACAAACGCCTCACCACTTCATGAATTTAGACACCAGGGAATTACTCCCGGCGATTTTGAGAACCTATCGGACAAATTCGGAGAAATTCTTTCGCAAACCTGTACCGACCCATATCCCAGCTGCCACTGGGCTGTGGCCATATCCCGAGCCTAAAGTTCACCTAAAGTTGTGTCACGAGTGGCTATTACTTGGGTGTTTGTACACTTTCCCGCAGGCAAACTACGCCCCTACTTGGGTAGCCGTCCCGGTCTACTTGGGAAACGCGGGGCATGGCCAGCGGGCCTACTCGTGGTCGGCTGCACGCCCGAAAAGCGCTTGTTTCAGCGGCTGCTGTGCCCTGCGGCGGCCCGCGGGAGGCCAAGTTTGGACGGCCTGCACGCCCCGCCGACTCGTGCATCCCGCGGTGGCACCGGCCAGCTGGCGCCCCTGGGGAAGCATCCCCGCGGTGCTGCTTTCATTTCAGAAGTGCCACCGAACCGAACACCGGCTCCGAAATGCGCACTCTCAACTTTACGTCTTTAGTGCCGAAACCGGGCGCCTATGGACCTTCTTTAAATTCCTTCTTTTCAGCACTCTTCAAAGTGGTTAGCATTACCCCATCGACAGCCGGTGACAATCTCCCATGCAATCCACGGTCGCCGCACGAAAGAAACGGTCTCAAATATGAAACGTGTATCGCACTGGCTCAGCCAGTCATTGGTTATGGCGCTGTTCGTCGCTGGAGGGCTGCTTGGCATCGCCAGCAACGCCTCGGCCGCAAGCGACTACGGTTCCCCCAGCGTCAGCTACACCGGCGTCAGCAATCCGCCCACCTCGGACAAGCCGCAGAGCAAGCTCTGGTGGAATGACGGTTCTTGGTGGGCAGACATGTGGACGTCCGGCAGCGGCTGGCACATCTACCGCCTCGACCTGGCTTCAAACAGCTGGGTCGATACCGGAGTCCTCAACGACAGCAGGGCCAGCACCCTCGCGGACGTGCTGTGGGACGGCAGTAAGCTCTACATCGCCTCGCACGTCGTCACGGTCTCCGGTGACTCTGCCCCGAAGCCGTCAGTCGCCGGCCAGCCGGCCAAGCTGTACCGCTACAGCTATTCCGGCGGGAAGTACATCCTGGACAGCGGGTTCCCTACCACGATTGCCAACAACAGCAGTGAGTCGATGACCATCGACAAGGACACCACCGGCGCCATTTGGGCCACCTGGACCCAGGTGTCCAGCAACTCCACGGGCGGCTACAAGAACACCGTCTACGTCAACAACTCGGCGCCCGGCGGGACCAGCTGGAGTACTCCGTTTGTGCTTCCGGTGACCAACCCGAACCCGGCGCCGGACGACATCTCGGCGGTCGTGGCCTTCGGCAGCAACAAGATCGGCGTGCTCTGGAGCGACCAGCTCGCCGGCGCTGTGCACTGGGCCATCCGCACGGACGGCACCAACCCCACCGCCACGTCCTCGTGGCGCTCCCAGGATGCCATCAAGGGTAACGGCCAGGCCGATGACCATATGAGTATCAAGACCGTGCAGGCCGACACCAGCGGCCGTGTCTTTGCCGCCGTCAAGACGAGCCTGAACGACACCTCCTCGGACAAGTCCCTGGCACAGCTGAAGTTGCTGGTCTTCAAGCCGGCCACGGGATCCTTCACCCAGTCCACGATCGCCACAGTGGGCGATTGCGTCTCCCGTCCGCAGATTCTGCTCGATACCCAGAACAACACGGTGCATGCCTTCCACACCGCTCCCGGCACGTCCGTGACCGGCTGCCCCTACTCCGGATACTCCGGCGCCATCTACGAGAAGACGGCGCCCATGGACAACCCGGTGTTCCCGTCAGGGCGCGGCACCCCGGTCATCCAGGACGGTGCCTCGCTGAACATGAATGACGTCACCACCACCAAGCAGAGCATCAACAGCACCACCGGCCTGGTGGTCCTGGCCAGCAACAACGCGACGAAGCGTTACTGGTACTCCTACCGCAGCCTTGGATCGAGCGGTGTCACCAAGCCGGTGGCGTCGTTCACCGCCTCGCCGACCTCGGGCCAGGCGCCGGTCGACGTGGCCTTCAAGGACACCACTACCGGAGCACCCACCTCCTGGTCGTGGAACTTCGGTGACGGCGGGACGTCGAACGTGCAGAACCCGACCCACACCTACAGCGCCGCGGGCTCCTACACCGCCACGCTGACGGCTGCCAACAGTGCAGGCTCGACGTCGGCGAGCACCGTGATCACGGTCAGCGGGGCGACCACCCCGCCGCCGCCGTCGTCCGGGATTACCGTTGGCGCGGCGACCACCGCGAGCGCCACGACGGCGTCGTCGACCGTTACGTTGAACAAGCCGGCCGGCGCTGCCGCCGGTGATGTGCTGGTCGCTTCAATAACCGCCGACTTGGCCCCAACGGCCACTGCCCCGGCGGGCTGGACGGCGATCGTCAACGGCCTGGGCATCAACAGCTCCTCAAGCAGCGGCGCGAAAGTGTTCAGCTACTACCACGTGGTCGGAACCTCCGACCCAGGCAGTTACAGCTGGACCCTGAGCACCGCCGTCAAGTGGGGGGCCGGCGTCACCGCCTACCGCGGGGTCAACAACACGACGCCGCTGGACAGCTCGGTGGCAACGGCGGTGAACACGAGCTACTCGGCGACGAGCATCACTGCACCCAGCATTACCACCGCCAGCAACGGCGCCATGCTGATCGGCGGCGTCGGCTTCGACAGCGGCAGCCCGGGAGCCACGCCTCCGAGCGGCTGGACCGAGCGCTGGGAAGCATCCGGCGGCCAGATCGGCGAGGCTGCAGATAAGCCCCAGGCCACGGCCGGCGCCAGCGGCACCGCTACCTGGACCTTCAGCACCGCCAAGGCCGTCGCCGTCTGGCAGACCGCGCTGAAACCGGCCGCCTAGGGTTCGTCCCGGGGCCAGCCCGCAGTAGTAACGAAAGGGATGTCCCGGCCGCTCGGTGGCCGGGACATCCCTTTGCCGCTCCCTCGAAACTAGAGTGCGGACCAACCTCCGTCCGAGGCGAGAATGGCCCCGTTGACGTTGGTGCCGTCATTGCTGAGCAGAAAGGTGATCGAGGCTGCCAGCTGGGCCGCCGTGGCCGGCGTCGGAACGTTCGCCCCCATCAGCGGGCCGAGGCGCTCGGCGGCCAGCTGCGAGCCCCAGTCGGCCGCGATGTTGGTGAGCGTCGCCCCTGGCGCCACCGCGTTGAAGCGCAGTCCCTTCGGCCCGTACATCACCGCGGAGTTCTTGGTCAGCCCGACGACGGCGTGCTTAGACGCGGTGTAGGCGGCGCCGGCGGCGGACCCGCGCAGCCCCGCCTCCGAGGCGACATTGACCACGGACCCGGTTCCGGCTTCGAGCATCAGCGGGATGACCGCCCGGGTCAGGCGTATTAGTGCGGTGACGTTGACCCTGAAAACCCGCTCCCAGACGTCGTCCTCCACTTCGTGGATCGGGGCGAACCGGTCCATGATGCCGGCCACGTTCGCGAGCGCGTCCACCCTGCCCCCGGCAGCGGCGACGATGGCGGCAATCGTCTCTTCGGTGGAAATGTCCCCGGCCACCGGGACGAGGTCCAGGCTCCCGTTCTGTGCCACCAGGTCGTCGAGCCGTTCCTTGCTGACGTCCGCGGCGACCACCCTGCCGCCCTCCTTTGCCACCCGCAGCGCGGTAGCTAGCCCGATGCCGGACCCGGCACCGGTGACGATGACGGTCCAGCCGGCGAAACGCCCCGGGGTGATGGTTTCCTGCCATGAAGCTCCGTTGCCCATGATGTCCTTCCAGATACTGATGGTCCTGAAAGCGCCAGCATAGTGGGACTGCTACTCCCCCGTCTGCCAGTCGTCGGGTGCGCGGAGGAGGTCGGCGTGGGCGTCGTGCCGGGCATGCCCCTCACCGGTGTGCAGTGCGGGCGGCGGCGGAGCCTCCCGCCGCCGCCCGCACTGCCGTAACGCTGCGCCGCACCGCCCGTCAGGCGTGGGCGTGCTCGGCGAGGACCGCGTCCACTTGGCCGAGGGCACCCTTCATGCCTTCTTCCATTCCCATGGCCACGATCTTTTCCATCTGCTCCTCCGTCTCGAAGGTGGACAGCACGGTCATCCGGGTCCGGTTCCCGAGCGGTTCCAGGGTGACCGTGCCGTGGATGGTGCCAAGGTCAGCCACGGGCTCACCGTTGTCGTCGGCGAAACCGTCGTCGAAAACCAGGCGGTGCGGTGCTTCGATCGAGACAAACCGCCACCAGCCGCGGGCCTTCTCACCGTCGGGCCCGGTCATGTAGTAGCTCGCCTCGCCGCCCGGGACGAAGTCGTGCTTCTCGAAGGTCGCCGGCCAGGTGGGCGGGCCCCACCAGCGCTCGAGCTGGCGCGGATCCTCCCAGATCTGCCAGACGCGCTCGACGCCGGCGTTGAACTCCGAGACGAGGGTGAGGCTGAGCGCCTCAAGGTTCTTGGTTGAACTGATGACTGTCATGTCGAACCCTTCCTATCCTTCTGCTTCCCTGATTTCCTTCTTGTCGTTCGCTTGTGGGGCTGCCGCTGGTGACGCACTTTCGGCCAGCAGGTCCGCGATCCGCTCCGTGCGCTGCAACCACATCACCTCGTACTCATCGAGCAGACGGCGGACCTTCAGCAGCCCCTCGTGATCGGCCCGCACGATCTGCTCCCTTCCACGCTTCTCCTTGGTCACCAGGGAAGCGCGCTCCAGCACCGCCACATGCTTCTGGACGGCGGCAAAACTCATGGTGTAGAGACCGGCGAGCTGCGATACCGAGTACTCCCGGACCGTCACGCGCCGCACAATGTCCCGGCGGGTGCTGTCCGCAAAGGCCTGGAACAAGCGGTCTACCGCTTCATCACTCAACTGATCTACAACCATTTGGTTGTAGATTATTCCTGCCGCGCGAATGAGTCAAGGGGTTTTACGCGGGCCGTTTCCAGCTCCCTGGCCTTAGATAACCTGGCCTGTCGATGCTCTGCGCTAGATTGTCAATCTAGTCATCGTTATTCAGGGGGATCCATGGAATTTGCAGAAAAACTGTCGGCGCTGGCGGCGAAGGTGCGCCAGCAGCGACAGGTTATCCAAACAGAAGAAGCGACGAAGAACGCCTTCGTGATGCCCTTCATATCGAGCATCCTCGGCTATGACGTCTTCAACCCGTTGGAGGTCGTCCCCGAGTTCATCGCCGACGTCGGATTGAAGAAGGGCGAGAAGATTGATTACGCGATCGTCAAGGACGGAGAAGTTCAGATCCTGATTGAGTGCAAGAAGTCCACTGAGCCCGTCAAGATAGAGCACGCATCGCAGTTGTTCAGATACTTCGCGGTAACCAATGCCCGGATTGCCATTCTCACCAACGGGGAGGTCTATCAGTTCTTCACTGACCTCGACGCGCCGAACCGGATGGATGCAAAGCCATTCCTCGTCCTCGATCTTAACGACATTGACGAAATGCTTATCCCCGAACTGCAGAAGTTGTCCAAAGACGTCTTCGACCTGGACTCCATCATCAGCGCGGCGGGGGAACTGAAGTACATCGGCGAACTCAAGCGCACTCTGGCCGCGCAGTTCAAGGAACCCGAAGACGAATGGGTCAAGTTTTTGACCGGCCGCGTTTACACGGGCGCCTACACACAGAAAGTCCGCGAGCAGTTCAGTACTCTGGTCGGGAAAGCATCTAAGCAGTTCCTCAACGACCAAGTGAACGACCGCTTAAAGAAGGCTCTTGGCGCCCCTAATTTCCCGCAGAGCGACGAAACCGCAGCGGCCGCAGCAGTCACGAGCGCCCCGGTCGCTCAGGCCGATCTTGAGGCGGCAGACGGCATCGAGACAACGCTGGAGGAAATCGAGGGCTATCAGATCGTCCGCGCCATCGTCTGTAGTGAGGTCAAGCCTGCCCGTGTTTCTCAACGCGATGCAAAGTCCTACTTTGCGGTGCTTCTGGATGACAATAACCGCAAGCCGATCGCCCGCCTCCACTTCAACCGGACCCAGAAGTACATCGGCCTTTTTGGCAGCGACAAGGAGGAAACGCGTGTTCCGATCAGTTCGCTGGAGGAGATTTACGAGCACACCGAAGCGCTGCGGGCGAGCGTCAGGAGCTATCTGTAGTTCGTCTCCTTTTACGACCTAGCCCAGGAACGTGCGGTGGACGTCGCTGCCGTAGCGGCGGATGATGTCCCGCTTGGCGTTCTTGAAGGCCGCGAGGTCGCCGGCGTGGCCGTGCTGCTCGGTGCGGCGGCGGGCGAGTTCGTCAGCGATGACGTCCAGGAACAGCTCCGCCAACAGCAGCCGTGCAGAGTCGCGGAATCGACCGCGGCCGTCGACGTAGAGCTGGACCGTGGGCGCAGCGGTGTTGATGATGACCTTGCGTTCCTCAGCGCTGTAGACGGCCCGGTCTGCGCTGTTGTCCAGGCTGCGGAACTCATAGCCGGTGAAGAGGTCGGCGCCGTGGTCCCGGGTTGGGCGATGCCCCTCCCGGTGCCCAACGGCTGGCTCTGCCGCGCCGGCGACGGCCACCGCTGCGTGCGGCGGCTGGTCGGCTGCGTGGCGAGAGGCGTGCTCGGCGATGACGATCTCGCACAGCGCCCAGTACGTTCCCGCCCGGACCGTCAGCGCGCCCCGCGCGCCCGGCCGCAGCCCGATGACGGTCCACTCCAGCCGCCGCACCTCCTCCAGCGCACTGACTGCCACCGGATCAGGGTGCGGCTCGATCCGGATCGAACCCGGGAGGTCGGCCTCGAAGGTGAGCGTCTCGCGGTCGGGCAGCTCTGCCGCGTCCAGCAGCAGCGCGACGTGAAACGGGTGGCCCGGCGGACGGTAGTAGAACGGGGTGGTGAAGCGGAGCGCCGCAGGACGCTCCCCCGCCGCCGCGCCGCCGACTGAGGGCCGCGGTGACGACGTGTCCAGCCCGAGGTCGACGACGGCGGCTTCGTTCATGTGCTGCAGCAATTGCTCGATCATCTCGGCGGTGCGCCCGGAAGTGGTGGCACGGTCCAGGTGCGTGAGCTTCTCCCGCTCGGCCTGCACCGCACCCGCGATCATCCGGCTGACTGCGGCGGAGAACGCGGCGACGAAGGGGTCCCGGGGGTTCAGGCCCTCGCGTTCATCGCTGATGATCGCCCGACCACGGCCCAGCATTTCGGTCAGGGCATCGCACCGGACGACGCCGAACAGGTACTCGGTGCCCACCTGGTTTTCGAACTCGAACAACTGGCAGTCCAGTGCGGCTTTCCCGGAGAGGACGACCAGGCCATTGGTCCGATCGTCGCCCCTGAGCGTGAGCTCGGCGCCCGTGACCCGTTTCAGCGTGAGCGTAAACGGGTAGGACCGGCCCTCGAAGCTGACGA
Source organism: Arthrobacter sp. B3I4 (assembly GCF_030816855.1). Classification (NCBI taxonomy): domain Bacteria; kingdom Bacillati; phylum Actinomycetota; class Actinomycetes; order Micrococcales; family Micrococcaceae; genus Arthrobacter; species Arthrobacter sp. B3I4. The sequence goes on along the minus strand of NZ_JAUSYK010000001.1, from coordinate 1,181,628 downwards.
TTCCGGGGTCGTCCGGGCCAAGGAGCAGCTGCGCCGGGGGTTCGCGGAAGTGCACCGGTTCGCTGTGGTGCTCGACGCCGCCGGGCTGGCCGTGTTCCAGCTCAACGCTGCGCCGGGCGAGCACTCCGCGCAGATAGAAGTTATCGGACAGGGACTGCGCCAGCGTGCCGTGCTGGGTGATCCGCACCCTGGGGTTGTCGACGACGACAGTCACCCGGGTCCCGGATGCTTCCGCGGTCTGATGGAGGCCCAGCCGGGCGTAGTCGGCCGGGGCGGCGGGCCGGTCCGCCCCGCCGTCGTCGTACAGGTAGCCGCCGTTGCCGCCGCGGAACACGTCGATCCGGGTGAAGCGTCCGTTCCGGATGGTCTCGAGCCAGCCGTGCCCCAGGCCGAAGATCGCCTGCTTCAGCCCGCGGCCAAAGTAGCCGCGACCGTCGCCCTCACCACGGGCAAGCGGGCTGTGGGCACCGCCGTAGCTGAGGATTCGGCCGGCCTGGGCGAAGGACATACCCTCGGCCTGGTCGCTAACCATCAGCACGGCGCCCACATGGTGGCGCTCGTAGTTGACCCTGATGCGCCCGCTTATTGCTGCACCGGCTTTCTCCAGGCGGGCGTAGCTGTCGTCGCTGTTGGTGATCAGTTCCACCAGCGCTTTCTCCACCGAGGCGAAGCGCCGCGAGTCGATCCCGATCACGCGCTGGTCCACCTGAATTTCGGCAATCGTCATGCTGATTCCCTCACTCACAACACCGTCGTTGCTGGTCCCGCCGGACCTCGTGCGCCCTATGCCGGGGCCCTGTAGGGGGAGCGTAACAGCCAAACCCGTTTTGGCACGCGTGCGCCATATTGCGGCACCGTACGCTGTGTCGATGAAACGAACTGGAACCGTCGTTCTCGTCCACGGCTTGTGGCATCAGCCCGCGCACTTCGAGCTGCTCACTGAGGAGTTGCGGGCACGAGGCGCTTCAGTTCGCGTGCCGCGCTTGCACCGGGGCTCGCTCGCGGCCGACACGTCAGCAGTTCAGGAGGCCGTGGATGAATGCCCGACCCCTCCCCTGGTTTTGGGCCATTCCTACGGGGGATCGGTCATCACCGGCTTGGAGCGGATCCGCCACTTGGTCTACGTGGCCGCTTTCGTTCCCGCCGCCGGGGAGAGCGGAGCGCTACTGGGCGGGCCGGATGCACCGGTAAATGAAGCGGTGCGCCGACACAACGACGGGACCACCAGCATCCGGCCCGAGCGAGCCCGTGAGGTCTTTTATGCCGACTGCACCGAAGCGGAAAGCCGGCGGGCGACCAGCCTGCTCGTGCCGCAGCAGCCGGGCCACGGCCGCGGAATTCCGGAGCGAGCGGCCTGGGAAGAGATCAAAAGCACGTATCTGCGATGCGAACAGGACAGGGCGCTCAGCCCTGCCCTGCAGGAGAGAATGGCGCGCCGTTGTACCAACGCCTTGAACCTGGACGCCAGCCATTCGCCCTTCATCAGCCGCGCCAGCCAACTGGCCGGGCTGATCGTGGACCTCTAGCCCGGCAACACCCGTACCGCAGGCCCGGGCACAGATCGAAGACCTGCCGCCACGCCCCTAGCGGGCCCCCGACGCGGTAACGGAGGCTTCCTGCTGCTCGGAAGCGGGCTCGGCGGACTGGTCGAGAAAGCCGGCGAGCCAGGCCAGGGCCTGGCTCCTGGAGGTGAAGAATTCATGCGGGTACCGGGTGTCGCGGCTGGTGGCGGCAGCCACTACACGGTCGACGGCGCTCGACCCCAGCACAGCAATGGCAAGCACGTCGGCCGACTTGGCGAACTCATAGCGTGCAGCAGCGCTGATTTCGACGTCGGTCATAACGGAAAGCATCGGCATCCGCCCCGTCCTCGCCAGCAGGGCGGTGGCCCGCATGGCGTCCCGGGCATCATCGATGTCCACGAAGGTGCCCGGAGCCCAGACGGACTCAATGATGCCCTCAGTGACAGAAAGGGAGTTCTTCCCGTTCGCGGCAAGGATCGGTTCCGGCATCATCTGGCCCATTCTAGGGGCGGGCAGGCCGGGGCAGCCACGGCCAACCGGCCCATGTTACGGTCAGCGAACACCGGCCCTCTTGCGCCGGTCCTTCTTGCCGCGCAGGTCGCGGTTGAGCCGCCGGTCGCCGTGGTAGAGGATCGACTCCCAATCGACCTCTTCCGGGGACTTCGGAACGATCACGGGCTGCGCGGAAACAGGCTGCTTCGGCCTGACGTACAGCCAGTTCAGGACCCCGAGGAAGATGTCGACCACCGAGTTCTTCAGCCCGATGTAGGCGGTGATGGCATATCCGGCCATCACCGCATTGAAGGCCGCGAAGACGGCGTTGGCCCAGTTGTGCAACATGGCGTCGCGCCAGACGGTCAGCAGCGAAAACACCACGATGGCATACGGCGCAAGGACATAAATGGCGGGGGCAGCGGTCCGGTCCTTGACCTTTGGGGTGCGCGCGAACGGAATCTTGTCGCCCGTCAGCGCCTGCTGCAACGACTTCACGACGCCGGCGAGGTTCACCGGCATCAGCACCAGGTTGAACCCGTAGATCCGGAAGATGTCGCTGAAACGGTGGCCGCAATCGCGCAAATCGCTGCCCATAGCCAGGAAGTACGGCAGCGCTGCGGCGAACACCAGAGGGCTGAGGAGCCTGCTGTCATAGGGGTAGGCCAGCAGGAATAGCAGTCCGAAGCTGGCCCAGGTGATGGAGGCCATGTAGTTGACGCGCAGCATGATTTCACGCGCGTGTACGTCCCTGTCGCTCCCACGGCGGCGCCGGATGGCGTCCCAGAGCTTCGGCAGAATCAGCAGGCCGCCGTTGGCCCAACGCCGGCGCTGGACCACGAGGGAGCCGAAGTCAGGGGGCGTGGCGCTGTAGCTGAGGCGTTCGGGGTAGTTCACGAGATCCCAGCCTTCACGGCCCAGATCCACGCTCGATTCCGTGTCCTCGATGACGGTGCGGTCCTGGATGTAGGTCCGCACTTCGAAGCCGCCTTCTGCGGAAACTTCCACGATGTCCTCGAGCGCTACCTTGCGGATCACCGCGTTGGCGCCCACCCAGAAGGTGGCGCCGTACCGGGTCATGCCCTGGTGCTGGATGTGCTGGAGGTCCGTGGACGCCCCGGCGACCCGTTCGATTCGCGTCGGTGCGCCGCGGAACGACGAGTAGGGCGTCTGGGTGACGGCCACCCGCTCGTTTCCGGGGGATTCCAGGAACTGCACCAGCCGCAGGCAGTAGTCCCTGAGCAGCAGCGAATCGGCGTCGAGGGTCAGAACGTAGGTGCTGTCCTCGATGACGAGGTCATTCGGGCCCCGTTCCACCGCTGGCCGGAGAACCGTGCCGTCTGCCGTTTGCTCGGGCCGCCACCGTTGCCCCATGAGGCTGAGGTAGGAGTTCAGGTTCATGGCCTTGTTTGCCTCGTGCGACAGGCTCACGTATTTCTTGCGTTCAAAAGTCGAGACCCTCGCATTGAAGATCCACGTCAGCCGGGCGTACAGCTCCCGCATGCGCGCCGGTTCCGGGGTGGCGCCCTGGGCCCGCGCCGCATAGAGGGCGGTCAGGACCAGCCGCAGTTCGCGGGCGAGGCCCATCAGCACCAGATCCACGAAGAATTCATCGACGTGGTCTTCGACGGTTTCGGCTTCCGCCATCCCTTCAAGCCAGCCGGCGGCGTACTCGTACTCCTCGATCAGCGCCTCAAGCTCGCCATCGGACGAACCGTTACCGGCTCTGCGGTCAAAGGCGTCTCTGGCGGCGTTCAGGCGTGAGGACGGCTCGTGCAGGGTGCGGGTGATGTTTGCGGCGAGGTCTCGTGTGACCTGCAGCCGCTCCCGGTCCGCGGGGTCGGTGGGGAAGGGCGGATCATCAAGCAGCAGGACGACAGACAGGTCCGGGAATTCCTGCAGCGCTGCGGACCAAAGCGTGGCCCGGACGACCTGCGGCTCTTCGGCGTAGGACGGGACGAGCACCGTAACTGCATTTTGGTAATCGGCGAAGTGGCGGTCCAGCTCCCCGCGGGGAACTCTGCGGTGGTCGCGGAAGCGGTTAAGTGCACCCTGCCTGGCCAGCAGGTACATCAGCGCCGAGAACGTCAGGAACGTAACGACGACGACGTAGGACACCGCCTCGGCACGGAATCTGAACCCCGCAGTGGGGTCGTTGACCAGTTCCCTGAGCACCGTGGTCACCACATACGCCAGCCAGGCCAGCACGGTCACGACGATGCCGACCCTGCCGAGAATGACCTTCCGGCGTGACGGCTCGGGGTGCACGATGGCCAATGGTTCAGACCGCCGCTCCGCTCCCCATTGCCGTCTGCGGGCTTTCGACGCCGGGTCCCCGGCGTCCAAATCGTCAGGCCGCGGAGCGGCCAAAAGCTCAGTCATACTTCCCCATCCCCAGACTGTGCACCCCCAGCGGACACACGGCAGGCCGCCCTCCCCGTCATTGCGGAGCGCGGTCTGCCCTTATACTAAGCGCACGACGCCCAATGACTCACCCCCTGCTTCTTCACTACGAAGCCGGGCGGCGAGAACAAGGCGGCGAATCCGCGTGGAAGGGTTGCGCTTCAACTCTCCGACAAGTATTGGGGTAAATCTGTGTCGAACCGCTTTCCCGGACGCCGCCTTTCAAAGCTGCGGCTCGGAGTCCTTGTTCTGGTCCTGCTGGCACTCACCGGCGGGTCGTATCTGGGGCTCCGCTCCTTTCAGGACGCCACCGCCGCGTCCTCGATCCCCTCAGTCTTTTCCGGCTACGTCGACGTGACCGCGACGCCGAGGTTTGCTTTCGAATCGCCGACCACTCCAGAGGCCAAGGGCGCCGTACTGTCCTTCATCGTTTCGGACAAGGAGAACCCCTGCACGCCGTCGTGGGGTGCCGCCTACAGTCTCGCCGCGGCCGAAACGGAGCTGGATCTGGACCGGCGGATCGCCAGATTCCGCCAGATCGGCGGGACGGTTTCGGTCTCGTTCGGCGGCCTGAGCAACAGCGAACTCGCGCTCGAGTGCACGGACCAGTCCCGGCTTACCGGCGCGTACCGCGAGGTGGTCGAGCGGTACGACCTGCGCTCGATAGACCTGGACGTCGAGGGTGCCGCCCTCACCGATGCAGCATCCATTGACCGTCGCGGCAAGGCTCTCGCCGCCCTCCAGCAGGATCGCAAGAACGGCGGAAAGAACCTTGACGTGTGGCTGACGCTGCCCGCGGACCCGGCAGGCCTGACCCAGGCCGGGCGCGACGCCGTGGCACGCACTCTTCGCGCCGGCGTCGAAGTGACCGGGGTCAATATCATGACCATGGATTTCAGCGCCAGTAAACCGGCCGGCCAGACCATGTACCAGGCCTCCGCGTCCGCTGCCGCCGCCGCCCACACGCAGGTGCAGGCGCTGTACCGGGACAACGGTGAGGACCTTGGTTCCGACACCGTCTGGCGCAAGCTGGGCCTCACCCCGATGATCGGACAAAACGACATCGCAGGGGAAATCTTCACCCTCGACGACGCCGCTTCGCTGAACAAATACGCCAAGTCAAAGGGCGTCGGCAGGGTCTCCATGTGGTCCCTCAACCGTGACCGTACCTGTGGAAGCAACTACCCGGACGTCACCAAGGTCTCGGACAGCTGCAGTGGCGTCAAGCAGGGGGACGTCCACTTCTCCACCGTTCTGGGTGCCGACGTCATCCCCACCATGTCAGCCGAACCACAGGCTACGGCTACGTCCGCCGCCCCGACTGCCACCGACGATCCTTCCACCAGCCCCTACCCGGTGTGGAAGGAAACCGCGCGCTACGTGTCCGGGGACCGGACGGTGTGGCACGGCAACGTGTACGAGGCCAAGTGGTGGACCCAGGGTGACAGCCCCGACAACCCGGTAGAGCAGGGCGCCACCGTCCCCTGGAAGCTGATCGGCCCCGTGCTGCCGGGAGACCGGCCCAGCCCGCGGACGACCATCCCGGCAGGCACCTACCCGGATTGGTCCCCGACGGCGGTCTACCAGCGCGGTTCGCGGATCCTCTTCGACGGTTATGCCTTTGAAGCCAAATGGTGGACGCAGTCGGACAGCCCGCAGGCCATGCTCGAGGGCGCCCCGGACTCCCCGTGGATGAAACTCACCCCGGCCCAGCTGCAGGCCCCGGCGGCAACGGCCACCCCGACGCCGACGCCGACGCCGACGGCCAAGTAGGGGCGCAGCCGCCGGCGGGTCTGCCGTCCGCCGTCGTTCTCGTGTTGGATAAGTAGAACCAGCGAAAGGACCCCCCAATGGCAACCTGGCTCATCACTGGATGCTCGACCGGTCTCGGCCGGGCCCTCGCAGAAACGGTCCTTGCCCGCGGCCACCGTGCGGTAGTCACCGCGCGGAACACCGAGACGCTGCACGAGCTCGGGGCGGCCTACCCGGAGACGGCGCTGGCACTCCCCCTCGATGTCACCGACCGGGAGCAGATCACAGCTGCGGTGCAGCAGGCGCAGGCCCGTTTCGGCGCTGTCGATGTGCTGGTCAACAATGCCGGGTACGGATACCGAGCGGCAGTTGAGGAAGCAGACGACGCCGACATCCGGCGATTGTTCGACACCAACGTTTTTGGTGCCATCGACATGATCAAGGCGGTCCTCCCGGACATGCGCGCCAGACGGGCCGGATCCATTCTCAACATCTCCTCGATCGGCGCCCGGATTAGTCCGGCCGGGTCCGGATACTACTCCGCCACCAAGGCTGCCCTGGAGGGCCTCTCGGGGTCCCTGCGGAAAGAACTGCAGCCGCTGGGCATCAACGTCACCGTCGTGGAACCGGGCGCGTTCCGGACAGACTTTGCCGGCCGGTCGCTGACCCAGTCGGCGACGCCGATCGAGGACTATGCGGACACCGCCGGCAGGCGCCGCAAAGAGCATGACACCATCCACGGCACCCAGCCGGGCGACCCCGCCAAGGCGGCGGAAGCCATCCTGGCCGTCGTCGAAAGCGAGAACCCGCCGGCCCTGCTGGTGCTCGGTGAGGATGCGTTCGACGCCTTTGGTGCCGTTGCGCAGGCCGAACGCGCGGACCTGGACCAGTGGCGGGACGTCAGCGTGAGCACAGCCATCGAGGACTGAAGCCTTCTTCCGGGCGTGCGGGATCCGTGGTGCGGACACCGTGTATGTCCGGGTTAGTCGGCCAGTCCGAGTTCGTCGACGACGGCGGCAACAAGGGCCCGCTCCCGCCCTGTCAGCCCCAGGATGGGCAGAGGCAGGCTTGCCTGTGGCGCCAGCCCCAGGTGTTCGGCGATTGCTGCCACGACTCGGATGCTGCCGCCGAACTCGGCGAACAACCGCCACAGCGGCGCCAGCCGTTCGGACTCGGCCAGCGCCTCGGCGGGCCGCCCGTGCAGGGCGGCGCGGGTGATCCGTAACGCCACGGCTGGCAACGTGCCACCGATGACGGAGTACCAGGCGTCGCAGCCGGCCGCCAGCCCGGCGGCGGCCGCGGCGTCGCCGGAAACCCCGATGCTCACGCCGCCAGGGAGGGCCGCCCGGAGGTTCCGGAGCCTCGCCCGCGCCTGCTCGGGATCGGCCGGCAGGGCCGGAATCTTGATCGACGCGACCCCGGGCAGGGCGGCGATGCGTCCATAAAGTTCGGTGCTGAAGCTGAAGTGTGTGGTGCCCGGGTTGTCGTACACGATCACCGGTAGCGGGGAGTTCTCCGATACCGCGCGGAAGAGTTCGTAGACGTCGTCGTCCGTGAGCGGCTGATAGGTCATCGGGGCGAGCAACAGTCCGGCGGCCCCGGCCTGCTCGGCCTGCTCCGCGTTCGCGAGGACCTGCGAGGTCCGCAGCGCCCCAACGCCAACGAACACGGGCGTCCCGGCGGCATACTCGACAGCCAGCCGGGCGACCCGGCTCCGCTCCTGGCTGCTCAGGTAGGCGTAGGAGCCGGTGGAACCGAGCGCCGTGATCGAATCAACGTTTGCCTCGACCAGCCGTTCGACGAGGCGGACGAAGGCGGCCTCGTCGACCGCGTCATTCGCGAGGGGGGTCAGGGGGAAGGCACTCAGGCCGGTAAACATTCGTCCAACTCCTTGCCGGGAGCTTATGGCCATAAGGCCAAACGCCGTGGGCCTCATTCTAGGCAGGACAAGCGTCTCCAACGCGAACCGCAAAACGGGCACGGGGACCGTCAGTCCGAAAGCGGCGGCCAGTTGGCGGCGGGACCGGACGGTACCCAATAAAGCTCATCATGCTTACCATTGAGACTTCAGCGGCTGATCCCCCTGCGCTGCTGGACCCGACCTACCAGAGGAGCACCGATGTCGCTGAGCAAGGGAACTCCGGTGGAATGGAACACGTCCCAGGGCGCCACCCACGGCAAGATCGTAGAAAAGAAAGTCAGCGACTTTGAGCTGGACGGACACACCCACCGGGCCAGTGAGGATGAGCCGCAGTACGTGGTGGAGTCCGCGAAAACCGGCGCCCGGGCCGCGCACAAAGCCTCCGCCCTGACAGAGAAGAAGTAAAGGCCGTGGCCGGGCAGCACGAGGTCGTGATCATCGGCGGCGGCAACGCCGGCCTTTCCCTCGCGGGGCGCCTCCGCCGTTACGGGGTAAAGGATGTCGCCGTGGTCGAGCCGAAAGAGCAGCACTTCTTCCAGCCGCTGTTCTCCCACATCGCCGGCGGGCGCGCGAGCGCGTCGGAGGCAACCCGGCCGCAGCGTTCCGTTATGCCCCGCGGCGTGGAATGGGTCCGGGACAGCGTGGTGGACGTGGACCCGGCTGCCAGCACGGTGTCGCTGGCCTCCGGCGGGCAGCTTGGTTACGGGCATCTGGTGGTCTGCCCCGGCCTGCAGTTGGACTGGGGGAAGATCCCGGGCCTGGCCGAGGCCGTCCACTCCCCGGCCGGAGCGTCCCACTATGAGTTCGGCCTGGCAGCCAAGTCGTGGACACTTCTCAGCGCGCTCAAGTCCGGAACCGCCGTTTTTACCATGCCTGCCGGGCCGATCAAGTGCGGCGGCGCTGCACAGAAGCCGATGTATCTGGCGTGCGATTACTGGCGGGAGCAGGGCGTGCTGCAAGACATCCGCGTGGTGATGGTGCAGCCCTACCCCACGGTGTTCGGTGTGCCCGGCGTCGACGAAGAGCTGAACCGCAAGATTGCCGAGTACGGCATTGAGTTGCGGCTCAACAGCGAACTGGTTTCCGTGGATCCTGCGGCGCAGACCGCTCGCATCCAGGACCATGCGACCGGATCCACCGAGGAACTGCACTACGACGTGCTTAACGCCGTCCCGCCCCAGTCGGCCCCGGACTGGCTCAAGGCGACCAAGCTGCCCGCCGCGGGTGACGCCGGCGGCTTCGTTGAAGTGAATCCGCAGACTCTCCGGCACGCCAGGTTTCCAAACGTCTGGTCACTGGGGGACGCCGCGGCCACCACCAACTCGAAGTCCGGCGGCTCCCTGCGGAAGCAGACCAAGGTCCTCGCCAAGAACTTGGTGGCCGTCCGAAAGGGGAAGCCCTTGAAGCAGAAATACGACGGCTACTCCGTGTGCCCCTTCACGGTCTCCCGCTCGACGGTTGTCTTCGCGGAGTTCGATGACCAGTTCCAGCCCATGCCCACCATCCCCAAGGTGCCAACGTGGAAGGAGACCCGGCTGTCCTGGATCGTGGACCGCGACATTTTTCCCCAGATCTACTGGCGTCTGATCCTCAAGGGCCGCGCCTGACGTGGGTTGTGACGAGTCTCACCTGCAACAATCGCGATCTGGCTTGAGCCGTCAGCCCGGCGCTGTGCATGATGAAAAGGCAGACGGGGCATTAGTCCCCGGCCTGCACAGCCCTCAGGTCCGCTTCTGACGCCCAACGTCGGACGCGGCCCGGGGGCACCATCCTGGTGGACGCAATGAGGCCAAACCGGTGAGCTCGCAGAGCCGCCACGGTCTCGGGTGTCCCGGTTGGTTACGGCGGCTCCGCATCGGTGCGGAGCCGGACATCCGGATTCAGAAATGGAAGCACTGAACAATGACGTTTGAAACTGCCAACACTGTCACCCACAAGCTCGTGGACCGCTCCACCATGCACCACGAGCTGGACGCCCTGGTCCACGACCTCTCGGTCCGCCACAACACCGCAAAGTCCAACATCGCGGTCCACGCCAGCGGCCCCAACACCTTTACGCTCAGCCTGAACCACGGCGCGGGCAACCTGGAGTCCGCCTCCGCCTAGCACCTCAACAAGCGCACAACGACGACGGCGGGAGGCTCCCGCCGTCGTCGTTTGCGTCCGGGGTGGTATCCGGAGTGCGGCCGGAGGGCCGATACTCGAAGCTATGGGTCGCATTTTCATTACGGGATCAACTGACGGACTCGGCCGGGCCACCGCGGAATCCTTGCTCCGGAACGGCCACGACGTCGTTGTACACGCACGCAGCGCCGAGCGCCTCACCGCGGTGCAGGACCTCCTTGACCGCGGCGCGACGGGAGTGATCGGGGACCTGTCGGACCTCGAGCAAACGCGCGCCGTCGCGGAACAGGTGAACCCGGGCGGGGCAGTGGACTCGGTGGTGCACAACGCCGGCGTGCTGCACGGACCGCAGATCCTGCAGGTCAACGTCTTCGCCCCCTACGTCCTCACCGCGCTGATCCCCCGCCCGCGCCGGCTGATTTATCTCAGCAGCGGTATGCACCGTGGCGGCCACGCCGCCTTCTCAGGCATCGCCTCGGGCGGCCGGGACCCGAGCGTCTCCTATTCGGACAGCAAGCTCTACGTCACCGCTCTCGCTGCCTACGTCGCCCGGGCCTGGCCGGACGTCCTCAGCAACGCCGTGGACCCCGGTTGGGTGCCTACGAAGATGGGCGGCCCGGGTGCGCCCGACGACTTGCGCCTAGGACATCTCACGCAGGTATGGCTCGCCACGAGTGAAGACCCGGAGGCGCTCACCTCCGGCGGCTACTGGCACCATCAGCGCCGGGCGAAAGCCCAACCCGCGGTGTATGACGAGCAGTTCCAGGACGAGCTGGTGGATCATCTGGCCCGGGCCACCGGAGTGCGTCTGGCCTGACCCGGCGGCGGCACCATCGACAAGCACTACGACGACGTCGGGTTGTTCCACCGCCGTCGTAGCGTTGCAGGCTCAGCCCGGGCTGCTCACCGAGCCTAGGTCAGGAGAAGCGCCCCGGCCGGAAGGTGGCAAGCATCGGGTGCTTCTTGCCGGTCACGATCTCGCCCGCGAGCAGTTCGCCGGCAATCAGGCCCAGCGTGGCGCCGGAGTGGGTAAAGGCCACGAAGCAGCCGGGCACCTGGCCGAGTTCGCCGAGGACGGGCTCGCCGTCGCCCGGGATGGGCTTGTACCCGATCTTCCAGGAGGCCGGCTTGAGCTCGGGGTTGCCGGCGATCAGCTTGGAGGCTTCGTCCGCGAGTTCCTGGACCACCTCGTCCGGGATGCTGAAGGTGCCGTCGGCGTGTTCGGTGATGTGCTCTTCGTACCAGTCATGGTCCAGGGCCAGGGTGTTGCCCGGGTTCGGCCGGACCGCGGCCCGGGGTGTGTTCAGCACGGCCCTGAGCCCGTGTTCCACGGTTTTGGTCAGCACCAGCATGGACACCGGCGACCCGTTGGGGATCTCGACGCCTAGCGGCGCAACAACGGAGGGGGTCGCGGCGCCGCACGCCACCAGCACCGCGTCCGCCGCGTAAGTCCCGCCGGCGGCCGTCTCGACACCGGTGGCCCGGCCGCCGTCGACCGTGACCGAGACCTTGCCGGCGTTGAGGACGAGTTCCCCGCCCAGGGCGTGGAACTCCTCCATCAGGAAGTCCACCAGCTCGGGCAGGCTGACCCAGCCCTCGCCGGGGTTGAAGATCGCGGCCTCCGGCACGGCCGCCGCGTCGATTCCGGGAGCCACCGCGGCAATCTGGTCTGGCTCGACGAGCTTGGAGTTGTACCCAATGGAAGTCTCGTAGTCGTGGCGGGCCTGCGTCGCGGACCGCTGGCCAGCGGCGTGCCACATCACGCCGCCGCCGAACTGCAGCCAGTCCCGGTCCGGGTCCGCGGCGAAGAGCGTGCGGTAGCGGTCCACGCCGGCGACGCGGAGCTGGTGGTACGGGGTGGATCGCTCACCGGCGGAGTTCAGCCAGGACAAGGAGCGGCCGGAGGCCCCGCTGGCCAGGCCTTGTTCGCTCAAAAGGACCACGGAGGCCCCTTCGCGCAGCAGATGGACAGCGGTGGAGACGCCGAGGATGCCGCCGCCGATGACGGCGACGCGTTTGGTGGAGGACATGGGTGTGGCCTTTCTTAAGGGTTGGCTTCAGGGTGCGCGGGACCTGGAGGGCCGCGCGGGGATGCTAGGCGAAGGCGCGGATGCTCTCGATGACTTTGAGCACCTCAAGGGATTCGCGGGGGTCAACCGGCAGCGGGCCGTTACCATCAAGCGCCGCTGCCAGCCGGCTATAGAACTCGGGATAAGCGCCCCTCCTGGCCGGGACGGGCACGGCGGCTGCGTCGACGCCGAGGACCCCCCAAGAGTCCTCGGGCTCGACACCGTAGGCGGAATCCGAGGGCAGCACCCCGTGGGCCAAGGTGCGTTCCTGGCTGTCGAGGCCGCGCTTGGTGTAGCCAGCCTCGGACCCGAGGACGTGGAAGCGCGGACCGGTCTGGGCCGCCATCCCGTTCATCCACAGCCGTGAACGGACACCGGACTCGTGGCGCAGGCTAACGAAAGCTTCGGTGTCACCGCCGTCGGGGTGACCGTGGTTGGCGGTCTCCCCGTAGCTCTCGGCCACCGGGCCGAACAGCTGGATGGCCTGGTCGATCAGATGGGCGCCGAGGTCGTTGAGGATGCCGCCGCCGTCGGACACTGCAGCCGTATCACGCCAGTTCCCGAACCCTTCCGGCCGCCACCATTCAAAGCGCGACTCAAAGCTGCGGACGTCACCGAGCGCACCGCCACGGAGCAACTCTTGAAGCGTTAGGAAGTCCGCGTCCCAGCGCCGGTTCTGGAACACCGTAAGCTGCACGCCGGCGTCAGTCGCCATGGAGATCAGGCCCTCTCCCTTGGCCGAGGTCGGGACGAAGGGCTTGTCCACCACGACCGACAGGCCCCGGGAGATCGCAGTTGCGGCGAGATCAAAGTGGGTCTGCGGAGGCGTGCCGAGGACGACAAGGTCGAGGTCCGCAGCGAGGGCGAACAGCGCCTCCGGCGACGCGAGAACCTTGGCGTCGGGGTAGAGTCGCGCCGCTTCCGCGGCCCGGTCCGGCTGGGAGGTAACGATGACATCCAGTGAGTAGCGCGGGTGGGCTGCGATCAGCGGTGCGTGGAAGACCTTGCCCGAGACGCCGAAGCCGACGACGGCGGTGCGGATGGGCGAGCCCGCGGTGCTTTCCTTCAACGTCTCCATTCAGAGCACCTCGGAGAGGAACCGCTGAAGCCGTTCGCTTTGGGGGTTGTCGAAGAGCTGGGCGGGGGTGCCGGATTCGACGACTTCGCCTTCGTCCATGAAGACCACCTGGTCCGCGACCTTCCGGGCGAAGCCCATTTCATGCGTGACCACCAGCATGGTCATCCCACGGCGGCCCAAGCCGGCCATCAGGTTCAACACGCCCTTGACCAGTTCCGGGTCCAGGGCGCTGGTGGCCTCGTCGAAGAGCATGACCTCAGGTTCCATAGCCAGGGCCCGGGCGATCGCGACGCGCTGCTGCTGGCCGCCGGAGAGGTCCCGGGGCCGGTGGTCGGCGCGTTCGGCCAGGCCGACCTCGGCGAGGCGGCGGCGGGCGCGTTCTCGGGCCTCGGCCTTGGGCATTCCCTTGACGCTCCAAAGGGCCAGTGCGACGTTCTCCAGGGCGGTATGGTCCGGGAAGAGATTGAAGTGCTGGAACACCATGCCAATGCGGGCCCGCAAAAGGTCAGGTTTGACGTGCAGGGCGCTTTCGCCTGCCAGGAGCACGTCCCCGCTCTTGGGCTCGTGCAGTCGGTTGACTCCGCGCAGCAGGGTGGATTTGCCGGAGCCGGAGGGCCCGATGATACAGGTGGTGGTTCCCGGCGCGACGCTGAGGCTGACATTGCGCAGCACCTCGATGTCGCCGTAGGCCATGGTGAGGTTTTTCAGTTCCAGGCTGGAGCCGTGGAAGGTCTCGATGTCCGGTGCGGTGTTCTTGGCGGTGTTGCTGGCGAGGCTCATGTGTTGCTCCCGGTGGTCAGCGGTGAGGCCGCGGCGAGTTCGTTGACTTCTTTGAGACCGCTGCTGGGGGCGGCGGGACGGCGGCGGCCGGTACGGAACCGGTTGTCGAAGTAGTTGACGAGGTGGGTCAGGGGCACGGTGATCACCAAGTAGAAGACCCCGGCCATCACCAGCGGTGAGAGGTTGCCGGAGAGGACGGCGGCGTCCTGGCCAACGCGGAAGAGTTCCCGTTCGGATACCAGGAGGCCGAGGAAGTAGACCAGCGAGGAGTCCTTCACGATCGCGATGAACTGGTTGACCAGCGCCGGCAGGACCCGGCGGACGCCCTGCGGCACGACCACCAAGGCCATGGACTTGGCGTAACTCATGCCCAGCGCCCGGCAGGCTTCGCCCTGGCCTTTGTCAACGCTCTGGATGCCGGCGCGGAAGATCTCTCCAATGTAGGCGCTGGCTATCAGGCTCAGGGCAATGATTCCCAGCGGGTAGGGCGAGGGGCCGAAGATCGACTGGCTGAAGCGCGCGAATCCCTGGCCAATCAGCAGGATAGTGAGGATTGCCGGGAGTCCGCGGAAGAGGTCCGTGTAGATCCGGGCGGGGACGCGCAGCCACCGGGAGGGAGAGATGCCCATGACGGCGATGACCATGCCGAGGACAACCCCGATGACAGTTGCGGCGAGGGAGATTATGAGGGTGTTGAGGAGACCGACTCCCAATAGCTGGGGCAGGACTTCAGCCATTGCGGCGAAGTCGAAGAAGGTACGGGCGATGGTGCTTAACCAGTCCATGGTTGCTCTCAGACGTAGGTTGCTTGTGGATCCTAGGCGGGCCGCGTAGGGCGGCCCGCCTGATTTGTTGCCGCGGGGCTAGCTGTTGGAGGTGTTCGCCTGGCGGTACGGCGGCTTATTTGCTTGAGGTGGGGGTGGGCGACGGGCTTGCCGCCTGCTCGGCCTTCGGCAGGTACTGCTTGGGCATCGGGGAGCCCGGGAACCACTTCTGGTACAGCTTTTTCCAGGTGCCGTCTTCCATCGCGGCGGCCAGTCCCTTGTTCAGTGCGTCCTTGAAGGCAGTCTTGCCCTTCGCCACGGCGAACCCGGCGGGGGCGTCAAAGGAGGGGATGTCCGCGGCGCTGACGAGCCCGTACTGGCTCTCGTACGCCTTGGCCGCCTCGTAGTCCAGGAAGTGGGCATCGACGGAACCGCTGTTTACGGCGGAGATTGCGGTGTTGTTGTCCGGGAAGCGCACCAGGCTGGCGGAGGTGAAGTTCTTCACGGCGTAGGCTTCCTGCAGCGTCCCCTGCACAACCCCGAGGCGCTTTCCGCCGAGGCCGTCGGCCCCGCTGATGCCGGACGTCGGCTTCGTGATGACCGTCAGGTAGCCGGCGAGGTAGCCGTCGGAGAAGTCAACCGTCTGCTTGCGCTTGTCCGTGATGCCGATGGCGGCGACGCCGGCGTCGAACTGGCCGTTGGCAACGGCGGAAAGCAGCCCGGAGAAGTCCTGGCCGGTGAAAACCACGTTGTCGACACCGGCGCGGTGGGCCACGTCCTTGAAGAGCTCGACGTCGAAGCCAGTGAAACTACCCTGCGCGTCGGTGAAAGTATAGGGCTTGGAATCGCCCAGGCTTGCGACACGGATGGTGCCGGCCTGGATCAGGCCGTACGGGTTGTCCGCGGGCGACGACGAGGCGGTGGAGGCCCCGCCGCAGCCGGACAGCGCGAGAACCGCGGCGACGGCGGCGGCCATGAGCGCCGCGGGGCGCAGTTTCTTTCCTGTGTTCACAGCATTTTCCAATCATGGGAGTGAGGCGCGGTCCGCGCCCGGCGGGAGGATGCGTCAATGGGGGTCTTGCTGAGTCCGGTCTCAATCCATACGATTGAGACCGGACTCACATCGATTGCTAGAAATGTAATCTAAGCCACAGACGGCGTCAAGGGTTCGCTACGAAAGGCCGTAATGAAAAGTGATCCTTCCCGCCGCCGAGATGTCACCGTCGCCGACGTCGCGCGGGCCGCTCAGGTTTCGAAGGCCCAGGCCGCGCGGGCTCTGGGCAACTATGGTGCAGTCAGCGATGACGTCCGGGAGCGGGTATTGGCCGCCGCCGAAGAGCTGGACTACCGCCCTAATGAACTGGCCCGCAGCATGAACACGGGTAAGTCCCATACGATCGGGGTTGTGGTCGGTGATATCGAAAATCCCCACTTCGGCCTGGCGACCCGAGGCATTTCGGACACCGCGAAGCGCAGCGGCTACAACGTCATTCTGGTCAACACGGATGAGGATACGGCCGCGGAGGTCGACGCCGTCGGGGTCCTGCTGGACAAGCGAGTGGACGGCTTGATCGTGGCGCCGGCGTCCTCCGTGGACACCCAGCACCTGCGGCGGGTCCACGAATCCGCCCGGCCCCTGGTGCTGCTGGACCGCAAAGCGCCGGGGCTCGACGTGGACACCATTGCCGTAGACATGGAGAACATCTCCTACCAGTCAACGAGCTACCTGATCGACGCCGGCCATCGCCGGATCGCCTTCATCTCCACGCTGCGGACGAACGAGCCGTACCACGATGGCATGGCACTGGAGTCGTCCCAGATTTCGGACCGGCGCGACGGGTTCAGACGGGCGTTCGCCGAGGCGGGCCTGCAACCGCCGGACGACCTGGTCCGACTGAACGCAGGCAGTGCCGAGTCGATCAGAAAGATCACCCGGGAACTGCTGCAGCGCCCTGATCCGGCGACGGCGATTATCGCTTCCGACGGCCTGATCGGTCTCAGTGTGGTCGAAGCCATCCAGGAGCTTGGCCTGTCGATTCCGGAGGAAGTTTCCTTCCTGATGTACGACGACTTTGCCTGGACCCGGTTGACGACGCCGCCGCTCACGGTCATCGCACAGCCGGTTTACGACATGGGCGCTGCGGCCGCTTCCGCCCTGATCCGGCAGATTGAGGGCCGACAGCCGTCCGCCGTAGTTCCGGAATTCAGGGCGGAACTGATCCGCAGGGGTTCGGTCGCGGCACCGAAATAGTCCGACGGCGGCTTTGGCCCGAGGACTGCGCTACCCTTTATTGCTTAGACGAACGTACAGCTAGGTTATCTAAGGAAATCGCGTGCATCCCTCCGGTGAGAGCGAAGGCTACTGGTACCCGGCCCGACGGGACGGCCAGCCCTCCGGCGTCGACGTCCTAAATGCGCTGCGGGACTACCGGGCGTCGGAGACGGCGATGCGGCGCCGCACCCGCGACTCCATGGCGATGGGCGAGACGGACCTGCTGGCGCTGCGCTACCTGCTGGAAGCGGAGACGGCCGGAGTACAGGTCCGGCCCAAAGAACTGGCCACCCGCCTGGGCATGACATCTGCGTCGATGACTGCCCTCGTCGACCGGATGGTGGCCAGCGGCTACATCACCCGCGAACCGCACCCCTCCGACCGGCGCGCCATCATCCTCCGGCCCACGCCCGGGGCGGACGAGGAAGTACGCCACACCCTGGGCCGGATGCACCAGCGGATGCTCGAAATTGCCAACTCCCTCACCCCCGAGGACGCACGCGCCGTGGTGGGCTTTCTGCTACGGATGCGTGAAGCCGTAGACACCATTGACGCGGGCTGACTGGCCCGGCCCCCTCCCGGCCTGGAGCGTCTAGTGCTTGGTGCGGGCCTTGGATGCGACCCACTTGGCAGCGAAGAAAAACACCAGGCCGACAAGCAAGAGCACGGCCGCCCGCCACCAGATGCCTGCATCCTGTTGCAACAGCAGCACCGCACACGAAGCCAATGCCAGGTACGGGACGACCGTGGGCGCCCGGAAGTGCTTGTGCTCTACCTTGTCCCTCCGAAGCACCAAAACCGCCGTGTTTGTACTGATGAAGACGAACAGGAGCAACAGCACGACCGTCTCCGCCAGTGATTCCAGGTCCCCGGTGGCGGTCAGCAACATGGCGGCAACGGTTGTGACGGCAATGGCGACCCAAGGAGTGCGGCGGTTCGGGAGCACACGCCCCAGGACGGCCGGCAGCAGTGACTGTTCCGCCATTCCAAAGGCCAGGCGGCTCGCCATGATCATGGTCAGGAGCGCGCCGTTGGCGACAGCGATCAGTGCAACCAGGCCGAAGAGCCAGTCCGGCACTCCGAAACCGGTCGCCTGCACCACCTGCAGCAACGGTCCGGAGGACTGGTTGAGCTCATCCGCCGGCAGTGCGATCGACGAGGCCAGGCCGATCAGGACGTAGATGCCGCCGGCGGTCAGCAACGCTCCAAAAAGCGCCTTCGGGTACACGCGGTGGACGTCCCGGACCTCTTCCGCCACGTTGGCCGACGTCTCGAAACCGACGAACGAGTAGTACGCCAGCAGGGCGGCAGCCAGGACTCCGGCCGCCGGAGAGACCTCGGGATTGAAGGCCACCACACGGGACGCGTCGCCGTCGCCGCGCCCGAACATCAGGCCCACCAGCACGATGACCAGCACCAGCCCGGACACCTCGATGACGGTCATGATGACGTTTGCTCGCACCGACTCCTTGACGCCCCGCGCGTTGAGCAGGCCGATCAGGAACAGAAATACCAGTGCCGCCGCGGTCGCGGGGACATCGAGGAAGGGCTTGAGGTAGTCCCCTGCGAATGCCAGACTCAATCCTGCCGCGCTGGTGACGCCCGCGGCCAGCATGCAGAAGCCGACGAGGAACGAGATGAGGGGCACTTTGAAAGCGCGTTCAGCGAAGACGGCGGCTCCCCCGGCTTTGGGGTACTTCGTTACGAGCTCCGCGTAGGAAGTGGCCGTCAGCAGCGCCAGAATCAAGGCCAGCGCCAACGGAATCCAAATTGCGCCGCCGACCTCGCCGGCGACTTTGCCCACCAGGGCGTAGATCCCCGCGCCCAGGACGTCACCGAGAATAAAAAGGTAGAGCAGCGGGCCGGTTATGGCCTGCTTCAGTTTCGACTTTGTTGGTTCGGTGACAGTTTCCATGGCCCAAGCCTATGCGTTCTGCACTTGGCGCCCTTACCAACGCCCTTCGCCCCCTGGTGCCGGATCAGGCCTGACGGCCGCCGGCCAAACGGTGGGATTCCGCCAGGAGTTCACCCAGCTCGTCGTCGTCTATCCGGTCCAGCCGCACCAACAGCAGCTGCGGTGACCGCTCGTGGTGCAGGGTCCAGAAGAAGGTATCCGGATCCGTAGCAGCGAGCGCGTCGCGTTCCTCTGTCTTGACCGTCAGTACGCCTTCCTCCCAGATCCGCGCCAGGAGCGTGGCGGCAAACCAGGCCGGCTGGCCCCAGCTGCGCCGTTCAACAACTCCCGGCAGGGCCAGGGCAGTGCGTCGGACGTCATCCTCAGTGGCCATGAGCCATGGTGGCACCGGGCTCAGTGCCGGGCAAGAGCAGGCTGTCCCGTTCCCGTCAGCGGGCCGGCGGCCGGCGCCCTGACCAGGGTGCGCCGGCCGCCGGACTTCCTATGCCTGGCGGTAGACCTTGCGGGAGATGGTCAGGCTTACCGTGGCGATGACCGCGATGGCGACGAGGTAGTAGCCCGGCACCAGCAGGGATCCGGTGCTGCCGATCAGCCAGGTGAGGATGAAGGGAGCAAACCCGCCAAAGACGGTGACGCCGATGTTGTAGCCCAGCGAGAGCCCGGTGGAACGGATACGGGCCGGGAACATCGAGGACATGATGGCCGGCAGCGGCGCGAAGTAGGCCGTGGCCAGCACCGACAGGACGAGTTCGACGACGATCATGGTCGGCAGTTCCGGCGCCGCAATGAGGACCAGAAACGCCGGAATGCCCGCAACGATGGTGCCAAGAGCAGCCCAGGTCATGATCCGGGCCGGCCCCACCTTGTCGGCGAGCATACCGATAAACGGGGAGCCGAGGCTCATCACCACACCGAAAATCAGAGTGGAGAGGAACGCGACGGTTTTCGGCATCCCGAGGTTCACGATGGCGTAGGTGGGCATGAAAAGGGCGATGTAGACGCCGACGGACCCCAGTGAAACGACGCCGACGATCGCCCACAGCCGACCGCCGTTACCGATGAAGGTTTCCTTCAGCGGCGCCGCGGACCGTTCGGTGGCCAGAAACTCCGGAGTTTCCTCCATCTTGGAGCGGATGTACCAGCCCACCGGGCCGATGGCCAGCGCGAAGATAAACGGCAGGCGCCAGCCCCAGGACTCGAGGGACTGGGTGCTGAGGTAGCTGTTGAGGACGAACCCGAAGATGCCGGCGAGCAGGATGCCGCCACCCTGGGTGGCCACCTGCCAGCTGCCGTAGAAGGCCTTGCGTGTGGGTGCGTACTCGATCAGGTACGCCGTTGCGGTGCCGAACTCCCCGCCCGTGGCGAAGCCCTGCAACAGCCGGGCAACCAGCACCAGGAGGCTGGCAGCGACGCCGATGGCGGCCGCCGTCGGCGCGATCACGATGAGCAGGGTGCCCACGAACATCACCAGGATCGAAACGAGCATGCCCGCCTTGCGGCCGGCTTTGTCCGCGTAGCGTCCGATCAGGATGCCGCCAAGTGGCCGCATGATGAAGGAAACGCCGAACGAGGCGAAGGTCAGCAGCAGCGATGCGGCCTCGTTGTCAGTGGGGAAGAACAGCTTGGATATGGTGACGGCGAACGTGCCGTACACGATCAGGTCGAACCACTCGAGTCCGTTGCCGATGGAGGCAGCGACGACGGCCTTGCGGGCGTTGCTTCGCTCGAGGGCGACGACGGCGGGCGGTCGGGTGTCCAGGATCCCGTCCTGTGTTTCCACACCGGTAGTGGCTTGGTGGCTCATGGCTGTTCGGTCCGTTCGGTTGTGGAAAGGTGGTCGGCGAGGGCCTGCAGGAAAGTCTCACAGGCAGCGATCTGACTCAGTTCGATGTATTCGTTGGCGGTGTGTCCCTGGTCCATGCTGCCGGGGCCGCACACCACTGTGTCGATGCCGGCCCGCTGGAAGAGGCCCGCCTCGGTGGCATAAACCACCGATTCTTCGACGGCGTTTCTAGTGAGGCGCTGCGCCAGTTCGAGTGCTTCGCGGGGACCGTCGGGGTTGAGCCCGGGGACTGTGCCGAGGGCGTCCATCCGGACATCCGCGGAGGAGTTTTCCTGCTGGATTTCACTCCGCAGCCCCGCCAGGTGCTCCTCGATCCGCGCAATCACGGCCTCCGCGTCATCACCCGGAATGGTCCGGAACTCGAATTCGAACTCGCACTTTTCCGCCACGGTGTTGACCGCCGCGCCACCGCTGACGACGCCGACGTTGGCCGTGGTGTAGGGGACCACGAAGGTCTCGTCGAAGGGCCCCCCAAGCCGGTGTTCGTCGGCGACGGAGCGAATGAAGGCGATCGCCCTGGCTGCGTATTCGATGGCGTTCACGCCGGTGGAAGTCATCGAGGAGTGCGCGGCGATGCCGGTGACCGTGACGCGGAAGAGCTGGCTGCTCTTATGTGCGGAGACGGGCCGCATGCTGGTCGGCTCACCGACGAAACCAATGCGGGGGTGAATCGCGCGCGCCTCCAGTTCGGCCAGCAGGACGACGGCACCGTGGCAGCCGACCTCTTCGTCGTAGGTCCAGGCGAAGTGCAGCGGCTCCGCCAGCGGCCGGGACAGGAATTCCGGCAGAAAGCCCAGGATGGCACCGCTGAACGCCTTCATGTCCGTGGTGCCGCGGCCGTAGAGCCGCCCCTGCCGGGTCTCCGGCGTGAACGGCTCGCTGTCCCAGGCCTGCCCGTCCACCGGGACGACGTCGGTGTGGCCGGCGAGCATGATGCCGCCGGTGACTGTCCCATCGTGGGCCGGGATAGTGGCGAAAAGGTTGGCTTTGTTGCCGTCCGGGCTAGGGACGATGAGCGGGGCGATGCCGTGGGCGGTGAGCTCGTCCGCCATGCAGCGGATCAGCGCGACGTTGGAATTGCGGCTGGTCGTGTCGAAGGAGACGAGCTTCTTGGACCATTCCAGCGCGGCGGCGCTGGGTTCCGTAGCGATTAGAGCGGCAGCCGGCGCAGTTGCGGGCATCATAGGCGGGTTCCCCCTGGGAGTGTTGACGGGGCCGGCCAAGAATGCCGGCGGCGAAAGCGCTAGCCGAGCGGCCGCGCACTCCATCCAGTATTTGGGTCGCTCATTCCCAGTGTCAACACTTTGGGTCAGATTTGTTCATTTTATTGAACAGACCGCCACGCCGCTTCGGTCAGAAGGACGGCGGCGTCATCGCCCCGATGAGCACGGCGTCTTCCGACGTCGGGTTGCGGTACCAGTGCGGCAGGGACGAGTCGTAAGTGAGTGAGTCACCCTCGTCGAGGTCGTATCCGACGCCGTCGACACACACGTGTAGCCTGCCCTGCACGATGGTGACGCACTCCTCGCCGGGGTGCACGAAAGGAGCGTTCCGGTTGTCCCAGCCTGCAGCGATCTGTGCCCGCAGCATGCCGAGGTGCCCGTTCATGTGGGGCGTGAGGAGTTCGTAGATCAGGTTGTCTTCGGCGACTTCGAGCCGCCGCCTCTCGTTCCGCCGGACCAGGGCGCCACCCTTGTCTTTGGTGTCAAAAAAACGTCCGACCGGCACCTTCAGCGCCTGGGAAAGCTTAATCAGCGTTGTCAGCGACGGGTTACCCTGGCCGCGCTCGATCTGGCTGAGCAGGCCCGGGCTGAGACCGGCCGCCGCGGCGAGGCTGCCGATACTGTACCCAGCCTCCCTGCGCAACTGCAGCACCAACGCTCCGACGGCGGTCATCGCACGCTCGGCTTGTCCCTCCACGCCGGGGAAAGCCGGGCCGGCAAGATGATTCTCCATACGACGATGGTCCTTTAGGTTGAACGCATCGTCAACATAATGAACGCTGCCGGGTTTCCGGACGCCGCGCGCGGCGCACCTTCGGAGCCCCTCCGGCTCCCGGCAGTGAGGATTACACGGCCGGAGCTTCTTCCTTCGCGAGCCTGATCAGCCGGAGTTCATCTTCCACCGCGCGGGCGGGCCAGTAGTCCTTAGCCAGCTCGTCGGCGCGGACTTTGTCCACCGCCGGGAACAGCTTGCCGAGCAGCCCGGCTGCCTGCAGCAGCGCGATCAGGGCCGTGGTCCTGGCGTCCGGCGCCTCAGCTGCAGCCGGCGCCGCACCTGGGGCCGCCGGGACATCAGGGCTCGGAACGTCGGAGCCCCCGGGTGCCGGTTCCGCGGAAGCTGGCAGCACAGTACTGAGCGCAGCTCCGATCTTCTGCAGGAGGGCAGCTTCCGGGCCGTGGTCCTTCTCCGGGTACCGGATGGACCTGAAAACACCGAGGTGCTTTTCGCCGATCTGCTCCACGAGGCCTCGGGCGACCATGCCGTCGTAGACGCGCTGCACTTCGGCCTTGCCCTCGAGCATGGACACCCACCGTTTCGGGCTGTGGGGCCGGGACTTGCCTCGAATGAGCTCCAGCTCATGCTCGACGCTCGTCGACGCCGGCGAGTCCGTGACCCTGACGCGCTTTCCCTGCAGCTCGATGGCACCGCACAGCTCAAGTTCGGCGAGGACGGCCCCGGCCAGGGCAGTCCGCAGCGCGAACACCGGCACGGCGGGTTTTCCGTCTTGATCGTTGGTCGCGAGAAGGAGGAAGGCCTGGGGAAGGCTCAGTTCTGCTGCTTTCGGTGTTTCAGGGTCCATAGCGTCATGGTGGCGCAGCTGGGCAACCACCACCATGGGCATTACGTCCCGAAACCGCTGTCCTGCTACTGCAGGACGGCCGCCCGGGCGGGCTCCAGGACCAACTCGGTGACGATGTCGGCGACTAGGTCTTCGACCACCTGCTTGTACAGCAGGCTGCCCTTGTCGGCGCTGGAGCCGGCCGCGGAGGAGAGGCAGCCGCTGGCCGGGGTGCGGTCCGGCACCACCGGAAGCCGGTCGAAGCGCGGCAGCACCGCGGCGGGACCGTCCGCCAGGCGGTCCATGGCCACCCGGGCCGGCTCGAGATGGAGCATCAGCGAGGTTTCCAGCACACCGCCGTGTTCGATGTCCCAGCCCGGGAAGCCGTCCGGGTAGACCTGCGCAAGGGTGTCCTGGCTGACGAAGTCCCAGTAGGACAGCAGCAGCACGCTCTGCGCTGCGCCGGGCTTGATTCCGAGGTCTTCGAGGGCGAGATCGATTCCCTCGTAGAGGAACTGGTAGTTCTCGAAGTGGCCGTTCATCAGGACCAGATGGCGGACGCCCTGGTTCAGGAAGGACTTCACCAGATTGCGCACTACCCCGATCAGCGTGGTCCCGTCCAGGCTGGTGGTGCCGGAAAGATGGTTACCGCCGCCGGACTTCTGCTGGGACTTGTAGCCATACGCAATGGGTTGGGCCACCAGTGCCCCCAGCTGCCGCGCGACACCCTCGGCGAAGCGGGAGGACAGGATGGTGTCCGTTCCCAACGGGAGGTGCGGGCCATGCTGTTCCAGCGAGCCGACGGGGATCAGGACGATGGACTCTCCGGAGGCAAGGGCCTCGCGGTAGCTGAACGCGTCCGTGTCTTCAAGGAAAACTGACTTGTGCATGCTGGTGGTGCTCCTTTGCAGATGCAGTGGATGTGCTGCGGAAGGGCGCGGCGCCACGGAGGCCGTGGCGCCGCGCCCTTCCGGTCTGGCTGTCAGGCGCTGATGATGTTGTACTCCGGACCGAACGGGAACTTGGTGATGTTCTCGGCCCCCTCGTCGCCGACCACGAGAATGTCGTGCTCGCGGTAGCCGCCGGCACCCGGTTGGCCGTCCAGGACGGTGATCATCGGTTCCATCGAGACCACCATGCCCGGCTCCAGCACGGTGTCGATGTCCTCGCGGAGCTCGAGTCCGGCTTCCCGGCCGTAGTAGTGGCTGAGCACGCCGAAGGAGTGTCCGTAGCCGAAGGTCCGGTTGGCGAGCAGGCCGTGGCCGACGTAGATCTCGTTCAGTTCGGCTGCGATGTCCTTGCAGACCGCGCCCGGCTTGATCAGCTCGAGCCCGCGTTTGTGGACCTCTACGTTGATGTTCCACAGTTCCAGCGAGCGGGCATCCGGTTCGCCGTAGAACAGGGTCCGTTCCAGCGCCGTGTAGTAGCCGGAGGTCATGGGGAAGCAGTTCAGCGACAGGATGTCGTGTTCCTGGATCTTGCGGGTGGTGGCCCAGTTGTGGGCGCCGTCGGTGTTGATCCCGGACTGGAACCAGACCCAGGTGTCGCGGATTTCCGAGTTCGGGAACGTCCGGGCGATTTCGTGGACCATAGCTTCGGTGCCGATGAGGGCAACTTCGTACTCGCTGATGCCGGCGGTGATGGCGTTGCGGATGGCTTCGCCGCCCAGGTCCCCGATCCGGGCGCCGTGCTTGATGACCTCAATTTCCTCGGCGGACTTGATCATTCGCTGGCGCATGGCGGCCTGGGCCACATCCACCAGGGTGGCCGACCCGAACGCCGCCTGGATCTTGTTCCGGTTGTCCAGCGGGAGGGAATCGTCCTCCACCCCCAGCCGACGGGGGTTGATGCCGCGGGTGCGCAGTGCTTCCTGGATCGCGAAGATGTAGTTGTCTCGGCGCCAGTCGGTGTAAACCACGTTGTCGCCGTAGCTGCGCCGCCAGGGCATGCCTGCGTCGATGTTGGCCGTGACGGTCACTGTGTCATCTTTGGTGACCACCATGGCGTAGGAGCGGCCGAAGTAGGTGAAGAGGAAGTCCGAGTAGTACTTGATGGAGTGGTAGCTGGTAAGGACGACGGCGTCGAGGTCCTTCTCTGCCATGATGCTGCGCAGGCCGGCCAGACGGCGCTCAAACTCGGTGTCGGAGAAGGTCAGGCTGACTTTTTCGCCGTTGTTCAGAACCTTGAGGCGCTCCAGCTCGGAGACGTTGGCAGCGGGGGCGGAAGTCGTGATGGTCATGCGGGGTTTCCTTACGTTGCGGTGGTTTTCAGGAGGTGGCTTGTGCCGGTTGAGGCCGCGGGGCCGGTTCCGGAATGCTGTGCTTGTCTTCGCAGGCGTCGCCGTGCTCGGCGAGGACTGCTTCTTCCTGCAGGTTGAGGCGGATGCCGAGGGGCACGCCGGCCCGGATGCGCCGGCGGAAGCGGGCGTAGCCGAGGGCGAAGTAGATCACCGACGACGTGACGGTCCCGGCCAGCCAGGAGAAGTCGACGCCGCCCATTGCCGTGGCGATTGGGCCCTGCAGGGCGGGGATCCCGCCGTACATGAACATCCAGGTCATGAGGATGCCGGCGAAGAAGGCGATGAAGGCTGCCGGGTTGACGGACTTCAGAGCAGTCTTCTTCGAGTCGAGGAAGAGGTAGGAGAAGTCTTTGTGGTGCCGTTCAAAGATGAAGTAGTGGACGGCCATGATGCCGCCCCAGGTCGCGACCCAAGCGACAATGGCGCCGAGCCAGGAGTCGAGGATCATCGCGAAGTCCTCGGCGAACATAAAGCCGATCACGGCAAACATGGACAGGATTCCGACCATGATCGAGAGCTTGCGCCGGGAGATTTTGACGTCCAGGGCTTGGAAGGCGACGCCGAAGGTGTAGAGGTTGATGATGTTCGTGGCGATCGGCCCGTGGATGACGAGCAGGATGACCGGAATGGCCAGGGCGCCGAAGTTGGAGACGATGAGCTGCCCTGGGTCTGCCTGGCCGTTCTTGGTTGCGAGACTGGCCCCCAGGATACCCAGCCAGACCACGGGCAGGAACTGGCCCAGGACGCTGACCGTGAACAACTTGGCGGGTTTGACCTTGCGGCTGACGAAGCGGGAGTAGTCCGGGGCGTAGGTAAACCAGCCGATGCCCCAGCCGATGCCGATGACGGTCATGATCGAGGACATGGCGGCCGGTCGTGGCAGCCCTTCGAGGATGGCCCCCTCGGGCCCGGCGTAGCTCCAGTTGATGTCCAGCTGCGTCCAGGCGACGATCGACATCCCGACCAGGACGAGGATCGTGGGCGGCATGGTGATCCGCTCAAACTTCGAGATGGCGCGGTAGCCGCGGTAGCAGATTGCGACCTGGACGCTCATGATGACCGCCGCGACGAGGATGCGGACGCCGATGTTGCGTTCAGCGGGGTCAACCCAGCCGATCATGCCGAAAAGGGCCAGAATCAGGTCAAGGATGACCCAGGTGTTTACCGCTGACCAGCCGATGGCGATGGTGGCCTGAATGGCTGCCGGTAGGTAAGCGCCGCGGCGGCCGAAAGCGCCGCGGGCCAGCAGCATGCCGGTGGCACCGGTCCGCTGCCCCAGGATGACGAAGAAGCCGAAGCCCGCCATCCCGATGAGGTTACCGACGATGAGCACCAGGATGGTGTCGCCGAGGCCCAACCCGAGGTGAATGCCGAGGGCCCCGAGGATCCAGTTGATGGGAGCCACATTCGCGCCGGCCCAGATCCAGAACTGGCCGGAGAGTTTCGTGGTCCGGGCGGATTCCGGAATGGGTTGCAGGACGTCTTCAACCTCTCCAGTGGCCGCTTCATGCTGGCCTTGTTGAGCTTGGTTCATGCTGTGCCTCAATTCACTACGTTGTGATGAAGAACGGGGAGTGAATCCAGTTTAGGAGTGAGCTTCCCCACAAAGTAGAATCATTCTGATTACACTGGCGACATATGAAGCGACAAAGTGTCGCGTCCCCCGGGAGGGAGATCCAATGATCACGCTCGCTGAAGTGCTTGCCCTGCCCGCCATGGCGGCCGCCAGCCCGCTGCTGCGCAGCGACGTGCCCGGTACGTGGCAGCGCCCGGTTCGCTGGGTGCACTCCAGCGAGGTGCTCACCATCGCTCCGCTCCTGCGCGGCGGGGAACTGCTGCTCTCCGGCGGCGAGGCCCTGCTGGCACTGCCGGTCGAGGAGCAGGAAGACTATGTCGCAAGCCTCGCGGCACGGCACATCGCCGCGCTGGCCCTGCAGACCGCCGGTCAGGCGGCGTTGCTGTCCGAGAACCTGATTGCCGCGGCGAACCGGAACAAGCTGCCGCTGATAGAACTTCGGTCGGTGGCGCCCTTTGTCGACATCGCCGAGGCCGTGAACCGGCTCGTGGTCAACGAACAGGCCGCTGCCCACCTGGTGGTCGACGACGTGTCACGGCAGATTGCCCGCCAGATCACGGACAAAGGACCCCACCTTCCGACCATCCTCGAGTTGTTGGCCGGAACATTGAAAGCCGAAGTGGCGCTGGTAGCTCCCGACGGATCCCTCCTCGGCCGCGCCGGCGAAGTCGACACGGAGGGGGGTTACCGCGCCGAAGCGGGCATCGTCGTCGGCGGCCAGCTCGCAGCGCAGCTCTCACTGCACTCGCCGGACGAAGACCCGTTGCTGCTGGATCTAGCGGCCGACCGACTGGCCGGTATCCTCGCCCTCGCCCTCGCGCAGGCATTCCGGCCGACGCCGGCCCAGGTGGCGGAGGCGCGCCTGCTGGAAGCGGTGATCGAAGGCCGGGACGCCGACGTCGTCCGGCAGCTCTGGCTGCAGGCAGGACTGCAGCCTGGCCTCACCGCCGTGATGGCCGTTTTCCGGACGACCGGGAGGGATGCAAATTTTCCAGCCGTGGAGCGTGCGCTCCGGCTGCGCGGGGTGCAGGTGAAGTCACACCTCTGGGACGGTGAACGGGCGGTACTGCTTGCGCTCCCGCATCAGGGAGCCCGGGCAGCCCGTGACGTGCTGATCCGCGGCGCCGGCACCGCACTGGCAGGTTCGGATACCTACGCGGCGTTCGGCCCCAGCGTGGCTGACAGCTCCCGCACACACGACTCCTACGTGGAGGCCCAGGAGGTTCTTCGACTGGGCGTGCCTGCGGCCGGGGAGGTACTCGACGCCATGGACTTCCTGGGCCGCCGCATTCTTGCCGCAGTGCCCGAGCCGGCCTTTTTGAACTCCTACGTGGAGTCGGCGCTCGGAGAAGTCATGGATTGGGACCGCAAGCACGGCACCACCTTGCTGGCCACCCTGCTGTGCTGGCTGGATTCGGGCTGCAATACGACGGCGTCGGCGGTGTCCCTGAACATTGAACGGCAGACGATGCACAAGCGGCTAAGCAAAATCCTGGTGTTGCTGGGCTGCGACCCGCGGACTTCGGGCAGGTTGTTCAGCATCCATATCGGGGCCGCGGCTGCGGTAGCCGCAGCGCCGCCGGGCCTGCGCAGGGAGACAACCTAAAGCACGCTGCGGATGGTCTTCTCAAAGCTCGTGACGTGCTCGAAAGCGAGGCCGGCGGCCCGTTCGGCGTCGCCGTCGGCAATGGCGTGGAGCAGGTCAACGTGCTCGGTGATGTGCCCGGCAACGGACGGAATCTTGTCCAGCACCAGGCACCAGATCCGCGTCGCCAGGTTGTCGTACCGGATCAGCACGTCTTCCAGGTGGGGGTTGGCGGCCGCCGCATAGATCTGCCGGTGGACCATGATGTCGAAACGCATCAGCGCGTGCTGGTCGGCGCCAAGCGGGTCTGACTCCGCAATGTCGGCAGCCAGTGCCCGCAGCCTGGCACGCATCGCAGGACCGGCATTGCGGGCGGCCCGCCTGGCCGCCAACGGCTCCAGCAGTTCCCGGATTTCCGAAATGTCCGCCAGTTCCGTGATGTCCACACGGGTGGCGAAAGTTCCGCGGCGCGGATAGGAGACCACCAGATGGTCACTCTCCAGCCGCTTCAGCGCCTCCCGCACCGGAGTCCGCCCGAAGCCAAGCCGGGCCGCCAGCGCTGAGTCATTGATGGCTTCGCCCGGCCGGATGTCCAGCATGATCAGCTGGTCGCGCAGCTGCCGGTAGGCCTGTTCGGACAGCGGCAGTTCTGCCTCGGCCGCCGCGTCTTCTAGTGCAAGGCTCGTCATGTCCCCTCCTCGTGCCCGTGCGGGCCACTGACTCGCTCCGCAATCTTCGCTCCCACCCTTGACGGTGAGTGATCTGCAACATATTGTTGCATTCAACCTAATATATCAGTCATGTATTAGTTGGCTAGCAGTTGTTGACTAGCCCTTTGATCGAAAGGAGCAAACCATGGCAGACGTGCTCACAGGCACCCTCTCCGTCGTCGACGCCGAGGTCGACGCAGCCATCTCCCGGGAGCTTGGCCGCCAGCAGTCCACGCTGGAAATGATCGCCTCCGAAAACTTCGCCCCGGCGGCCGTGATGGCCGCCCAGGGTTCCGTCCTGACCAACAAATACGCCGAGGGCTACCCGGGCAAGCGCTACTACGGCGGCTGCGAACACGTCGATGTGATCGAGCAGCTCGCCATCGACCGGGTAAAGGAGTTGTTCGGGGCAGAAGCTGCAAACGTACAGCCGCACTCCGGCGCGCAGGCCAACGCCGCCGCAATGTTCGCGCTGCTCGATCCAGGCGACACCATCATGGGCCTGGATCTGGCCCACGGCGGGCACCTGACCCACGGCATGAAGATCAACTACTCCGGCAAGCTGTACAACGTGGTTCCGTACCAGGTGCGCGAATCCGACATGACCGTGGATATGAACAGGGTGGAAGCACTGGCGCTCGAGCACCGGCCGAAGCTCATCGTCGCCGGCTGGTCCGCCTACACCCGCCAGCTCGACTTCGCCGAGTTCCGCCGCATTGCCGACCTGGTAGGTGCTTACCTGATGGTGGACATGGCCCATTTCGCCGGCCTGGTGGCCGCGGGCCTGCACCCGAACCCGGTGCCGTTTGCCGACGTCGTCACTACCACCACGCACAAGACCCTGGGTGGACCCCGCGGCGGCGTCATCCTGAGCCGCGCCTCGCTGGCCCGCAAGATCAACTCCGCCGTCTTCCCCGGCCAGCAGGGCGGCCCGCTGGAACATGTGATTGCGGCCAAGGCCGTGGCCTTCAAAATCGCCGCCACTGCAGAGTTCAGGGACCGCCAGCAGCGCACCCTGGAGGGGGCGCAGATCCTCGCCGACCGGCTGTTGCAACCTGACGTGGCCGAACACGGCATCTCCGTGGTGGGCGGCGGCACCGACGTCCACCTGGTCCTGGTGGATCTGCGCGAGTCCGACCTGGACGGGCAGCAGGGCGAGGACCGCCTGCACCGGATCGGCATCACCGTGAACCGCAACGCCGTCCCGTTCGACCCGCGGCCGCCGATGGTCTCCTCCGGCCTCCGGATCGGCACCCCGGCCCTGGCCACCCGGGGATTTGGCCGTGCCGAGTTCACCGAGGTCGCCGACATCATCGCCGAAGCGCTTAAGGGCGAGCTCAGCGACGAGTCCGCGGTGCTGCTGCGCGACCGGGTGACCGTCCTGGCCGAGAAGTTCCCGCTCTATCCCCACCTTTCCGGCGCGGCCGGATCCACCCCGAACGGAGTTGCCCAGTGAGCACCGAACAGCTTCCCGAACACCCCGCTTTCCTCTGGCGGAACCCCGATCCCAAAAACAGCTACGACGCCGTCATTGTCGGCGGCGGCGGCCACGGCCTGGCGACGGCATACTACCTGGCCAAGAACCACGGGATGACTAACATCGCTGTCCTGGAAAAGGGCTGGCTGGCCGGCGGGAACATGGCGCGGAACACCACCATCATCCGTTCCAACTACCTGTGGGACGAAAGCGCCGCCATCTATGAGCACGCCTTGAAGTTGTGGGAAATCCTGCCCGAGGAACTCGAATACGACTTCCTCTTTAGCCAGCGCGGCGTGATGAACCTGGCCCACACCCTGGGCGATGTCCGGGAGAGCATGCGGCGCGTGGGGGCGAACAAGCTCAACGGCGTCGACGCGGAATGGCTGGACCCGCAGCAGGTCAAGGAACTCTGCCCCATCCTGAACATCAGCGACAACATCCGCTACCCCGTCATGGGTGCCACCTACCAGCCCCGGGCCGGCATCGCCAAGCACGACCACGTGGCCTGGGCCTTCGCCCGCAAGTGCGACGAAATGGGCGTGGACATCATCCAGAACTGCGAGGTCACCGGCTTCATCAAAGACGGCAACCGCGTCACGGGCGTCAAAACCAACCGCGGCACCATCCACACCGAGAAGGTCGGGCTGGCCGCCGCCGGTCACAGCTCGGTCCTGGCCGAGATGGCCGGCTTCCGGCTGCCCATCCAGTCTCACCCGCTGCAGGCCCTGGTCTCCGAACTGCACGAACCGGTCCACCCCACGGTGGTCATGTCCAACCACGTGCACGTCTACGTGTCCCAGGCCCACAAGGGCGAACTGGTGATGGGCGCCGGCGTCGACTCCTACAACGGCTACGGCCAGCGCGGGTCGTTCCACGTAATCGAGCACCAGATGGCAGCCGCCGTCGAACTCTTCCCCATCTTCGCCCGGGCGCACGTGCTCCGGACCTGGGGCGGGATCGTGGACACCACGTTGGACGCCTCCCCGATCATCGGCACCACGCCGGTGGACAACATGTTCGTCAACTGCGGCTGGGGCACCGGCGGGTTCAAGGGAACCCCGGCCGCCGGCCTCACCTTCGCGCACACCATCGCCACCGGAACACCGCACACCCTCAACAAACCTTTTGCCCTCGAGCGCTTCGAAACCGGCGCCTTGATCGACGAACACGGCGCCGCCGCCGTGGCCCACTAGAAAGAGGACCGGACATGCTCCTGATCTCCTGCCCCAACTGCGGTCCCCGGGACGAGACCGAATTCCACTACGGCGGCCAGGCCCACGTGCCGTACCCGGAAAACCCGGCCGAACTCACGGACCGCCAATGGGCCGAGTACCTCTTCTACCGCGACAACACCAAGGGCGCCTTCGCCGAACGCTGGCTGCACAGCACCGGCTGCCGGCAATGGTTCAACATGCTCCGCGACACCGTCACCTACGACATCCAGGCGGTCTACCCGATGGGCCAGCTTCGCCCCGCGGCCGGACCCACGGCCCCGACCATCACCACCCCCGTTTCCCCGGAAGGAGCCGTCAAATGACCGCTCAGCAGCAGCCCGCTCGCCTCGGCGCCGGCGGGCGCATCGACCGCAGCGTCACCTGGCGCTTCAGCCTGGACGGCTGCGAGTACACCGGCCACCCCGGCGACACCCTCGCCTCGGCGCTGCTGGCCAATGGCCGGATCACCGCTGGCAACTCACTGTACGAGGACCGCCCGCGCGGCATCCTGTCCGCTGGCGTCGAGGAGGCCAATGCGCTGGTCAAGGTCGCGGCCCGCTTCCCGGGCCACGTCGCAGAATCCATGCTTCCCGCCACGACGGTGTCCCTGGTGGACGGGCTCAGCGCCGAATTCCTGAACGGGCTCGGCAAGCTCGACCCGGCGGAGGACCGCGCCGAGTACGACAAGAAGTACGTCCACACCGATGTCCTGGTGGTCGGCGGCGGACCGGCCGGCCTGGCCGCAGCCCGCGAAGCCGTCCGTGCCGGCGCCCGGGTCATCCTCATCGACGACCAGCCCGAGCTCGGCGGCGCCCTGCTCTCCGGCTCCACCGACCCGGCACTCGCTGACACCATCGAAGGTGAACCGGCCTTGGACTGGGTCGCCGGGGTGGAAGCCGAACTGATTTCCGCCGCCGAGTGCAACGTGCTGAACCGCACCACCGCCTTCGGCTCCTACGACTCGAACTACGTCATCGCGGCGCAGAACCGGACCGACCACCTCCTGTCCCCCGCCGCCCCCGGAGTGTCCCGGCAGCGGATCTGGCACATCCGCGCCGCCCCAGGTTGTCCTCGCCCCCGGCGCCCACGAGCGGCCGCTGGTCTTTGACAACAACGACCGGCCCGGCATCATGCTCGCCTCCGCCGTGCGCAGCTACCTCAACCGCTACGCCGTCGCCGCCGGTTCCCGGGTGGTCATCAGCACCACCAACGACAGCGCCTACGACCTCGCCGCTGACCTCCGCGCCGCCGGTATCAAGGTCGAGGCCGTCGTGGACGCCCGGCCGCAGCTGAGCGGCGTAGCCGCGGCAGCCGCTGCGGCCGGCACCCGGGTGCTGATTGGCAGTGCCGTGGCCGACACCAGCGCCGCGGAGTCCGGTGACGGCCGGCTCTCCGGGGTCACGGTCCGGAGCATCAACGACGCCGGCGAGCTCACCTCGGGCGTCGAGCAGCTCGCCTGTGACCTGCTGGCTGTGTCCGGGGGCTGGTCACCGGTGGTGCACCTGCATTCCCAGCGCCAGGGCAGGCTCCGCTGGGACGAGGACCTGGCGGCCTTCGTGCCGAACAGCGTGGTACCGGACCAACAGGTCGCCGGCGCAGGCCGCGGCAGCTACGCCTTGGCCGACTGCGTTGCCGAGGGCATCGCAGCCGGGGTTGCGGCCGTCGGCGCAGCCGGCTTCGGCGCTACGGACTCGACGGCCTCGGCTGCAGAGCCGCTCGCCGCGCCCCGGGCCTCCGCCCCGACCCGGCAGCTCTGGCTGGTTCCCGGCCAGGAAGGCGGGCCCGAGGACTGGCACCACCACTTCGTCGACTTCCAGCGCGACCAGTCCGTGGCCGACGTCCTGCGCTCCACCGGAGCAGGCATGCGCTCGGTGGAACACGTCAAGCGGTACACCTCGATCAGCACCGCCAATGACCAGGGCAAGACCTCCGGCGTCAACGCGATCGGCGTGATCGCGGCGGCGCTCAAGCACGGCGGCGGCGAAACAGCCGGTATTGGCGAGATCGGCACCACCGCGTACCGCGCCCCGTTCACGCCGGTGGCATTCGCCGCTCTGGCCGGACGCCAGCGCGGCGAGCTCTTCGACCCGGCCCGGCTCACCTCCATCCATCCGTGGCATGTCGCCCAAGGTGCACTGTTCGAAGACGTCGGGCAGTGGAAGCGGCCCTGGTACTACCCGCAGGACGGCGAGGACATGGACGCCGCGGTGCTGCGCGAATGCGCCGCTGTGCGCGAATCCGTGGGCTTCATGGACGCCACCACGCTGGGCAAGATTGAGATCCGCGGCAAGGACGCGGGCGAGTTCCTGAACCGGATCTACACCAACGCCTTCAAAAAACTTGCCCCCGGGTCCGCCCGCTACGGCGTCATGTGCACCCCGGACGGCATGATCTTCGACGACGGCGTCACCCTGCGCCTGGGTCCGGACCGGTATTTCATGACCACCACCACCGGCGGTGCCGCCAAAGTCCTGGACTGGCTGGAGGAGTGGCTGCAGACCGAGTGGCCGGAACTGGATGTGCACTGCACGTCCGTCACGGAGCAGTGGTCCACTATCGCCGTCGTCGGGCCCAAGTCCCGGGAAGTGGTCGCCAAACTGGCACCGGAACTGGCCGCGGACGGCGGACTGGACGCTGAAGCGTTCCCGTTCATGACGTTCCGCGAAACGACGTTGGCCTCCGGTGTCGGGGCACGGATCTGCCGGATCTCGTTCTCCGGTGAGCTGGCCTACGAAATCAACGTCCCATCCTGGTACGGACTGAACACCTGGGAGGCCGTCGCGGCGGCCGGCGCGGAATTCCACATCACCCCGTACGGCACCGAAACCATGCACGTGCTGCGCGCCGAGAAGGGCTACCCGATCGTCGGCCAGGACACCGACGGCACCGTCACGCCGCAGGACGCCGGGATGGAGTGGGTCGTGTCCAAGGTCAAGGACTTCATCGGCAAACGGTCCTACGCCCGCAAGGACGCTGACCGCACCGACCGGAAGCACCTGGTCAGCGTGCTGCCGGTGGACGGCTCCGTCCGGCTTCCGGAGGGCACCCAGCTCGTGGAGCAGGGCATCGCCGTCAACCCGAGTGAGGGCCCGGTGCCCATGCAGGGATTTGTGACCTCCAGCTACCACAGCGCGGCCTTGGGCCGGTCCTTTGCGCTGGCCTTGATCAAGAACGGCCGCAACCGCATCGGCGAGACCCTGGTGGCCGCCGCCGGCGACCAGCTGGTGGATGTTGTCGTCGCAGAAACCGTACTTTTTGACTCCGAAGGGACCCGTAAAGATGGCTGACACTGCAGCACTCGAAAATGCCAAGAAGATCCTCACCCTGCGCAGGAGCCCCGCTTCGCAACTGGCCGACGCGTTTCAGACCGGCTCCATTCGTGGCGCCGTGGAGCTGCGGGAGGTGCCGTTCCTGACCATGGCAGGGATCCGCGTTGACCCCTCCGGCGACGCCGGGAAACGGCTGGGCGCCCTGACCGGCGGCTTGCCGGCCAGCTCCGGCGAAGTCCGCGGCCGCGGCGAGACCGCCGCCTTGTGGCTGGGTCCCGCAGAGTTCCTGCTGGTGGCACCGGCCGAAGCCCACGAAGACCTGGGCGGGGAGCTCCCCGGCGCCCTGGTCGAGGCACTCGGCGGCGGCGCAGGCCAGGTGGTGGACCTGTCCGCCAACCGGACCACGCTCGAGCTCTCGGGCCCCAAGGCGCGGGCGGTGCTCGAGAAGGGTTGCTCGCTGGACCTGCATCCCCGCGTCTTTGCAACCGGGACGGCGCTGTCCACCGAGATCGGCGGGATCCCGGCAGTGCTGTGGAAGACCGCGGACCAGACCTACCGGATCCTGCCTCGGGCATCCTT
This sequence comes from Arthrobacter sp. B3I4, assembly GCF_030816855.1. NCBI lineage: Bacteria > Bacillati > Actinomycetota > Actinomycetes > Micrococcales > Micrococcaceae > Arthrobacter > Arthrobacter sp. B3I4. Next base: position 1,145,198 of record NZ_JAUSYK010000001.1, on the reverse strand, counting down.
CGCCGAGTTCCTTGGCCGCTGGCTGCTCGATGCCATGCGTGAATACGCGTCCACCGAGGTGCCCTGATGGCGTTGAGTGTCCTTGATCTGTTTTCCGTTGGCATCGGGCCGTCGTCCTCGCACACGGTCGGCCCGATGCGGGCGGCGAAACTTTTCGCCGACGGCCTCAAAGCCGACGGCCAGCTCATCGCCACGGTCCGGGTCCAGTCCGAGCTGTTCGGCTCGCTCGGTGCCACCGGCCGGGGCCACGGCTCGGACAAGGCCGTGGTGCTGGGCCTGCAGGGCCTGGACCCGGAGACCGTGGACACCGCCACCGCGGATGACCAGGTGGCCGCAGCCGCGCTCGACGCCGAACTGAGGATCGGCGGGGACCACCGGGTGGACTTCAACTGGGACGAGGACGTGGTCCTGCACCGCCGCAAGTCCCTGCCCGCCCACCCGAACGGCATGACCTTCCGGGCCCTGGACCATGCCGGCGCAGTGCTCAGCGAACGGAGCTTCTATTCCGTTGGGGGCGGCTTCGTCGTGGACGGTGACGCCGGTGCCGGTGACCGGGTGGTGGCGGACGCCACGGTCCTGCCCTACCCGTTCACGACGGCCGACGAACTCCTGGCGATCTGCGGCCGGGAGGGCCTGTCCATTTCCGAGGTGATGCTCGCCAACGAGCTGGTCTGGCGTACCGAAGCGGAACTGCGGGAAAAGCTGCTGGCGCTCTGGGCGGTGATGCGCGAGTGCGTGGACAACGGCTGCGCCGCGGAAGGCATCCTTCCCGGCGGGTTAAACGTCCGGCGCCGTGCGCCGTCGCTCTTCCGGACCCTGGCGGCGGACACGGGCAGCACCGATCCGCTCCGTGCCATGGAGTGGGTCAACCTCTTCGCCCTCGCCGTGAACGAGGAGAACGCCGCAGGCGGCCGGATCGTCACCGCCCCGACCAACGGTGCGGCCGGCATCGTGCCCGCCGTGCTGCACTACTACACCAAGTTCGTCCCCGGAGCCGACGACGACGGGGTCGTCCGTTTCCTGTTGGCGGCGGCCGCCGTGGGGATCCTGTTCAAGATCAACGCCTCCATCTCGGGCGCCGAAGTGGGCTGCCAGGGTGAGGTGGGGTCGGCGTGTTCCATGGCGGCCGCGGGCCTCTGCGAGGTGCTCGGCGGCACCCCCGAACAGGTGGAGAACGCCGCGGAGGTGGGGATCGAACACAACCTCGGCCTGACCTGCGATCCCGTGGGCGGGTTGGTGCAGATTCCCTGCATCGAACGGAACGCGATCGCCAGCGTCAAGGCCATCAACGCCGCGCGGCTGGCGCTGCACGGCGACGGCAGCCACAAGGTGTCGCTGGATAAAGCCATCAAGACCATGCGTGAGACAGGAGCGGACATGAAGACCAAGTACAAGGAGACCTCCCGCGGGGGCCTCGCCGTCAACGTGATCGAGTGCTGAGGCATGACTACCACCAAGACTGAAACAGTTACCGGTCCGTCCGCGGCCACCACCGTGGAGCACGTCCTGACGCTGGACTGCCCGGAGACGCCGGGCATCGTCCACGCCGTCTCCGGCTTCCTGCTGGAACACGGCTGCGACATCATCGCCAACCAGCAGTTCGGCGAACGCTCCGAGGGGCACTTCTTCATGCGCGTGCACTTCGCGTCCGACGGCGACACCTCCACGGCGGATACCCTGCGGACCGCATTCGCCGCCGTGGCCGAGCGCTTCGGGATGAGCTGGCGGCTGGAACCGCATGGTGCCAGGCGCCGCGTGCTGATCATGGTGTCCAAGTTCGGGCACTGCCTGAATGACCTGCTGTTCCGCGCCAGGATCGGCGAACTCCCGGTCGACGTGGTGGCCGTGGTGTCCAACCACACGGACCACCAGGCGCTGGTGGAATGGCACGGCATCCCGTTCTTCCACGTGCCGGTCACCGCCGCGACCAAACCCGAGGCTGAAGGCCGGCTGATGGAGCTGATCGAGGAGTTCGACGTCGAACTCGTGGTCCTGGCCCGCTACATGCAGGTCCTCAGCGACGAGCTGACCCGCAAGCTGGACGGCCGGGCGATCAACATCCACCATTCCTTCCTGCCCAGCTTCAAGGGCGCCAAGCCCTACCACCAGGCGTACGCGCGCGGCGTGAAAACCGTGGGCGCCACCGCGCACTACGTCAACGGCGAACTGGACGAGGGGCCGATCATCTCCCAGCAGGTGGTGGAGGTTGACCACACCTACGGGCCTGAAGACCTCGTCGCGGCCGGCCGCGACTCCGAGTGCAAGGCGCTGTCCAACGCCGTGCGCTGGCACTGTGAGGGCCGGGTGATCCTGCAGGGAAACCGGACGGTGGTGCTGAGGTAGGGCGTCGCCGCACCGGGAGGATCGTTCCGCGGTCCTTCCGGCGCGCAGTGCGCGCTCATGCGGTCCGCCACCCTTGCGGCGCGTGCAAAAATCGCAGGGTGACCAACTCCCAGACCCTGTGTGAGCCGATATGACGTTGGACGAGTCCCTCCGGACGGCCCTCGGCGTCGTCATCCTCATCGGGATGGCGACGACCGTACTGATGGGCGCGCGGGTCGCGGCGCCGTGGTCGGCCGCGTTGGCCGTCGCCCGGGGAGTGGTGCAACTCGCCGCCATCAGCTTCGTCTTATCCGGCGTCATCGAGTCACCGTGGCTGGTCGCGGCCGCCCTTGCCGTCATGTTCACCGTTGCGGCCGCGACGTCGGCGCGGCGTCTGGGGTCGCTCCGGTCCAGGTTCCTCCCCGTTGCAACGTGCATGGCCGCGGGCGTCCTGGCCACGGGCGCCGTCGTGTTCGCCACCGGGGCGATCGCTTTCATTCCGCGATACATTCTTGCGATCGGCGGGATTGTGATCGGGAATGCGATGACAATCGCAACCCTGTCCGGCCGCCGCTTCGTCGAACTGGTCAACGACCGGTGGGAAGAGGTCGAGGGATGGCTCGCCCTGGGCGCACGGCCACGGCAGGCGACGGCGGACCCGGTCCGGCGGGCCATTTCCGCGGCCCTCGTTCCCACTGTTGATCAGACCAAGACCACCGGGCTCGTCACGCTTCCCGGCGCGTTCGTCGGAGCGATTTTCGGCGGTGTCTCACCGCTGGAGGCAGGACGGTTCCAGATTGTGGTCCTCGCGGCCATCATCGCCGCCGGCAGCCTCGTCGCCGTCGGGCTCACCGCCTGGCTCGCTCCGGTGCAGGTCCGCCCCGAACCACTCTGAATTGAATGCCCCATCAAACGCGACCGACCCATAAAACTCAGTTTTGATCGAAGCCACGATGGGATGCACGCCCGCACCGGGGCGTCTAGCTTCTTGAATCGTACGCGTTACTACTTGCTTCTCTCACGCGCCTACTTGGACTGCCACGTGGTGACAAAAATCGTCTACTCGATATAGACGGGAATGTCTCACTTTTTATTGAATTCGCGAATTTCCATCTCGATACTGGGACGGTACACCGATGGCTTGGGACGGTTGCAGGCCCCGGGGTATGCCGCAACTGAACCACATAGTGCCACACCGGTTGCGGTCGAGGTTGCCTTGTGCATCGCGCACAATTCAGCTTGGCACTTAGGGGGGTATCACGAATTCCAAGGGTCGGGTTTGCTGGGTCAGAAATAACGCCGGAAATGTGGGAAAGCGAAAAGCCTCTTCCCCGCCGACGCAACGGATGGCATTACAGAAACCCGAATCCCATGGAAATGGTGATCCAAGCGTGAAGGAATAGCGATCAATATGAAACGTACCGTCCGCTGGCTCAGCCAGGTCCTGACCGCAGCGATGGTGCTGGCCGGGTTCGTCCTGGGGAGCACCAGCACCGCCACCGCAGCTTCCGATTCCGGTTATCCCGGCGCCAGCTATGCCGGGGTTAACAACCCGCCGACCTCCGACAAACCACAGAGCAAGCTCTGGTGGAATGACGGTTCCTGGTGGGCGGACATGTGGACCACCGGCACTGGCTGGACCATCCACCGCCTCGACGTTCCGTCCAAGACCTGGGTCAGCACCGGGGTCACCAACGACACCCGCGCCACGACCCTCGCGGACACCATGTGGGACGGCACCCACTTGTACATCGCATCACATGTTGCCGCAGTCTCGGGTGATACCACACCGGTGCAGTCAGATCCAGGACAGGCCAGGCTTTACCGCTACAGCTACGCCGGCGGAAAGTACACGCTGGACAGCGGCTTTCCGACCGTCATCACGAACAACAGCAGTGAGTCGATGACGATCGACAAGGACAGCACCGGGGCAATCTGGGCCACCTGGACGCAGGTCGCCTGGAACGCGACGGACGGTTACACCAGCAAGGTTTACGTTAATCGCTCCGCGCCCGGTGGCACGGGCTGGCTTACGCCCTTCGTGCTGCCCGTCTCCAACCCGAACCTGGCCCCGGACGACATCTCGGCGATCGTCGCCTACGGCAGCAACAAAATCGGGGTGATGTGGAGCGACCAGCTCACCGGAGCCGTACGGTGGGCGACCCACACCGACGGCACCAGCCCCACGGCTTCGTCCTCGTGGAAGGCCCAGGACGCTGTGAAGGGCAACCAAGTCGCCGACGACCACGTGAGCGTCAAAACCCTACAGTCCGACCGTTCCGGCCGCGTCTTCGCTGCCATCAAGACCAGCTACAACAACACCGCCGGCGAGCAGAGCGCGGCGGAGCTTATGTTGCTGGTCTTCAAGCCCGGGACCGGAGCGTTTACGTCCTCGACCATTGCCACGGTGGACGACTGCGTGACCCGCCCCCAGATCGTCCTCGATACTGAGTCGAACACCATCCATGCCTTCCACACAGGACCGGCATCCGATGTGCAGAGCTGCGACTTCTCCGGAACGCCCGGCGCGATCTACGAGAAGACCGCTTCCATGGACAACCCGGTCTTTTCAAAGGGCCGCGGCACGCCGATCATCGAGGACAGCGCGTCCGCAAGTATGAACGACGTGACCACCAGCAAGCAGAGCGTCAACAGCACAACCGGCCTGGTGGTGCTGGCAAGCAACGAGGCCACCAAGCGTTACTGGTTCGCCTACCGGACGCTCGGCGACCCGCCCTACACCCCGCCGGCCGTGTCTCCGTTTGCGGATGTGGCGACCTGGCACACCTTCTACAAGGAAATCGCCTGGCTGGCAGACCGGAAGATCACCACGGGCTGGGAGCAGGGCGACGGCACCGTGTTGTTCCAGCCTTCCTGGGAGGTCCAGCGGGGACCAGATGGCAGCGTTCCTCTACCGTCGGGCCGGGTCGCCGGACTACACCCCGCCTGCGGTGTCAAAGTTCGCGGACGTCCCGACTTGGCGCACCTTCTACAAGGAGATTTCCTGGCTGGCAGACCAGAAGATTACGACCGGTTGGGATGAGGGCAACGGCGTCGTCACATTCCGTCCGACGCAGGTTGTCCTCCGCGACCAGATGGCCGCATTCCTGTACCGGGCCGCTGGTTCACCGGAGTATGTCGCTCCCGCAACGTCCATGTTCTCGGACGTTCCCACCTGGCATACCTTCTATAAGCAGATCTCCTGGTTGGCGGAGCGGCACATCACCACCGGTTGGGACCTCGGCGGCGGCAACGTCGTGTTCCGTCCGGAGTGGGGCGTCCAGCGCGACCAGTCCGCGGCCTTCATCTACCGGATGAAGTACCCCCCGGCCTAGTCTGGCGCCGCAACAGCAGCCGACCGGAAGGTCCTCCGCAGCCTGGAAGGGAAGCGGAGGACCTTTCCTGTTGCCGGAGGCGCGGCGCGTGGCACATCCGTTGGCGACACGGGTCCGGTCAGCCGGGCAGGGCCGCTCTTTCGTAGACTCTAGGGAGATTAGCCATGTCCCCCTCCGGCGGCATGCCCGCCACAGGAAGAGCCATCAATGAAGATCGTTGTCCTCGTCAAGGAAGTCCCCGATACCTACGGGGACCGAAAATTGAGCCTCGAAACGGGCCTCGCTGACCGGGACGCCAGCGAGATCGTCATTGATGAGATCTGTGAGCGGGCCCTGGAGCTGGCGCTGGCTTACGCGGACGCGAACCAGGGCACCGACGTCGTCGTCCTCTCGCTGGCCCCCGACGGCGCCACGGCGACGATACGGAAAGGCCTTGCGATGGGCGCGGGAAGCGCCATCCACATCTGTGACGAGGCGCTTCGCGGTGCGGACCTTGGCCTGACCGCCGAGACCCTGGCCGCAGCGATCCGCCGCGCCGGGTTCGACCTGGTGGTCGCCGGGAACGCTTCCACCGACGGTTCCGGCGGCATGATGCCGGCAATGGTGGCGGAATTACTGGACGTGCCGCTGGTTTCCGGGCTGAGTTCAGTCGAGATCAACGAAGGCGGGGTGTCCGGCACCAGGGTAGTCGAGTCAGGTGTGCAGCAGGTCTCTGCCTCCCTGCCTGCCGTCATTTCCATTACCGAGGCGCTACCCGGGCCGCGTTTCCCGAACTTCAAGGGCATTATGGCCGCTAAGAAGAAGCCGCTGGAGACGCTGAACCTCGCGGACCTGGGTGTGACAGCCGACGACCCGGACACCGCGCGGTCCATCATGCTGGCCGTTGCAGAGAAGCCGCCGCGGGCCGCGGGGGTCAAGATCGTTGACGAGGGCGACGCCGGTGAGAAGCTTGCCAATTTCCTGATCGAAAACCGACTGGCGTAAGGGACTGCCGACATGACTGAATTTCCTCAAAACGCCATCCTCGTCGTCGTCGAAGCCCGGGCTTCCGGTGAACTCGAGCAAGCGGCCGCCGGACTGTTCGGCGCTGCCGCTGGAGCCGGCACCCCTGTTGCCTTGGTCCTGGCCGCACCCGGCGCCGGAAAGGCCGCCGCCGCGGAAGCCGCGTCTCTGGGTGCCGTTCGCGTCCTGATCGCCGAGACTCCGGATCCTGCCGTTCTGGGCGTCCCGGGCGTCGATGCGCTTGCCTCCGCCGCGGAACAGGTGCAGCCGGACGCAATCCTGCTTTCACATTCCCTGGACGGCCGCGACCTCGCGGGCCGGTATGCAGCCCGGACGCGGACGGCGGTCTGCGTCGATGCGGTCGGCGTCTCCCGTGATGAAGAGGGCGTCGTAGCCAACCACTCGGTGTACGGGGGCGCGTACAACGTGACCTCGACGGCGACCTTCGGGCCGCCGGTGATCACCATTCGTCAGGGCGCCGTCGAGGCCCGGGCCGAGGCCCAGCCGGAAACGTCGGAGACCCTCTCCGTGACACCGTCCGGAAAACCGGCCGCACGGATTGATTCATTCGACGAGGAGACAGCCGTCGCCACCCGGCCGGAACTGCGCGGCGCAGCGAAGGTTGTTGCCGGTGGCCGGGGCCTGGCCTCCAAAGAACAGTTCGCCCTCGTTGAACAGCTGGCCGACACGCTGGGCGCCGCCGTGGGCGCCTCGCGTGCCGCCGTCGACGCCGGCTACATCCCGCACGCGCACCAAGTGGGCCAGACCGGGGTATCCGTGTCCTCGCAGCTGTATATCGCCCTGGGCATTTCCGGTGCGATCCAGCACCGGGCCGGCATGCAGACAGCCAAGACCATCGTGGCCGTGAACAAGGACGCCGACGCGCCGATCTTCGAGATCGCCGACTTCGGCGTGGTGGGCGACGTCTTCAAGGTGGTCCCCCAGCTGATTAGCGCCCTCGAGGCCCGGAAGAAGTAGCGATGGCAACTCAGTCCGGGTTTCTTCGGCGGGGCCTGCCGCGCGTGCCGGGCGGCGAACCCTGGCCGCCGGCCGGCGATGCGCCCGAGCGTTTTGTTTCCACTGCCGCTCCCGCTGCGGCCCCCAATGCCGCTCCCGCTGCGGCCGATGTAGCGCAGCAAGTGACGGCGGTGTCTGTGCCGGTAGAGGTCCCGTCCCCCGGCGTTCCCGCAGCGACCGCCGCCGCGACCGACGCCCCTGAGGCGAAAGCGGGCGCGGCCGGCCGGCAGCTTCGCCGCGGTCTCCCGCGGGTGCCGGGCGGCGAGCCGTGGCCGCCCGCAGGTGAGGTTTCACTGCCGACGGTGGCACCGGCTGACCCTCCCGTTGCCGATACCGTCCCCCGGCCGGCGAGGCCGGTGCCCGCGCCGGTTGCGCCTGCAACCGTTGCTGCGGAGGAGGCGGCGCCGGCGCCGCTGCCGGCCCCGGTCACTCCCGACACCGCACCGGAAACAACGACGCCGGGCGCCACCGCGCTGCGGCGCGGCCTTCCGCGGGTTGCCGGGGGCGAGCCGTGGCCGCCGGCCGGCTTCGCTCCGACGGTTGCCGCCCCTGCGCCGGGACCAGCACCTACTCCGGCACCTGCATCGGCGCAAGCCCCCGCCGGAGTTGCCGCTCCGCCCGCAGCTGCACCAGCCGCCGCGAGGATCGCGCCGGCCGCCGACGTCGTCCCGGCACAGGCGGAACCGTCGCTAACCGCGGGCGCACCGGCACCGTCGGAAGCCCCCGCCGCCGTCGTCGAAAAGCCCGAAACGCCCGCTGCCGCCGTCGTCGAAAAGGCTGAGACTCCCAAAGCGCCTGCCGCCGCCGTCCAACAGCCCAAGCAGCCCCAGCCCAAGGCAAAGCTCTACGGTTCGCGCACCCTGGGCCAGTGGATCACGCGGGCCGTACTCCTTGCGCTGGGCGCCATTGTCGCCGCCGGGATTTTGGTGCTCGCAGCGCGCGGTGTCACCACGCTGCCAGGCGCGGCGGAGTTCCTCCGCCGCTACCCCGGCACCTATGAGCTACCCGCGGCGGCCCAGCCGGGCTTCCCCTGGTGGGGCGCAATGGACACACTTCCTGAACATCTTCCTGATGGTGCTCATCATCCGCTCCGGCTACCAGGTGCGCACCCAGCAGAAGCCGCCCGCCTATTGGACGCCGAAACGCGGCGGCAAGAAAATCAGCATCACGCTGTGGCTGCACCAGAGCCTCGACATCCTGTGGCTGGCTAATGGGCTGATCTTCGCGGTGTTGCTGTTCTCGTCCGGGCACTGGATGCGGATCGTGCCGACCAGCTGGGAGGTTTTCCCCAACGCGGCGTCGGCACTGCTGCAGTACATGACGCTCAGTTGGCCGGTGGAGACCGGCTGGGTCAACTACAACAGCCTGCAGCAGCTCATGTACTTCATCGTGGTGTTCATCGCGGCCCCGATCGCGGCGGTCACGGGGGCGCGGATGAGCGAGTTCTGGCCCAAGGACGCGAAGACGCTGAACCGGATCTACCCGGTGGAGGCCGCCCGTGCGCTGCACTTCCCGACGATGCTGTTCTTCGTGCTGTTCATCCTCATCCACGTGTTCCTGGTCTTCGCGACCGGGGCGCTGCGGAACCTGAACCACATGTTCGCGGGCACCGACGAGGTGAACTGGGTTGGGTTTTGGCTCTTCGCAGCCGCCATCGCTCTCACCGCGGCCGGCTGGTTCGCCGCCCGGCCAATCGTGCTCGCGCCCCTTGCGAGGCTGTTCGGGAAAGTGAGCAGCCGCTAGCGGCCGGTACCGCGGGACGGGCGCAGACCCGGCGTTCTACACTGTCTGGATGGAGGCCACGGTCCGCGGAGTGACTGTGCATTACGCCGAATTCGGCAGCGGTACGCCGGTTTTGGCGTTGCACGGTGCCGGTGTGGACCACCGCGAAGTCGCCGGCGCCCTCGAGCCGATGTTCAGTGCCGCTTCTGGCTTCCGGCGGCTCTATCCGGACCTGCCGGGAATGGGCCGGACCCCGGCGCCCGAGACGGTTGCCAGCAACGATGAAGTCGTGGAGGTTCTACTCGACTTCATTGACGACGTCGTCGGGTCTGAACCGCTTCTTGTCCTGGGCCACTCCTACGGCGGGTACCTGGCCCGTGCCATTGCGCAACACCGGCCCGAGCAGGTGATCGGGCTTGCGCTGGTCTGCCCGATCGGTGCCCAGACCCGCAACGTGCCCGACCACGAGGTCCTGGTGTCGTCCGCCGACCTGGCCATCGACCTCGGCCCGGAACTCGAGGCTTCGTACCGGGGCTACTTCGTTATCCAAACCCCTGAAACGCTGAGCCGGTTCCGTGATCTTGTGGCTCCGGCAGTACCCCTTGTTGATGAAGCTGCCCTGATGCGGATCTTTTCCCGCTGGGAACTGCGGCACCCGGAAACCGGGAACCCCTACCCTCATCCCGCCCTCATTCTGGCCGGACGGCAGGACTCAACCGCGGGCTACTCCGGTCCGGCGGACCTGGCCCGGCACTACCCCCGCTGCACGTTCGCTGTCCTCGACCATGCCGGCCACGCGCTGCTGCATGAGCAGCCCGCCCTGGCTCAAGCCCTGATCGTTGACTGGCTCGCGGGGGTGCATGACCGGAACGACTGAACCGGCTTAAGAAGGCCCGTCCCACCCGGACTGGGGAACGGCGCAGGTTCCGCGGAAGACGTATTGGGAGATCCGCTTCCGCTCCCGGCTGGACCAGTCGATGGCCGGCCGCCTCTGGGTTTCCGGCAGATAACCCAGGCGGTACACGGCCATCAGCTCAAGGTCCGCCGGAACCTGCAGCAGTTCCTCGATGCGCTTCCAGTTCTCCGGCGCCTCCATCGGGAAGGACACAAATTGGATGCCCATCCCGAGCTCCACAGTGGTCAGCCAGAGGTTCTCCATTGCCGCGCCCATGCTGAAGACGGAGTAGAAGGCCGAGAGCTGCCCCGGCCGGTACTCGGCACGGTCCAGCAGCACCCCCACCAGCAGCGGCGAGCCCGCCACCAGTTTGCGGTTTTCCTCGCCCAGGGTCCGCGGAACCCGCAGCCTATTCATCAGTGACTGCCCCGACGGCGTGAACACCCTCTTCGTGAACGGTCGCAGCAGCGCCGGCAACTGGTCGAAAAGCATCCCGCTGCGCTTCTCCTCCATCTCGTCACGGCTGAAGCGGAAGTACTTCTTGTAGCGCTCGAAGAAGGTCCCCTCGGCCATCACTTTGGTCATGCTGGCCCCGCTGATTTCAGCGATCCTGTCGATGGTCTCGCGCTCCTCAATGAGCACAAACCGCCACGGCTGGCTGTTGAACTGCGACGGCGCCGCCGCAGCCACCTTCATCAGCAGTTGCTGGTGTTCTTCGCTGACTTTGTCCGGCAGAAAGGGCCCGTTGGTGGTCTTCCGGTTGAAAACAACATCTAGAAACTCCATGCACTACCTCCAGGCGACGAGCAGACTGACAAGAAAGAATGGGGCGGCTGCCGCGGCCAGCGCGGCGTGCCGGGTGATGTTTGAGGACCCGACGGCGGGCAGCGCCGCCAGCGGGACAGCGGCCGGCAGCAGGAACCAGCCGGCCGGGCTCGAGGACCAGAACAGGGAACTGGCAGCGACGGCGGCCAGGACGCAGGTGACCGTGAACAGTGCATGGTGGACCCACCGGAACCCGCCGGTCTGAAACCATTTCAGTGCCACGCCCAGTCCGAGCACCGCACTGGCCAGGAAGCTGCCACCGGCCAGGTCGAACCAGATCCGCAGCCAATCCACGCTTACCTCGCTGTCCTGACAGTCCCATACCCAGGTTTCTTATCCTTGCACGGCATCGGGGCCGGGGTTCGCCCCTGGCCCCCCAAGGACCCGGGGGCTGCGCCCAGTAGTCTTGGCCTCACCGCATTGAGTGGAAGGACCCGGCACCATGAGCTATGCATCCTTCGGCCGCACCAAGACCCCCGTCCTGGAGATCGGCTACGAATCAGCGGGCGATCCCCGCGGGACGCCGGTGATCCTCCTCCACGGGTTCCCGTATGACGTGCGGGCCTTCGACGACGTCGCCCCGCTCCTCGCCGCCCAGGGCGCCTTCGTGCTGGTGCCGTACCTTCGCGGCTTCGGCCCCACCCGTTTCCTCGACGACACGACGATGCGCTCCGGACAGCAGGGGGCGCTCGCGCAGGATTTGCTTGACTTCATGGATGCGCTCGTTGTCGGGCAGGCAGTCGTTGCCGGGTACGACTGGGGCGGCCGGGCCGCGTGCATCGTGGCGGCTTTGGAACCCGGACGCGTGCGCGGCCTGGTCACGGTCAACGGCTACAACATGCACAACCTCGCGACATCAGGCGAGCCCGTGGACCCGGAATGGGAACGCAGCTACTGGTATCAGTACTACTTCCACTCCGAGCGGGGACGCCGTGGGCTGGAACGCAACCGGGACGACCTGTGCGAGCTGCTCTGGCGCACCTGGTCGCCCTCCTGGGCCGCGGCACGTGGGGCGTTTCCCGCAAGCGCCCCCAGCCTGCACAATCCGGACTTCGTCGACGTCGTCGTCCACTCCTACCGCCACCGTTATGGCCTGGCCGACGGCGATCCCCTGTACCGGCACCTCGAGGAGCTGATCTCCCGCCAGCCGGCCATTCCCGTCCCGACGGTCGTGCTGGAGAGCGGGGACGACGGCATCGGCGGCCCGCCGGCGGCAACCGGGCGGGACCATTTCACGGGCCCGTACCGCGAGGTCCTGCTCCCGGGCGTCGGGCACAACGTGCCGCAGGAGGACCCGGGTGCATTCGCGCAGGCCGTGCTGAGTCTCGTGGGCTAGGCGCGCCGCCGTGGGTGCCCTGCCGTAATCCCGGCGCCGGCTATCCCCGCGGCGGAAGGACGGAGGCATGTCCACACCGGCCTGTCCTCACTACACTGGGACCCATGACCGAGCAGGGACCGGTCCCGTCGACGTCCGCCGCAGCTGCCGCCGCGGCCGACACCCCTGCGCGAAGCCCGGAGCAGCGGTACCGCACCTTCACCGGGATCCTGGTGAACACCGGCCTGGCCAATATCACCACCAGTTACCTGTGGTTCGCGCTGACATTTTGGGTTTACCTGGAGACACGCAACGTGATCGCCACCGGCGTGGTGGGCGGCGCCTACATGCTGTTGATCGCCCTGTCCAGCATCAGCTTCGGCACCTACGTCGACCGGTACCGCAAGCTTGCGGTCATGCGTTTTGCGGCCGCCTTCACCCTGGTGATGTTCATGCTGTCCGGTGCGCTGTTCCTGCTGACTCCCGCCGACGCACTGCTGGATCTGACGCGGCCTTGGTTCTGGGCTTTCATGCTGATCATCCTGCTCGGCGCCGTGGTCGAGAACATGCGCAACATCGCGCTCGCCGCGACCGTCACCATCCTCATCGAGCCGGACCGGCGCGCCAACGCCAACGGGCTGGTGGGCATGGTGCAGGGTCTGATGTTCATCGTCACCTCAGTGTTTTCCGGTGTATCGGTCGGGGTGCTGGGCATGGGCTGGACCATTGTGGTGGCCTTGGCGCTCACCGCGCTGGCCTTCGCCCACGTGCTGACGTTGCGGGTGCCCGAGGAGGTCCGCGCCGCCACCACGGACGCGCAGGGCGGATTCGACCTGCGGGGCTCCCTCGCCGCCGTGGCGGCAGTGGCCGGGTTGTTCGCGCTGATCGTGTTCTCCACATTCAACAACTTCATCGGCGGCGTCTACATGGCGTTGATGGACCCGTACGGCCTGGAGATGTTCCCGGTGGAGCTATGGGGCGCGTACCTCGCCCTCGGTGCCACCGGTTTCATCCTGGGCGGCGCGCTGGTCGGCAGATTCGGGCTCGGGCGCAACCCGTTGCGCACCATGCTCCTCGCGGTGATCCTGATGGGGGTCATCGGTGCGGTGTTCACTTTGCGGGAGTGGGCATGGCTGTACGTCGCGGGGATCTGGGTGTACCTCGTCCTGGTGCCTGTTGTCGAGGCCGCCGAGCAGACGGTGATCCAGCGGGTGGTGCCGCTGCCCCGGCAGGGCCGGGTGTTCGGCTTCGCGATGGCGTTCGAGTCCGCGGCAGCGCCGGTCACTGCCTTCCTCATCGCACCGATCGCCCAGGTCTGGATCATCCCGTACGCACGGTCCGCCGAGGGTGCCGCGCAACTGGCCCCGCTGCTGGGCGAGGGAACCTCGCGCGGCATCGCCCTGGTGTTCCTGATCGCCGGGGTCATCCTGATCGCAGCCGCGCTGCTGGCCTTCCTAGCCCCGGTCTACCGCCGGGTTTCGGCGTCGTATGCGGGCGTGGGTGCAGATGTGTCCGCTACGGCGGAGACCGGCTCCCCGTCCTCGGACTGAGGGCGTCGCGCGCTGGACAGACTGGGCAGCGCGGGCTGAAGCCTGGCAGCGAAGAGCTGCTCGGCGAGCCGGATGAGGTGAGCGGGGGCGCTGGCTTCTTCACCGCTAGGACCGTGGCCCAGGAAGACGCCCGTCCCCTTGAAAGTCTCATCGAGATCGGCGCCTGCTTCGCGGATGAGGACTTCCGCCCGATCGTTTTGCGGCAGCCGCCCGCCCTCATCGTTAAAGTAGACGTGCCAGTCCGGACCGGGGAGGGACTCCACGTTCCCTCCCACCAGTTCCTGCAGAACATCGACATCGACGTCCACCCTTTCAATCCGCACGGGCTGGGTGAGTTGGGCGGGGACGATCAAGGCGTCGTAGGTGGTGTTCATGGTTCTGTTTCTTGTCTTTGGGCTTACACGAAATGCGAGGCACCTCCGGGTGCCTGGCGTTGCTGGGCGACGGCGTCTACATCGCGGGAGAAGAGGTGCAGGCGGCCGAGCGGGCTAGGAGTCTCGCGTCCGGCCGCCCGCGGCATATTAGCGCTGATTCTTGCGCGGCTTCACGAACTGAAGTTCACTAGTTTCGCTTTTAGCTCTTTTCTGGGCCCGCTTTTCGAGAATCGTCTTTCCTGCTTTTTTGGCACTACCACTCTTAAGCGATTTTCCGGACAACGGAATCACACCTTTCTGTGCTTTGCGTGTACCAATGACCATACACGTTTATTTTTTTTGTGCCAGTTTTCAGAAAAGCCCCAAGTCCGAGGGTGAGGCGCCCGGCAGCAACCCCTCTTCGGGGCCTTCGCCCAGCACCCGGGCGGCTCGGAGCACCGTGGCGCTGCTCACGGCTCAGCGCCCCCTAACTTCAAATAACAATGCTCCGGCACAATCTTGGCTCGACGTCGAGATCTAAAACTCGGAAAGTAATGAGGTTTTGTTTATCCTAGGGCTACTCGCAAACTCTTTTAGAAAACGGTGCCAGCAGTTTCAACGATTTGCTGCCGGCGCTTCTGGGCAAGAAAAGTGTGGTGCTTTGTGTTCGCTGGCAAAGTTCCGCGGCGTTATTGGAATGTGCCGGCGCAGCTCGGTCTCGGCTGCTTGCACCGGGCGGCGAAATTCGACAAGTACCGTGCCGCCCACACCTGGACTACTACGCCCAGTCGTCGTCGCTGTACGCCTGCCCCCGGAAGTGCGCGCGGAGGTACTCGCCGACGACGGCGGCGCCCAGGTCCCCGGCCTCAGGAGCCACCACGCGGCCGTCGACCCGGCGGGCCATCTTCTGGATGAACCGTTCCAGCCCCGGGTCGTTCCCCAGCCGGAAGAACGTGGCCTGCACACCGGAACGGCCCAGCCGGTCCAGCTCGGCAACGGTGACGCGGATGGTCTCCGCGTCCGGCGGCCAGTTGAACCACGAGTCGCCGTCGGCCAGCAGGTGCGCGGTAGGTTCGCCGTCGGTCACCACCAGCAGAACCGGCTGCATGGACGGGTGCTTGCGGAAGAAGCGGCCGGCGAGCAGCAGGCCGTGGTGCAGGTTGGTGCCCTGTTCCCGCAGCGCCGGCGAGGCCATCAGCTCGCCGATGTCCATCGACTGCGCGTAACGGCCGAACGCGATCAGCTGCAGCCGGTCACCGCGGAACTTAGTCGACACCAGGTGGTGCAGGGCCAGCGCGGTTCGTTTCATCGGCACCCAGCGCCCCTCCGCGGCCATCGAGAAGGACACATCCACCAGCAGGGCGACGGCGGCTTGGGTTCGGGCCTCGGTCTCGGTCACCTCGATGTCGTCCACGGCCAGCCGCAGCCCGCGGCGCGAGTCGCCGCCGTCGGCGATGGTGCGGCGGATGGCGTTGGTGATGGTACGGGTGACATCCCAGGGTTCGGCGTCGCCGAACTCCCAGGGCCGGCTGGACCCGGTCTGCTCCCCCGCCGCCCCGGCGGCCCGGGTGTCCCGTCGGCCCTGCCGGCCGGAGAGCTGTTTGGCGGTGTCCCGCAGCAGCGACCGGCCCAGTCGCCGCATGGCCTGCGGCGAGAGCTTCAGGTCCCCGTCGGCGTTGCGCTGCAGGAAGCCGCCGTCGTGCATGGCCTTTTCAATCTCCGCGAGCGTCCGCGCCGAGACGGCCGCGTCCTGCCCCAACTGGCGGCCCAGGGCCTCCAGGTCCAGGTCATCCAGCCGGGAGCCGTTGTAGGACTGGGAGAGCTGCTCGGCGAGTTCGTCCAGTTCGGCGAGGTCCTGCAGCACGCCGGTGCCGTCGCCGAGGCCTAGCCCCTCCTCGCCGTCGAACTGTTCGGAGCCGGACCAGTCCTCGCCGGGGCGCAGGGCCTGCAGGTTCGCATCGAGTTGGCCCAGCTGTGCCATAAGCTCCGGCGAGCCGAACGCCTGGGCGGAAAGCTGCATCAGTTCCTCGCGCTGCTCGGCGGACATGGAGCGCAGCATCCGCTGAGCGGCGGCCGCGCGCTCGGCGAGCGCGTCGATCAGCTCCTCGACCGACTGCGGGTTCTCCGGGAAGAACTCGCCGTGCTTGGTCATAAACTCCTGGAAGTCCGCGTCGGTGTCCTCGCCGCGGCGGTGCTTGTCGAGCAGTTCGTTGAGGTCGCCCAGCATCTCGGCGACGACCGCGCGGTCCTCCTCGGTGGCGCCCTCGAGCGCCTGCTTCATGCCGGCGAAGCGCTGGTCCAGGATCTCCCGGCCCAGCAGGTCCTTGATCTGCTCGTACGCTTCCCGGGCGGTACTGGACTGCCAGTCGTAGGAGGCGAGCTCGTTGACCGCCGCGGCCGTGGACTTTGGCAGGTTCTGCAGCTGCATCTCGCGGAAGGCGCGGTCCGTGTCGTCCATCCGCACGTCGCGGGCCAGCTGCTTGCGCTCCTCCAGCACCGCGGTCTCCAGCAGTTTCTGGACCTCGTTCAGCGTCCCGTCCAGCTTGTGCCGGCCCAGCAGGTCCTTGCGCCGCTGCTGCACCCGGCCGGCGAGGTCGTCGAGTCCTTCCCGGTTCCGGCCGCCGCGCCGAAGGTACTCCTGCAGGGCGTGCCGGGGCGAGTAGCCGGCCATGACGTCCTCGGCGACGGCGTCGAGCGCCTCCGCCAGGTCCACCGGCGGGGCGAGCGGATCCGGCCCGCCCGCGTAGCGGCTGTACCGGGACCGGTGGTGAGCGGTCATGGGCCCTCCTGTAAGCCTTGGGACTGCCTAGCCGTAAACCGTTTCCTCGTCGTCGGAGTCCTTGGAGATCCGGCGGGCGAGGTAGAGGCCTTCGAGGGCCAGTTCGACGGCGGCGGCGCGCTGCCCGTCGTTCTCCGCGCCCAGGCGCTCACCGATCTCGTCGTAGAGGCTCGATCCGTTGAGCGACGGGAGGCCTTCCAGGAACTCCCGCGCGGTGACCAATTCGCCGGTGGTAACCGTGGTGTGGCCGTCCAGCGCGGCGACGAGGTCACCCATGTCGATGCCGTGGAAGTGCGCCCGGACGGCCTCGGCGGTGGCCATCCGCAGCAGGTGGTCCAGGATGTCCTGTTCCCGGCCTTCCTCGCCGGATTCGAACTCGATCTTGCCGCCGAGGACATCGACGGCGGCCTCCAGGTCGATGATCCGGGCGACGGCGTGGTCCTCGCCGCGCACGCTGGCCCGGCGCAGGGCGGCGGCGGCGACGGTTTCGGCGCCGGCGATCGCGAACCGCGCGGACACCCCGGAGGTCTGGTTGATCGCCGGGGACTGCCGCAGTGCCCGGGTGTAGCGGGCCAGGATTTCGAGGATGACGGGCGGGACGCCGGCCACCAGCTGGCCTTCCTGTTCGATGACGGCCACCTCGTCCTCGAGCTCGATCGGGTAGTGGGTGCGGATCTCGGCGCCGAAGCGGTCCCGCAGCGGGGTGATGATCCGGCCGCGGTTGGTGTAGTCCTCGGGGTTGGCGGACGCGACCACCAGGACGTCCAGCGGCAGCCGCAGCACGTAGCCGCGGATCTGGATGTCGCGTTCCTCCATCACGTTGAGCATGGAGACCTGGATCCGCTCGGCGAGGTCGGGGAGTTCGTTGATGGCGATGATGCCGCGGTTGGAGCGCGGCACCAGGCCGTAGTGGATGGTTTCCGGGTCGCCCAGGCGGCGGCCCTCGGCCACCCGCATCGGGTCGACGTCGCCGATCAAGTCCGCGACGGAGGTGTCCGGCGTCGCGAGCTTCTCGACGTACCGTTCGGAGCGGTGCCGCCACGCCACCCGCAGCCGGTCCCCCTCGGTGAGGGCGAGGGCGCGGGAGTGTTCGGTGATGGGGTCGTAGGGGTGTTCGTTCAGTTCCGAGTCCTCGATCACCGGCGACCACTCGTCCAGCAGCCCGGCCAGGGTGCGCAGCAGCCGGGTCTTGCCCTGCCCGCGTTCGCCGAGCAGGACGACGTCGTGCCCGGCCAGCAGGGCGCGTTCGAGCTGCGGCAGGACGGTGCGGCTGAAGCCGTACATCCCGGGCCACGGGTCGCGGCCGGCGGCGAGCGCGGCCAGCAGGTTATCGCGGATCTCGCGGCGCAGGTCCTTGTGGACGTGGCCGGAGGCATGCAGTTCACCAACAGTGAAGATTTCGGGGCGATCACTCACTCCTCCACCGTAGACCTGTACCCGGCGGGGAATCGAGGGATTTGGTGAGATTCCTGCGCATCCGGACGCTTGGCTAAGAGAGCCGCCCGGGGTCCCCGGGCCGAGCTTGCGAGGTACGGGGCAGGCGGTGAACGATAGGCTGGATGCTGATGGCTACAGCAACTGCAGTTGAATCAACTCCTCCTCCCGCCCCCGCGCGTCCGGGCACCCTCTTGCTGCTGGTGCGCCACGGCCAGACGCCGACTACGGGATCCGTCCTGCCGGGCCGCGCGCCGGGGCTGCACCTCTCCGACCGCGGCCGGGAGCAGGCCGAACGGGTCGCGGACCGGCTCGCCGGACTGCCGGTGGATGCCCTCTACTCCTCCCCGCTGGAGCGCGCGTGTGAGACGGCGGAGCCGACGGCGGCACGCACGGGGCTGGCCGTGAAGCACGACGACGGGTTGCTGGAGTGTGATTTCGGTGGCTGGACCGGCTCCGCGATCGCAGACCTGGCGGCCGTGCCGGAGTGGCAGACAGTGCAGCACAGCCCGTCCCAGTTCCGCTTCCCGGACGGCGAGAGCTTCCCGGAAATGCAGAACCGGATTGTCGGCGCGATGGAGGCGCTGTGCGCGGCCCACGCAGGGGGTGTGGTGGTGTGCTTCTCCCACGCCGATCCCATCAAGGCCGCAGTGGCCCACGCCCTGGGCACGCCGCTGGACCTGTTCCAGCGGATCATGATCAGCCCTGGCTCGGTCTCGGCCATCACGTTTGTGGAGGGCCAGGACCCTGCGGTGCTGATGGTGAATTCGACGGCGGAACCGCTCAGCGGGCTCCGGGCGTCATGAATCGGTTTCGGAGGCGGGAGCGATCGTGTCCGGCCGCGAACTGACTCTGCTGACCGAGGGCAGCATCGAGCTGCTCGGCCTCATCCCGCGCAGCAGCAACCAGACGTTCCTGGTCCAGGTCACCTGCGGCGAGGACGAGGGGTACGCGGTCTACAAACCGGAGGCCGGCGAACGTCCGCTCTCCGACTTCGAGCCCGGGCTCTACAAGCGCGAACGCGCCGCCTACGTGCTGAGCGAGTCGCTGGGCTGGGGCTTCGTCCCGCCGACCGTGATCCGTGACGACGCTCCCCTGGGCGTCGGCTCGCTGCAGTGGTTCATCGAGTGCGATTTCCAGCAGCACTACTTCACACTGTTCGAGGACGCCCCCGAGACCCATCCTGATCTCGCCCGGATCGCGCTGTTCGACTTTGTCGCGAACAACACCGACCGCAAAAGCGGCCACGTGCTCCGCGGCGACGACGGCCGGATCTGGGGCATCGACCACGGACTCTGCTTCTCCGCGGCCTTCAAACTGCGCACCGTGATCTGGGACTTCGCCGGCGAGCCGATTCCGGAGGCCCTGCTGGCCGACATCGCTCAGCTCGCGGAGACCGTCCCCGCCGAGTTGGCGGAACTGCTCGACGACGACGAGGTCACCGCCCTGCAGCGGCGAGTGCAGCGGATGCTGGTTGCGGGGTCACTGCCGGTGGACCGGACGGGGATGCGCTATCCCTGGCCGCTCGTTTGAGATGGTGAACATTCTTGTATCTCTTGCACCGGTCGCTACTGCACCCTGCGGCCGTTGATGGTCTCGGTGCGCTTCCGCGCACTAGAAAAGCGGGATTCCCAACCAGCGCGCCACCCGTCCGGCCTACTTCGTCCAGAGAACGTCTTGGCCTTCTTTACTGTGTCTTGAATGGCGCTCCGGGCTATCAGGGTCAATTACGGGCACGTCAAATCTCTCATATGGCACCGGCGGCTCCCCTTCGGCGCTGGCGTAGGTCAACGCTGGACGGCCCAAAGCGTGGGGAAGGCCGCTGGCATCCGGCCATCGCACGGCGAAATGCTGGGATCGAAGGAATCTGTAAACCTTCGCCACTTGGGGAGCGCCACCAACGGTGGGGTATTCGTTGGATCTAATCATGTCGCGAAGAACCTCGAAGGGTTCCATGTCGAAGCCGCCATTCCTCAACTTCCCACGGTCCCTCAGTAGGTCTATGAGCCGATTCTTGGCTTCGACGGTCACGTCGCCGGTGAATGCTATGGCCTTCTTGGAGTTTCCTTTTGCCCACTTATGGACCGGTCGAAAAGTATACCTATCAATTGAGGCATCATAGTGGAGTTGCCATATGAGGAATTCCTGTTGACGCCACGAATAACCACCGAAAAGAAAACCGGCCTCCGGATCACCAGCGCTTGAGACGCCGCGAGGAAAATCGTGAATCAAAGAGCGCATCTGATTAAACACTTCGAGCGCATGCCTCTTTGCGACCGTGATATCGGTTCTCCGGTCACTGGAAGGAGCATACATGTCAATGGCTTGGATCATTTGCAGCATGAGTGGATATGCGTATTGAGTATCTCCCGCAAATGAAATGAGACAGTCTGATCGAGGCAACGACATTATCTTCGGGCAACAGTCCCATGCTTGCCCATTTCGAAGTCGGCTATCCGATGCGAAAACTAGTTCTTCAACTTCTCCCACACTTCGAATCCATGCGATTGACAGTGTCATGATTCGGACTCCCAGGACGACGCGCCACCGTGCGGACGCCAAAAGGTTACTAAGATTTGCCTATCCTACGACAAACTTTTAGCTACCCCGAGCAGGGACATTAGGTATACAGCATGACGGGTTTGCGGGGTCGCATTCCGACGCATCGAATCGTTGCACTAGCCGCCTTCCTGCAGTTCAGCCCTTGCCGCTTCGAGTCCACCTGGACCGACGCGGAGGGTCAGAGATTTGATTGGCGATTGGCACCCGAGACCAGGTCTACTCCAAGCACGAGTGCCTGCGGCGAGTTCCGGGCAGCGCTTTCGCGCATACCGCCGCAAGCTCAGCACCAAGTGCCCGGCCCGGCCAATCTTCACAGATACGGTGGTACTGCAACTGACGGCGCAGGACTCAGCGGGGTTAGTGAAGATGTTGCGACGGGAGGCGTGCAACTACAAGCGCGCCGCCTCCGTCGCTGACCCTGTCCGCACCATGGCAGACGCGCCTCCTCGTTCTCCCGCCGCAACGGGTGTCCCACGCATCGCTGTCGGCTATGCGTAGCGAGACATGATTAGGCAAGATATGGCGTTGGTGTCCACGGCATTCGTTGATGACTATTGTGGACTAGGTGGCTCACGACAGAGCTGAATATGAGTTGGGGGGAAGTCAGTGCCTGAAACCGTCAGTGTTCCTTTGGCAGATCTGCTCTTGGACCAAAAAAATGCACGGCTTGGGGATGAACAGGCTTCGCAACAGCAGGTCTACGTAACCCTCGCAAAGCAGCAGGCTAAGCGGCTGGTGAACTTGGCTGAGAACATCGTCAAGCACGGCACGGATCCCACCAACCTGCCCGCTGTTGTCGCTACTGATGACCAGCGTAGGAAGTACAGGGTTATCGAAGGAAATCGACGGGTCTTGGCGCTGAAGGCGCTTGACAATCCGATGATTGTCAGCGGTGGACTCAGTCCTAGCGAGCAGCGCCGACTCGGTGAGCTCGCAAAGCTCTTCGAGAAAGACCCCGTGGACGAGCTCACCTGCGTTCTTTTCGATAACGAAGATGACGCCTTTCACTGGGTTACCCTCAGGCACACTGGGGCAAACGAAGGTGCAGGCCTAGTTGAATGGGACGCTAACGAACAGGACCGGTTCCTCAGCCGCCATGGGCAGAACCGGCCAAGGAGTACTGCGGGACAGATCCTCGACTACGTCGACAGTGTAGATGGGCCCAGTTCATCCAAAACGCGGATTATGACGACCCTTCAGCGAATCCTGAATACCAAGGAGATCAGGGAAACGCTCGGAATCGACTTTGTGGGTGGACAGGTCGTGACGCATTTCCCTGCAGCTGAGGTGATAAAGGGGCTGCGCCGTATGGTCACCGACCTCCGTAGCGGGACCATCAAAGTAAAGGATGTCTATGAGGCCAGTGACCGGGTCGCCTATCTGAAAGAATTCTCCGCATCCGAACTTCCCGACCCAGCGACACGCATCGCTTCGCCCGTGATTCTTGCAGACGCAGGCAAGGCCTCCTCTTCCGGTGTTCCGCCCCTGAAGCCGAAACCCAGACCCAAGACCCGCACCAAAGCGCCGCGAACGTCCGTGGCGATGAAGAACTGCGGCATCAATCCCGCCCCTCCCCGCCTCAACGGTATTTTTAATGAACTCACCTCTCTCGACGCGGACACGTTTCCCAACGCCGGCGTAGTGATGCTCCGCGTATTCCTCGAACTAACGGTAGATCACGGAATTGCCGAATACTCTTTGATGACCGAACAAGAACGCATGAACACCCCATTGTCAAAACGATTGAAGAAAGTCGTGGACAAACTTCACTCGGAAGACCTCCTTGACCAGCAGCTCAAGCGCGCCATGTACAAGATCGCCGATTCGCAGGACACCATAGCGGCGTCTGCGATGACCTTCAATCAGTACGTACATAACAAATACGTGATTCCTAAGGCTAGCGAAGTCCGAACCGCCTGGGACGAACTGCAACCATTTCTTCAGGTGGTCTGGCAATGACAGGGGCCGCTGCAGCACGTTTCCCCTCCCCTCTGCGCTACCCCGGGGGTAAAGGAAAGATTGCCAACTACATCAAGCTCATAATGCTGAAAAACGATCTCTTGGGCTCAGACTACGTCGAACCCTACGCAGGCGGAGCCAGCGTAGCGCTGTCACTGCTGTTCGAAGACTATGCGGGCCATATCCACATCAATGACCTCAACGAGGGCGTACACGCGTTCTGGCACTCAGTGCTGAATGACACGGATGCACTCTGTTCCCTTATAGAAACGACGGAAGTTTCGGTTGAAGAGTGGCACTTTCAGAAGGATGTCCAGAGAAGTATCTCGCCATCCACTCTTGAGCTAGGCTTCTCGACTTTCTTCCTCAACCGGACAAACCGCTCAGGCATTATCAGCGGCGGCATCATAGGTGGCCTTAAACAAGACGGCCCGTGGAAAATTGATGCCAGGTTTAACAAAGACAACTTAGTGCAGCGCATTCGAAAGATATCGCGCTTCAAGTCACGCATTAGCCTCACCAAAATCGATGCAGTAGAGTTCGTCATGTCATGGGCCGAACCTGAACAGCCCCCCGCGTTTTTATATCTCGACCCCCCGTATTACGTGAAGGGTGAGGGGTTGTACGACAACTTTTACGAGCATCAGGATCACGCAGAAGTCGCAGCCTCCGTTTCCCGCCTGGCGCATCCTTGGATCGTCTCCTACGACGCCGCCCCTGCCATACTGCGCCTTTACGAAGCCCAGGACTCGCTCCATTACGGGCTTAGCTACAGCGCCGCTAAATCGTCCAAGGGCTCCGAAGTGATCTTCCATGCACCGGAGCTCGTTCTGCCCGACGAATTAAGTCCTAGCGGGATTTCGGCCGCGAGCTTCCGAAAAAAGCGCATGGAACTGCTCTCTTAGGAGATACCGACACCCGGCCGCGCCAGGGGCGGCGAAGAGGCCTGGAAGTAGCGCGCGGACCGGGTCCGGTGTTCATCGATGACGAGCATCCGCGGTCTGAACTGGTTCACGTCCGGCAACCGCAGGAGACGGGGCTTCCCATCACGGCGGCCCGGACCATCCACCAGGACAGAGCGAAACCGGCAACTGATTCAGAGACGGCCCTCCCCGAGCGGTTGACTGCAACCCTTACCGCCGGTCCGAGAAGGCCCGGCAATCGTCAGCACGGCTTCTCCCCACCGAGAGACGAATGGAGCAGAAAAGCGAGCGATCTCACGAACAAAAGGAAAATATACACGTCAGGTTGGCTAAAGGTATTCTTGAATCCAAAGGGGAGACATTCGTCGCCGCGCCGAACCGAGGGGGGTCGTCGTAATGGTCAATTTTCGTTCCGAAAGGGACTTCGAGTTCCTGAGACGTATACTTCATGGGCTGGAGACACAGCATCCAGGAACTCAAATATGGGATGAAAGTCCCTTCAAATGGGTGCTCGCCCTCCCGTCCGCCACCAAGGGGGCTGTAGCGCGACAGCTCGTCACTTCATGGGCACATACTCTTGGGATTTTCCCCGAACAGGTCTACATGGACAACCAGCCTTACCTTGACTTAAACGGCGTGCTTGTTCAGGTGAAGTTCTCCACCCTTTGGGACTCTGGCTTCTACCGATTTCAACAGATTCGAGACCGGGACTACGACTATTGCCTGTGCTTTGGCTTAGCCCCCTTCGACATGAACGCATGGTTGATACCAAAGGAGATCCTAGATAGGCACGTCATTGGCACTAGGGGACAGCACACCGGGGCCGGTTCGAATGAAACATGGTGGCTTGAGATTTCGCCCTCGGCTCAGGAGTCTTGGCTCGACGAGTGTGGGAACCAACTGGCCGACGTTAGTTGCCAGCTGACGAGACTGACGGGTCAGCACTAGAAAGAAGCCAACGCTGGCCAGAGTTCTAAAGCCTTTCGGAGCCGGCCGTAAATGGTCAGTCGCGGTGCCATGAGAGGTCGGCGCATGACGTTTTCCCTGCAACAACGGCGGTACTCGTACATCCCGAGCTCGGCCGGCTGGCCAGCGGTCCTTCTAGCGGTCCGAGGTAAGCGCATCTAAACCTCCGCCACCGGCGCCGCGAACTGGGCTTCGTACAGCCGGGCATACGCCCCACCGGCCTCCAGCAGCGACGCGTGCGTGCCCTGCTCCACGATCTGCCCGGCTTCCATCACCAGGATGAGGTCGACGTCGCGGATAGTGGAGAGCCGGTGGGCAATGACGAACGACGTCCGGTCCGACCGTAGAGCGCTCATCGCCTTCTGCACCAGCACCTCGGTGCGGGTATCCACCGAGGATGTGGCCTCATCCAGGATCAGCACCGAGGGTCGGGCCAGGAACGCCCGGGCGATGGTCAGCAGCTGCTTCTCCCCCGACGAGACGTTGCCGCCCTCGTCGTCGAGCACGGTGTCGTAGCCCTGCGGCAGGGACTTCACGAACCGGTCCACATACGTCGCTTAGCCGCCTCCAGGATCTCCGCCTCCGACGCACCGGGCCGGCCGTAGGCGATGTTGTCCCGGATGGTCCCGCCGAACAGCCAGGTGTCCTGCAGCACCATGCCCATCCGCGAGCGCAGCTCATGCCGGGACATCAGCGCCACGTCCACGCCGTCGAGCGCGATCTTCCCGGTGTCAAGCTCGTAAGAGCGCATCATCAGTTTCCCCAGGGTTGTCTTGCCGTCTCCGGTCGCCGGCTGCCTGCTAACCCTGGCCGCAGGGACCTTGCCCGAACCGCACACCACTCGAAGCTGGTTTGTTGTCGAACGCATAGCGGTAGTAATCGGTGAGGGCGAGGTCGCCTGCGGCGGCTTCGTCGATGACTACCGTTGCACGCGGGTGGAGTTGCAACAACGACGCGGGGCACATGCTCGACAAGGGGCCTTCTATAGCCGCAGCGAGGGCTCGGGCTTTGCCCTTTCCCTGCGCGACAAGAAGCAGCTGCCTGGCTTCAAAGATCGTGCCCAGTCCTTGAGTTATGCAATGCCTCGGGACTTCGTCGGCGGTGTTGAAGAAGCGGGCGTTGTCGGCCCTCGTCTGCTCAGTGAGTGTCTTGACCCTGGTGCGGGACGTCAGCGACGACGTTGGCTCATTGAAACCGATATGGCCGTTGGTACCGATGCCGAGGATTTGGACATCAACACCGCCTGAGCGGCTGATCGCTGCTTCGAAGTCCCTGCAGGCCTGCTCGTGATCGAGGCTCCCGCCGTCGGGGACCGTCACGTTTTCAGGCGTCATGCCGAGCGGTTCCACGATGTCCCGTTGCACGACGGCGGCGTAGCGGGCCGGGTGCCCGGGCGCGAGCCCAACATACTCGTCCAGAGCGAAGCCCCGTGTCGCAACCAGGTCAATTTCGGCGTCGTGACGCATCCTGGCGAGTTCTGCGTAGACGACCATGGGAGAACTGCCCGTCGCGAGGCCAAGGACGGCGTCCGGTTTTTTGCCGACAATCCCCGCGATGACTCCTGCGGCGATGCACCCGACCTGGCCAGGCGTCGCGGCAATGATGACTTCCATTGTTCTCCAATTCGTAAACGGCCCTGTGCGGAACAAAAACGGTCTGCCGACCGGCGTCGTGTGCCGCTGGCGCTACCGGGCGCCGCCCTGGCTGCGGTCATGGACAACCCTGTAGGTGTTGCGTAACGCCTCCACCGAGGTGTCGTAGGAAGCTTGGGCTACCGCCGTAAAGAGGCAGTCGACCACCATGAGCTGGGCGATACGGCTGCCAAGGGCGCCGGACCGGAACGCGCTCTCCCTCGCCGACGTCGTCAGCACGACGTCGGCCGCTGAAGCGACCGGCGAGGTGTGAAAGTTGGTGATTGCTATGGTGGCCGCCCCGGATTCGCGCGCGACTGTAAGGAAATCCACCGTGTCACCGGTGCGACCGGAATGCGATATAGCAATGGCCACGCAGGAGGAGTCCAGCGTCGCGGCAGCCGTCCAGGCCGAATGAGGGTCCGACCAGTTGATCACCGTGCGGCCGACACGTGAAAGTTTTTGTTGCAGGTCAAGGCCGACCAGCGAGCCGGCGCCCATACCGAAGGTGTCGATCCGGCGGGATCCTGTTATCAGCGTCACTGCTTGTCCCAGGGCCTCTGTATCCAGTGACCGTGCCGTGTCTGAAATTGACAGAGTCTCGTTGATGGCCACTTTGGCCACAATGACGTCGAGAGAATCGTTGCGCCCAATGTCTCCGGAAACCGGCGGGAGGCTCGAAGTGGTCATTTCTTGACGCATGGCCTCCCGTGTGAGGTCCATCAGAAGGTCCTTGTAGTGGGAGTACCCCATTCGTTTATAGAAACGCACCACCGATGTGGTGGACGTTTCACAACGGTCGGCAAGTTCGGCCACCGACAGGGTGGCGCCCTCCGACGGACTGTCCACGAACACCTGAGCGATACGTCTTTCAGACGGCCGCAGCGAGGGCAAAGCTGCGCGAATGCGAATCAGCACCGCTTCAGAGTCCGCGGCATTTACTGCGCTCTTCGCCATTCTGCTCCCTCTTCAACATGTTCATCGGACGTCAGTCTTCAAGGGACCGACGTCGCAAAACTCTTCTGCGGAATATCTTTACATGATTCAGGTCACATGGGTAAGTTAATGACCAACCCGGATCATCGATGCTCTCTGGGGGACCTGCAACAGCCGGTGCGGCATGGCAGGAGGCATCACTTGTCACTGAGGAGACCAAACCATGCACAGCGGTTCCCGATTCATCCGTGGCACGCTTTCGGCATTCGCAATAGCCGCAGCAGTGTCCGTCACCATTACTGGCTGCGGCGCCCAGTCCGCCCCAACGGGTGCGACGGCCGGCAAGGCCGGAAACTCCGGCGGAAACCTGGTCGTAGGGATCACCACCGATCCGGACACCCTCCTTCCCTGGAAAGCCACCCAGTTCCAGGCGGTCTCTGTTCTGCAGAACATCTATGGAACGCTGACAGAGTTCGATAAGGATTTGGCGGTCGTTCCCGGCCTGGCGAAGTCCTGGGAGGCGTCGGATGCCGGAAAAACCCTGACGTTTAAGCTCCGGGAGGGCGTCAAGTTCAGCGACGGCAGTGCCTTCGACTCCAAGGACGTCAAGTTCTCCCTGGACAAGATCAGAGAGGAAGCTACAGGTGCTGTCGCCCGTACATCCCTGGCAGCCGTGACGGCAGTGGAGGCCCCGGACCCCGCCACTGTTGTCCTGCGACTGTCCGCTCCGGACGCTGCCCTGCCATCCAATCTCGCCGTCGTGAATATGGCGATTCTGTCCTCGGACGACGCGGAGCAGTCCCTTATGAAGGCTCCCAACGGTACTGGCCCGTTCGCTTTGAAGGACCGGGTCGCGAGTCAGTCGCTGAAGCTTGCCCGTAACGATTCCTACTGGGGAGACAAGGCCAAGCTCGACACCGTGGAGATGCGCGTCATTCCTGATGAAAACTCCATCGTTTCGGCGATGCAGTCCGGCAACGTGAATTTCGCCGTGTTCAACAGCCCTTTGGTGGCTAAAACTGCTGCGGGGCCCAACATGTCCGTCGCTAAGACGCCTCAACTCAGCTACCACGCCCTGCAGCTGAACGCCCGACGGGGGGACCTGCAGGACGTCAACGTCCGCTTGGCCATCCAGTGCGCCGTGGACCGGCAGCAGGTGCTCGATACCGCCGCCCTCGGCGAGGGCGAAGTCACCGGACCGATCACCTCCCCGGCGTTCAAGTCCAACGCGGACGACCGCCCTTGCGCTAAACGGGATCTCTCCAAGGCCGCTGACTACCTCAGCAAGGCTGGCAAGAAAGACGGCGTGACGCTCTCAACCATCGTCTCCCAGGGCGAGTACGCCACTTCAGTGGACGAGGCCCAGAATCTGAAGTCCCAGCTCGCCGAAGCGAAGATCACCCTCAACGTGGAAGTGCTGGAGTCAGGCGCTTTCGTTACCCGGTGGAAGGCTGGCGACTTTGACGCAGCGGTGGCCCTCAACGGCGGCCGCCCGGATCCGGATGGCATGTACGGGCGCTACTTCACCAGCACCGGCAACCTCAACAAGGTGGCGGGCTACAGTTCCCCAGCCCTTGACGCCCTCTTCGCCGAAGGTAAAGCGAGCACCGACCCGCAGAAGCGGAAGGACATCTACGCCAAGGTTTCCAAGGAGCTTGAGAACAATGCTGCCTGGGTCTGGCTGTTCACGAGCTACACGTACACCACCACCACATCCTCCGTCCAAGGCTTCGTTCCGATGGCCAACGGCTCCCTGCAGTTCCTGCGGACCACGACCATCAACTAACCCGCGCCAGCGGGGGCCTGGTCCGCCAGGGCCCCGCTGACTGGCGAGAAAACCAGGCACATGCTTCAGAGACTCATTCACAATCCCGTTCTTCGCCGCGTCGGCGGCGCCGCCGGCACTCTGCTGGGTGTGGCGATCTTCGTTTTCATCATGCTCCGGGCCATTCCTGGGGACCAGATAACGGCCGGCCTGGGCACCGAGGCCGCTGCCCTGACGCCCTCCCAGCAGGCTGCACTGGAACGGTATTACGGTCTTGACCAGCCCCTCTTCGTCCAGTTCTTCTCCTGGCTCGGAAACCTCTTTACGGGGAATCTGGGATTCTCGTCCCGGTCGCAACAGAGCGTTTTTGACCTCACGGTGCGGTCTCTGCCGGTGACCTTCGAACTAGCAGTTCTCGCCATCATCCTTGCGTTGGTCATTGGAGTTCCCCTCGGTATGCTCGGGGCCTCCCGGCCGGATTCTCCGCGTGACGCGGTGTCGCAGGCGGTTAGCTTGGCCGGGCTTTCCATCCCGGCGTTCCTGCTGGCCACGACCCTCTTGTCAGTCTTCGCAGCGTCGTACGGCTTCAATCCCAACGGCCGAGGCTTCGCTGCCCTGACAGCGGACCCGCTGCTGAACCTGCAGCAGATGCTGCTGCCGTCCGTCGTCCTTGGTTTCGGAATTGCGGCACCCATCATCAGGACCACCCGCACTGCGGTGCTTGAGATCCGCTCCAACGACTTCATTCGCACCGCCCGCGCGAAGGGGGTTCCGGAAAGGCGGCTGCAGTTCAGGCACGTCCTGCGAAACTCTTTGGTCCCGATAACCACCATGACCGGGCTTCAGTTCGGCTACCTGCTCGGCGGAGCGGTGGTGGTTGAGCAAATTTTTTCCATCCCAGGAATCGGGCGTCAGGTGTTGCTGGGAATCCAGCAGAAGGAATATGCCCTCGTGCAGAGCACCGTCTTGGTTATTGCCTTGAGTTTTGTCATCGTCAATCTGCTTACCGACCTGCTTTACAGGGTCATTGATCCCCGGGTGCGTGCCTCATGAGCGAGAACGCCGTGGTCGCTGAGGCGCAAGCTGTTTTGCCGAGGCCGGCGCGCCTGGGTGCGGGGCTGTGGAAGAGTCCTACCGGTTTGACAGGCCTGATCATCATCGGACTTCTCGTACTTCTTTCGGCCTTGTCTCTTTCCCACGCCCTTCCTTACGACGCGATCGCCCAGAATGCCCCCTCCAGGTTGCTCCCGCCATCGGCGACGCACTGGTTCGGTACCGACCAGTTCGGACGCGACGTCTTTGCACGCGTCGCCGCCGGGGTGTCCAACTCGGCCGTCATCGCCGTGACCGCCGTTGCCTTCGCAACCGTCATTGGTACCATGGGCGGGCTCTTCGCCGGCTTTTATCGTGGCGTACCGGACGGCGTGATCGGTGGCATAACGAACGTCCTCTTCGCTTTCCCGCCTCTGCTTCTGGCCCTCGCGTTGGCCTCTGTGTTCGACCGCAATTGGTTCACCATCGCCGTGGCCATCGCCATCGTCTACGTGCCGATCTTCGTTCGCGTCACTCGCGGCCCCGTGCTGTCCCTGCGGGAGGTGGAGTACGTCAGGGCCGCGACCAGCACGGGTCAGAGCCGTCTGATGATTATGCTGCGCCATGTCCTGCCTAACATCACGTCGATCATTGTGGTGCAGGTTGCGCTGTCCCTTTCATGGGCGGTCCTGACCGAGGCGTCCCTGAGCTTCCTCGGGCTGGGTACTCCCCCGCCGGCACCGTCGCTGGGTTCCATGATCTTCGAAGCCCGCACCCTCGTTTACGCGGCGCCTTGGACCATGGTTGCCCCCGGTGCGGTTGTCGTTCTCCTCGTCGTCGGCTTGAACTTGCTCGGCGACGGGCTGCGCGACAGCCTGGACCCCCGGAAACGAGGCGACCGATGACTCTGAATCCAACGGAGATTGCCCGACTCACCCGTCTCGACACTGAGGGCACCGATTCACGTTTCGCCGACATCGACAAGATGTCCGTTGGCGAGCTCGCCGCCACCATGAACACCGCGGACGCTTCCGTGCCGGATGCTGTCAGGCGGGCCCTCCCCCAGATATCGCCCGCGATTGAGGCTGCTGTGTCCCGCATGAAGGCAGGAGGGCGAATGATCTACGTCGGTGCAGGGACACCGGGGCGGATCGGGGTCCTCGATGCATCCGAATGTCCTCCAACGTTCGGCACTCCCCCGGAACAGGTGTTCGCGGTCATCGCCGGTGGTCCGAGCGCGATCGTTTCGCCAAGCGAAGGCGCGGAGGACGACACGCAGGCCGGTACGGCCGCGATGGACGCGGCCGGGGTAGGGCGGCTTGACACCGTCATCGGCATCGCGTCCAGTGGCCGGACCCCATACGTCGTCGCTGCTCTGGAGCGTGCCCGTGCCAACGGAGCCCTCACCATTGCTTTGACCTGCAATGCGGGTACGCCGCTGGCGGCCGCAGCGGAACACCGGATCGAGGTCCTCGTTGGTCCGGAGGTAGTGGCGGGCTCCACCCGGCTGAAGGCTGGCACAGCCCAAAAACTTGTGTTGAACATGTTTTCAACCATTGTGATGGTCCAGTTGGGCAAGACTTACGGAAATCTCATGGTCGACGTGAAGCCCACCAATGCCAAGTTGCGCGAACGGGCCCTGAGGATGATCCAAACCGTCACGGGAGCCGAGAGAACCACAGCAGCCGAGGCCCTGGACGCGAACAGCCAGTCGGTTAAGCGCGCCATTGTCGCCATCCGGCTGAATCTCGGCCCGGAGGACGCGGCTGCTCAAATCAAAGACAACGACGGACGGCTTCGTGCCGCCCTTGGGGAGCACGCGTGAAAATCTTGGGCATGATTTCAGGAACCTCGCACGACGGGATCGATGCCGCCGTCGTGGAATTCAGCGAGCAGGACGGGAACCTCACCGGCACGGTGCTCAAAACCGCCAGCACACCCTATCCGCCGTCCCTTAGGGCACGGCTTCTCCGGGCTCTTCCTGCGGCCACCACACTCGCGGAGGTTTGTGAACTCGACACGATCGTGGGACAAAGCTTCGCGCAGGCCGCCGCCGACATCCTGAGCGGTACGGGCCCCGTCGACCTGGTCGTATCCCACGGGCAGACCGTCTTCCACTGGGTGGAGGGAGGACGGGCCCGCGGGACACTTCAGATCGGCCAGCCCGCCTGGATCGCGGAAACTACCGGCGCCCCGGTGCTCTCCGACGTCCGGATCCGGGACATCACCGCCGGTGGTCACGGCGCCCCATTGGTCTCCTACCTGGACGGTCTCCTGCTCGCCGGCCACGACGGGACAGCGGCGGCTCTCAACCTGGGCGGCATCGCCAACATGACCGTCGTCTTCGGAAGCTCGGACCTCCTTGCCTACGACATCGGGCCGGCCAACGCCCTTATCGATGCCGTCATTGTTGACCGCAAGCTCCATCCCGACGGCTACGACGCCGACGGACAGATCGCCGCAACGGGCGCCGTCGACGGTGTCCTCCTCAAAGCGCTGATGGCCGACGAGTACTTTGACCTGCCCATTCCCAAGTCCACCGGGAAGGAGCACTTTCATCTCGCTTACGTACAAGAAATGCTCCGAACGACGGGGCGCACTCCCAGCGACGCCGATCTGGTTGCCACGCTGACCGAGCTGACGGTCCAAACGGTCGCCAGAGAAGTTAGGAACCACGGGGTCGACCTCCTTGTCGCTTCCGGCGGGGGATGCCGCAACCAGTTTCTGATGAACGGGCTGCGGCGAGCGCTACCAGATGTGGCAATCAAACTGTCCGACGACTACGGTGCTCCGGCGGATGACAAGGAAGCAATTGCCTTCGCCCTCATCGGGTGGTGCACCGCGCACGGTCTGCCCGGGACGGTACCGGCCGGAACAGGGGCACGGGAAAGCCGCATTCTTGGCACGATCACTCCCGGCAAGGGGCCGTTGAACCTTCCGGCACCCAAACGGACCTCGCCGCGGGCACTCACGCTCGTGCGCTCCTGAATCGAAAGTCACCATGACCCTCACCCTGCGCCCGGCAACAGCCGCCGACATGGAAGCCATCGTCCGAGTCTTCCTGGCATGCTGGCGCGGCCCCTACGCGCAGGTCCTCCCCTCGGGCGCCATACGGCAGATGACCGACGAACGCGCCGTCCAGCTGTGGAGTAAGGCCTTTGCCGACCGGACGGAGCCGGACGAGATCCTCGTTGCGAGCCGTGGCGAGGGAAGCGCTGCCTGCGCCGTCGTACGGTACGGGCTCAGGGGCAGCGACGGTCAGGGGATCATCTGGTCGCTGTACGTCGACCCACCCGCCCAGGGCGCCGGGTTTGGCGCCCTCCTCCTCCGAACAGCGGAGGAGGCTTTGGCGGCGAAAGGAGCAAACTCGGCGAGCCTATGTGTGTTCGCGCGGAACGCGCCGTCCATCGCCTTCTACGGTCATCACGGCTGGAAGGCCGCGCACCAGGACGGCGAGACACGTTATGAGTTCGGCGAACCGGTATTGACAATGACAAACGCGCTCTCCTCCACGGGCAGGCCGGGAGCAGCCGTTTCCGGGGCTAACGCCGGACCTACGCCATGACGGACATGATGCACGTCGCACGCCGCATGGTCTCGCCGACGCCGGGGACGCCTCCGGGCACGCAGCCTCCTGCCGGGGTCACCCTCGGAGTCCAGTGCGCGCGCTTTTCCACCACAGCTTCCGCAGGCTACCGCACAGCCCGGTGGATTGACGGCGAGCGGGTCGGAGTTGATCCCATGACGGTGGAAACCCAACACGACATGGCCTCAGTCACCAAGGTCCTGGCGACAACCGCCTGTCTGATGCGGCTGGTGTCCGACGGACTCGTCGGCCTCGAGGACCCTGTCCGGCTCTACCTCTCTGGGTTCTCCGACGGCGCCCGGGAGGCTGTTACGGTGCGGGACCTGCTCCTTCACCGGGGCGGCCTGAAAGAGTGGTACCCGCTGTACTTGGCTACCACCGAGCCGGAAGAAGCGCACCGGCTGGTCGAAACCCTCCCGCTAGGGTTCACCCCGGGGTCTGCCCGCCATTACTCCGACCTGGGATTCATTCTTCTTGGCCGCATTGTGGCCAGCGCCACGGGTCTAGACCTCGCCTCAGCTGCTGAGGAACTCATCCACCGCCCGCTCCAACTCACCTCGACGCGCTACGCCCGGCCGGCCGGGCCCAATGTCGCGACCGGCGCCCGAGACGACCGGATCGAAGCGACCATGATCGATTCCCAAGTTCCCTATGAGGTTCCGTTCCACAGCACCGACTTCGCAGGCTGGCGGGTCCGACCGGTCCACGGCGAGGTGGCTGATGGCAATGCTTACCACGCGTTCGGCGGAGTCTCCGGTCACGCAGGATTGTTCTCCACTGTTCCGGATCTTCTCCGTTTCGGTGCCGCGTTGGCGGCCTTCGAGGACCACGAAGAATTGTGGCACCCCTCCGTCGTCGCCGAGTTCTTTGCGCCGGGACCCGACGCTGGGCAGTCGCTGGGATTCCGCCGATACCAGATGCGGGTCGCCGACAAGACATACACGGTGCTCGGCCATCCGGGGTACGTCGGATGCGCCGTCGGTTTTGTCCCTGGACGAGAAATTGCCCTCGCCCTCGGGAGCAACCGCCTCCTCGTGAATGAAACACCCGTCCCGACGGACGTGTTGTGGGCGGAGCTCCTCCAAGCGGCAGGCGAAGAGATTGAGCGCCGATGTCGATGAAAGCCCGCCCAGCCTTCAACTCCGACCGCAGCTACCTGCAGCCCAGCAAGAGAGAGGAACAGACTATGTCTGCCCCTTCCCCAGTCCTTTCCATAAAGAATCTTTCAATCGCATTCGGCACCACGGCCCGGCCCGTGACGGTTGTCCGCGGCGTCTCCCTCGACGTCTTCCCCG
Source organism: Arthrobacter sp. B3I4 (assembly GCF_030816855.1). NCBI lineage: Bacteria > Bacillati > Actinomycetota > Actinomycetes > Micrococcales > Micrococcaceae > Arthrobacter > Arthrobacter sp. B3I4. The sequence goes on along the minus strand of NZ_JAUSYK010000001.1, from coordinate 1,109,994 downwards.
GACAAACTGTGGCCGTTGTTGGTGAATCCGGGTCGGGAAAGTCCACGACCGCAGCGGCCATCAACCGGCTGCTACCCTCCAACGGCCAGATAACCGGAGGCGAGATCTACTTCGACGGCTCGAACCTAGCGGACGCATCCAACCGGGAAATGATGACAATCCGCGGCGCCAAAATCGGGTTCGTGCCCCAGGATCCGATGTCCAATCTGAACCCGCTCATGCGCATCGGAGATCAGATCGCGGAAGCGCTGGAAGTCCACGGCCGCCCCTTGGGCGCCACCGGGCAGGAGGAAGTCATCGAGCTCCTCAAAATGGTCGGCATCCCGGACCCCGAACGCAGACTCAGCCAATACCCCCATGAATTCTCCGGCGGGATGCGCCAGCGTGTGCTCATTGCAATCGGGCTGGCGTGCCGGCCACGACTCCTGATTGCCGATGAGCCGACATCAGCACTTGACGTGACAGTGCAGAGACGAATCCTAGACCGGCTTGAAGAACTGACGGCCCAAATGGACACCGCCGTGTTGCTCATCACCCACGACCTTGCACTGGCGGCCGAACGCGCAGACTCCATCGTCGTCATGCGTCAGGGGCAGATCGTCGAGTCCGGCCCCGCAACCACCATCCTCAACAACCCCCAGGATGATTACACTCGACGCCTTCTGCAGGCCGCGCCAAGCCTGACCTCCCGAACCCTCGTCATGGAAACCCCGGCCAGCACCGCCCAGCGGCCACCAGGCGAAGCCGAGGACACCATCGTGGATGTCCGCAACCTAAGCAAAACCTTCACCATCCGTGGATCCAGCGGAAAGGCGGGCACGACGTTCACGGCGGTCGACGACATCAGCTTCAGCATCCCGCGGGGCAAGACCGTCTCAATTGTCGGGGAATCAGGATCCGGCAAATCGACAACTGCAAATCTCATGCTCGGCTTGGAGGAGATCAGCACCGGGCAGATACTTTTTGCCGGGACCAACATCGCAACCCTGAGCAGACGGGAGCTCTTCGCATTCCGCCGCCGGATCCAACCGGTCTTCCAGAACCCGTATGCGTCCCTTGACCCCCGCTACACCGTCGCCGAATCGATTATTGAGCCCCTACGGGTGCACCGCATCGGAACGAAGGACGCACGCCGAAGAAGGTGCCTTGAGCTGCTGGACCAGGTCGCCCTGCCTGCAGACCTTGCTGAGCGTCTGCCCCATGAGCTCTCCGGCGGTCAGCGGCAGCGTGTCGCGATCGCCCGCGCGTTAGCGCTCTCTCCCGAACTTGTCGTACTCGATGAGGCCGTCTCCGCCCTCGATGTTCTCGTTCAAGCCCAGACGCTGGACCTGCTGGCGGAGCTCCAGAAAGAGCTAAACGTCAGTTACCTCTTCATCAGTCACGACCTCGCCGTCGTCCGCATGATCTCCCACACGGTACACGTCATGCAGCGCGGCAAAATCATTGAAAGCGGCAGCCCCTCAGACATCTTCGACCGCCCCGTCGCGGATTACACCCGGGAACTCCTCGCAGCTATTCCTGCCGCCAAGACGGGCGCATGAACGCAAAAGCGCTACCGTAGTGGCCCACCGTAACGTTGGAGATGACGCCCTTCGGGCGTCCCTCCCGAGTCCGAATCGACTGAACCCGGCCTCAGAGGTACCGCTACAGCGGACTGCAAAGGTGGGGCTGTTCACCGCTTTCGCCGGCATGGGCGGTACGGCTTCCGTAATCCCAGCGAGCATTCCCCTTAGCGCCCATAACGTCCACGCCTCCACAGCGGACTACCTTGGTGTTGTTCCTGCGCTCTTCTTCGGCCTGATGGCGGGCGTGCTGCTCTCCGCAATTCTGCTGCGGGCAATGTCGCCGTCAGCCGTCCTTAGCACTGGATCGGCACTTCAAGCTGCTGCTCTCGTTGCACTCCCGCTTGCACCAGACGGGCCTGCCTTCGCAATGTCGGCGATGGTCGCCGGCGTTGGATTCGGGTTATGCGAAGCCAGTGGAAGTGTGCTGGCTCGTGTCTTTGCCGCGCGCCGGGACAGCCAGACTTTTGTCAGCCCTCACCGGGACAGTTGCCTTCGTCGGGGCCGCCGGGCCGCTGTTCATCGTCTCAGGCTTAGTCGGTGCGAGCCCTGCTCCCTTGCTTGCTTCAATTGCGCTCATTCATGTGGCCACGGTTCTCTTCCACCGCCTGGTGCCCAAGGCGGGAAAAACTGAGCCCGAGAACCTTGCCGCCGAAACCCGCACCGGGTCCCCTGCAAAGTCCCTGCTCGTCCTGCTGGCTCCCGTAGCGGCAGCCCTCTTCGTCTACGTGGGCATCGAAACAGTATTCTCGGGCTGGTCAGCGGTCATCGCGACGGATGTTCTTGCTTTGGACCCCCACACCGCGGCGGCAGGCACTTCAGTATTTTGGGTATTGATGGCCGCCGGCCGGTATGCGGCATGGTGCATACTCAAGTCATCAGTGACTCCGTCAGCGCTACTTACCGTCGCGTGCACACTGGCCGTGGCGTGCTTTGCCGCAGCGGGATTGGTCAGGCAGGTAAACCCGGGGTTGGCCATGGTCTTCTCCGGCGTTGCCATCTTGTCCCTCGGCCCGACGTACTCACTAGTTCTCGGCATTGGGCTCTCCCGGGTCAAGATCTACGACGCAAAGAAGGCGGTCGGGCTGCTGGTCGCCATTGGGGCGGCAGGCGGGGCAGGCATTCCGGCCGTGCTCCTCTCGGTCACCTTGCGCCCGGGAGCCTCCCGGATCCTAGTTACGGCCGCCTTTCTGACGGCACTCATAGCGCCCCTGACCGTCCATAAAAAGTCACCGCCCGAGCCCTCGGCAGAGAAGAATGCAGACTAATGAACGACCGACCTTCACATATCGACGACAAATCCTTCTTAATCCGGGATGTCACAGCCGTCGACGCCACCAAGACCATTGAGAACGCGTGGATCAGCGTGGCCGCTGGCCGAATCCAGGACTTGGGACAGGGTGATTCGTGGCAGAGCGCCGCTGTTCCTTTGACGGCCGTGGTGGAGGGCCGGGGCGGGTATGTCACGCCCGGGTTCATCGATGTCCACTTCCACGGCGGTGGTACGTACAGCAACGAACAGGGCCCGCAGGCCATCATGGCGGCGCTGGCAGCCCACCACACCCATGGGACCACCCGCGCCGTCGTGAGTTTTGTGGCCAACCCCGTACCCGAACTCATGGCCAACCTCAGAATGGTCGCTGAGCTCGCCGCTACATCGCCTTTGGTTCTGGGCAGTCACCTGGAAGGGCCGTTTCTTGCCAAGGAACGGAGAGGAGCCCATAGCGCGCAGCATCTGGTCGCTCCCGCGGACACCGACATCGGTCAGCTCATTGAGGCGGGCCGTGGAACACTGCGGCAGGTCACGATTGACCCGGACCAGCCAGGAGCTTTCGAGGCGATCGGAGAGTTCTCCCGGGCCGGGGTGCGCGTCGCCATCGGACATACGGAGGCGAGCTACGAGACTTCCCTCGCCGCTTTCGAGGCAGGCGCAACGATGCTGACTCACGCGTTCAACGCCATGCCAGGGATCCACCACCGAGAACCCGGTCCCATCATCGCCGCCCTCGATCGGGACGCCTATATGGAGCTCATCCTGGACGGCATCCATGTCCATCCGCGAGTAGCTGCCATGGTGTTCCGGCTTGCGGCCGGCCGGGTGGTGCTCGTTTCCGACGCCATGGCCGCTGCCGGCGCGCCGGACGGATCCTATCTACTCGGCGAACTGCACGTCGAAGCTGGCGATGGCAGGGCGGTCTTGGCGGGAACAAGCACACTGGCCGGTTCCACGCTGACGCTCGATAACGCGCTGCGACTGGGGATTAGCAACAACATTGGCCAGAATGCTGTGGTTGAAGCGTTGACTCTCGCTCCAGCCCGGCTGCTAAACCTGCAGGACACCCTGGGGCTGCTGTCACCGGGATACGAAGCCGACCTTGCCTTATTCGACTCCGACTGGAAGATCAGCGCCACGTACGCGGCAGGACGCTGCCTCTTCACTCGCTGATCTGCGCGGTGCCACACCTCGGACCGGCCTCGCGGCAGCGCTCGCCGCGCAAGACCAGACGAGTCCGCACAAACTGAGGCAAGCATCCTTGCCCCCGACGGCGCCGGGTCGGCGCTAGGCCCTCACTCGGAGTGGCCCTGCTGTTTTGCCTGCTGGCCAGACTCCCCCGTTTCGAAGGGCGGCCCTGCAGCCGGCGGCTCACCGGCGGCGCGTCGGTCCGACTCCCGGGCGCCGACAACGGACTGAGCGCCGCCGGATCCCGCCTCAGCCGGGGATGGTCCGGGCGCAGCGCCGGCGGCCGAGGTTGCGGCGCCGGTTCCGGTCCGCTGTCCCTCCGTCATTGCCGGATCGTTGTAGACTTGCTCGACGGGCGCCTCGCCGCTCTTGGCCCGTTCCGGATGCGCATGGTCGCCTTCCGCGCTGGTGCCCGCCTCCGCGACGTTGACCGCTTCGCGGACGTCCGCACCGCTGCGGGAATCATCGGCCAGGGCGTCGAAGCCGGACGACATTTGCTGGTCCTGGGACACAGCGTCTTGGTTGATACCTTCAGCCGGCCCGCCCAGGGCCTCGTGTTTGCCCGATGCCGGTTTTTGGGGTGCCTCTTCCGGCGATTCGGAGTCGCTGCGGTCTGTCATGATCCTTGCCCTTTCGAGAAGAATTCGTGCGTCTGCTCGGGCGCAATTCAAGTCTAGACAGAGGCTCGGCGCTTCAACAGGTCTGCCTGCCGTGGCCCGGCAGCGACTAGGGCAGGGCACGGGCCACCTGGATCACCGGTATGACTCCGGGGAGCCTTGCGCCCAACACGGCCAGCGCACTAGTCCAGGTTGTTACCCGCCGTTTCCGGCCCGCGCCTTGCACTGCAAATTTTAGGAGCGTTGAAGCCCTCCGTCATTAGCTTCCCGCAGCCTAACGCCCCTTAGACCTCCGCCACGGGAGCCGCGAACTGCGCCTCGTACAGCGCGGCGTACGCGCCACCGGCCTCCAACAATGACGCGTGAGTCCCCTGCTCCACGATCTGGCCGGCTTCCATCACCAGGATGAGGTCGGCGTCGCGGATGGTGGAAAGCCGGTGGGCTATGACGAACGAGGTGCGGTCGGACCGCAGCGCGCTCATCGCCTTCTGCACCAGCACCTCGGTCCGGGTATCCACAGACGATGTAGCCTCGTCCAGGATCAGCACCGACGGCCGGGCCAGGAATGCCCGGGCGATCGTCAGCAGCTGCTTCTCCCCCGCCGAGACATTGGAACCTTCGTCGTCGAGCACGGTGTCATAGCCCTGCGGCAGGGACTTCACGAACCGGTCCACGTAGGTCGCCTTCGCCGCCTCCAGGATCTCCGCTTCCGTGGCCGACGGCCGGCCGTAGGCGATGTTGTCCCGGATGGTCCCGCCGAACAGCCAGGTGTCCTGCAGCACCATGCCCATCCGCGACCGCAGCTCGTGCCGGGACATCGCCGCGACATCCACGCCGTCCAACGTGATCCGCCCGGCATCGAGCTCGTAGAAGCGCATCATCAGGTTCACCAGCGTGGTCTTGCCTGCCCCGGTCGGCCCCACGATCGCCACGGTCTGCCCCGGCTCCGCCACCAGAGACAGCGAAGAGATCAGCGGCTTGTCCGGAGAGTAGGCAAAGGACACGTCCTCGAACACCAGCCGCCCCCGCCCGCCGTCGGGTGCCACGGCCGGAACCGGGTCAGGCGACTGCTCCTCAGTGTCCAGCAGCTCGAACACCCGCTCGGCCGAGGCCACGCCGGACTGCAGCAGGTTCGCCATCGAGCCCAGCTGGGCCAGCGGCTGGGTGAACTGCCGCGAATACTGGATGAACGCCTGCACATCGCCCAGCTGCATCGCCCCGGACGCCACCTGCAGCCCGCCCACCACAGCGATCCCCACGTAAACCAGGTTCCCGATGAACGTCATGGCCGGCATGATCAGCCCGGAAATGAACTGCGCACCGAAGCTGGCCTGGTACAGCTCCACATTCTTCTTTCGGAATGTTTCCTCCACCTCGCGCTGCCGGCCGAAGACCTTCACCAGCGCGTGTCCGGTGTAGGTCTCCTCGATCTGGCCGTTCAGCTCGCCGGTGTTCTTCCATTGCGCCACGAACAGTTTCTGTGAGCGCTTGGCGATCAGCGCAGTCGTCACCAGGGTCAGCGGGATGGTCACCAGGGCGATGATCGCCAGCGTCGGCGACAGGATGACCATCATCACCAGCACCCCGGCGACGGTCAGCAGCGAGGTCACCGCCTGGCTGATGGACTGCTGCAGGCTCTGGGAGATGTTGTCAACGTCGTTGGTCACCCGGCTGAGCAGTTCGCCGCGCTGCACGGTGTCGAAGTAGCGCAGCGGCAGCCTGTTGATCTTCGCCTCGATCCGTTCGCGCAGCCGGTACACGGTCCGCTGCACCACGCCGTTGAGGATATATGCCTGCATCCACATAAACGCCGACGCCAGCACGTACAGCACCAGCGCCCACAGCAGCACCGAGGACAGCGCGGCGAAGTCGATGCCGGTGCCGGGCGTGAGCGCCATGGCGCTGAGCATGTCCGCTTTCTGGTTCTCCCCCGCGGCCCGCAGCTGCGCGATCAGCTGCGCCTTGCTCACCCCGGCGGGCAGCTGTTTGGACACGACGCCGGCGAAGATCAGGTTGGTCCCTTCACCGAGCAGACGCGGCCCGATCACCGAAAGCGCCACGCTCACGACGGCGAGGGCCAGTACCAGCGCCAGCCAGAGCCGTTCGGGGCGGAGTTCGCCGAGCAGCCGCTCCGCGGACGGGCCGAAGTTCATCGCCTTCTCGGCAGGGACGTTCATCCCGGCGAACGGGCCGCCGTGGCCGGGGCCGCCGCGCGGCCGGGGAATCCGCAGCGGGGCCTCCTGCGCAGCCCCGGGTGCGCCGGCACCGGAGCGCGGCTCTCCGCCCGCTGCGGCCCCGCCCGCGCCGCGGGCCCCGCCCGCGCCGCGCGAGCCGCCCGGGCCGCCGCCCGCCGTCGGGGACTCGACCTTGCTCATACCGCTTCCTCCGCTGCCAGCTGGGAGTTCACAATTTCGTTGTACGTCTCCGAGGTCTCCAGCAACTCCTCGTGCGTGCCGTGCGCGACGATCCTGCCGTCGTCGAGCACCAGGATCTGGTCAGCGACCGCGATGCTGGACACCCGCTGGGCGATGATCACCAGCGTCGCACCGGCGGTGTGGTCCTTGAGCGCCTGCCGCAGCCGAGCATCCGTGGCGGTGTCCAGCGAGGAAAACGAGTCGTCAAAGATGTACAGCTCGGGTCGCTTCACCAGCGCCCGGGCGATCGCGATCCGCTGCCGCTGCCCGCCGGAGACGTTGGTGCCGCCCTGCGAGATCGGCGCGTCCAGGCCGCCCTCCATCTCACGGACAAAGTCCTCGGCCTGGGCGATCGCCAGCGCCTGCCAGAGTTCCTCCTCGGAGGCGTCCGGCTTGCCGTAGAGCAGATTGCTGCGCACCGTGCCGGAGAACAGGTAGGGCTTTTGCGGGACCAGGCCAATGTGCCCCCAGAGCAGGTCCGGGTGCAGCTCGCGGACGTCCACGCCGTCGATCCGCACAGACCCGGAGGTCGCATCGAAGAGCCGCGGCATCAGGTTCACCAGCGTGGTCTTGCCCGACCCGGTGGCCCCGATGATCGCCGTCGTCTGCCCGGCTCGGGCAGTGAAGTCCACGTCCGAGAGGACCGGCGCCTCCGCACCCGGGTAGGCGAATCCGACGTCGCGCATCTCCAGCTCACCGCGGGCGGCACCGGAGATGCTGACCGGATGCACGGGCGGCCGGACGCTGGACTCGGTGCCCAGCACCGCGCCGATCCGGTCCGCGGAAACGGCCGCGCGCGGGATCATGATCGCCATGAAGGTGGCCATCATGACGGACATCAGGATCTGCATCAGGTAGCTCAGGAACGCGATCATCGTGCCCACCTGCATGGAGCCGTCCTCAATCCGGAACGCGCCGAACCAGATCACCGCCACGGAGGAGACATTGAGCACCAGCATCACGGTGGGGAACGCGAGCGCCATCAGCCGCCCGGCGCGCAGCGCGGTGTCCGTGACGTCCTCGTTGGCCCGGCCAAAGCGCGCGGTCTCGATGTCCTCACGCACGAACGCGCGGACCACGCGGATGCCGGTGAGCTGTTCACGCAGCACCCGGTTGACCGTGTCGATCCGGGTCTGCATCAGCCGGAACAGCGGCACCATCCGGGAGACGATCAAGCCCACAGCGATGAGGAGCACCGGCACGCTGACGGCGATCAGCCAGGACAACTGCACGTCCTGCCGGATGGCCATGATGACGCCGCCGATGCTCAGCATGGGGGCGGTGACCATCAGGGTGGCGGACATCAGCACCAACTGCTGGACCTGCTGGACGTCGTTGGTGGAGCGGGTGATCAGGCTGGGCGCGCCGAACCGGGTGACTTCCTGCTCGGAGAACTCGGCCACCCGGGTGAAGATCGCCCCGCGCACGTCCCGGCCCAGCGCCATCGCGGCCTTCGCACCGAAGTAGACGGCAGCAATGGTGCAGGCGATCTGCAACAGGGTGATCATCAGCATCACACCGCCGGTGCGTAGTATGTAGTCCGTGTCCCCGCGCGCCACGCCGTTATCGATGATGTCGGCGTTCAACGTGGGCAGGTAGAGCGAGGCGATAGACGCGGCCAGCTGGAAGACGACGACGGCGAGCAACAGCCTGCGCTGCGGCCGCAGGTATTGGACGAGCAGTTTCCAGAGCATCCGGCCTCCAGTTCATGCGCGGATTACCCGTCGTGGCGCACGGTTCCCGCCGCATCTCGCACGGTTCCCCCGGTGGTTCGAATGTCAGTTTACGTCCGGATGCTTGGAAGGGAAGGCGTTCCTCTCAGGGCGGATTCCGCGGGCTCTTGCTGGTCCGATAGGGCGGTGCTATTAACAATCTATCGCCGTGCAGCACCGCCGACGCCGTGTCTTTTCGACAGGATTTTCGATGGATCAGGCCACGATCATGACATACGCAGCGCGGCTACCTCGCGGCGGTGTTCGGCGCCTTCCTCATCTATCTGCCCCTGCTGGTCCCCCTTGGCCTGCTGCTGCTCATCACCGGCGCGGTTGCCCTTGCTGTGCTCCTGATCAAATTCCTGGTCCTGGGTCTGGTATCCCTGGCCGTCGGGCTGTACCGGTTCCTGGCCCGCGAACTGCGCACCCCTACCCAGCGCCTGCACGGCGGCTCGGGCTAGGCTGAAGGCTTGATGTCGCGCTGAGCGCATGTCCAACTACGGCTTGGATAAACGCGAACGAGGCAGGAAGCCGTCAAGGTCTCCTGCCTCCTGTCACCGCGAGTACCCCGGGAAGGGAGCCCTGCAGTTACAACCGCTCAGTGGGCGCCGTCGGTGGCCAGGGCCACGCGGAAGCGCGCCTTCCCGGACATCATGTGGTCGAAGCCTCTGCGGCCTTCTCCAGCGGGTACGTTCGACCATGGGCCGGAACCCGGTGAGGGCGGAGAGTCGGAGCGTGTACTCGGAGTCCTTCGCAGGCCGGAGGCGTGCCCGTTTTCGGAGCTGCTGCCCATCACCAAGCTGGCGGCGCTGGCCTCGAGGGATTCCTGAGGAACGCCCAGAACCACCGGCCGGCCGCGGGGCGCGAAGCCCGCAATGGTGCTCTCACGGCTTTGGCGTCCGTGACCCTTTCCGTAGCTCTCGATGGCGGCCCTGGTGGGACAGCCGGGCCGTTCGGTCATTCGGGGGCACATGCCAGCGGTTCCGGCCGGCCGCCATGGCCAACCGGCATCGCGGACCCCGCGCCCGTCCGTCAGTTTACGACCGGAGGCCGGGCGGGGGCAGGGTGGAATTTGAATGCCAATTCGTTATCACTTCATCTGTGTCGGGAAACGCTTGTTGTCATACCCCTCTGAAATAGTTTGAGTTATGACAAATTCAGAGCTCCCTGGGGTGGGCTCACAGCAGACCGCGCCCCACGAACCGCAGCAGCCGTCCACCGCACAAGCCGGACACGGGGCGCCACCCGTAGCACCTGTACAGCAGCCGACAAAGGCAAAGAAACCGAGGAATGTCGTCGGGCTGATTGCCCTTATTGCGGCGATCGTCGGATTTATTTTTGCTTGCGTCCCCGGTGCATTGATCATCGGTTGGATTCTGCTTCCGATTGCCTTCATCCTTGCCATTGTTTCCTTGTTCTTCAAGGACAAGGCCAAGGGGATGGGTATCGCCGCCCTCATCATCTCCGTAGTGGGCACCATCGTCGGCGTCGTCGTATTTACTTCGGTTGTCGCCACATCATTTAGTAACGCAGTGGGCAGCGGCGAGACGAAGGTCGTTCAGCCCTCCGGGGCAACCTCCACGAATGCCGCGCCCGCAGGCAACAGTGGCAGCAAAGTCGGCACCCGCGAAAACCCGAACCCGATTGGTTCCGCCGTGGAGTCCAAGGACTGGCGCATCGTCGTCAACTCGGTCAAGCTCGCCGCAACTGATGCTGTAATGGCGGCCGACACTTACAACAAGCCGCCGGCCGCAGGCTCCGAGTACATCCTCGTGAACTTCTCGGCCACTTACATCGGCAACGACGCCAACGGACAGATGCCCGCATTCGTCTCCGTCGAGTACGTCACGCCGGACGGCAAGACAATCAACGGCCTCGACAAGCTGGTCATGGCGCCTGAACCGATTGACACGACCAGCGCGCTCTACAAGGGCGGGACAGCCACCGGCAACAAAGCCATCGAAGTGCCGTCAGCCACTGCCGCCCAGGGCGTCCTCGCTATTCGGCCGGGAATGGTGGCCGACAAAGCATTTGTCGCCGTCAAGTAAGTCAACGTAAATAGCACCAGTAAAGGCGGGTCCTTCGGTGAAAACCGGAGGACCCGCCCTTTTTTATATTCGAGAATGCGGAGGTTGAGAAGCTAGTGCGCCAGCACCGGCTGCGGAGCCTTGACCGGTTCCGCCGGGTGCCCGGCGTCGGGGGTCACGGGCTGGCACCCGAAACGCAGGATCCTCCTCGCCCAGCTCGCCAGCCACCGGCTCAGCCCGGCCGCGCAGCAGGCCGCGGTGTTCCGGTCGGCGGCGATGCGCCGGGCCGACGGGAGCCGCTAGTGCCACCGCCAACGGCCGGGGCCGGTCCGGGGCAGCCCTTGCGCGTCGCGCCCCGGCGCGCCTAGCGTGAAAGCCTGCCTGGTTCGCGACCACGGCTCACGGCTCACGGCCCACCCTCACGAAAGGATGTGCGATGGAAGACACGACCAGTTTTCAGCCTGCAACGGCAATCGTCACGGGATCCGACTCCGGCATAGGCCGCGCGACGGCGGTGGCGCTGGCGAAAGCCGGGCTCGACGTCGGCGTCACCTGGCACACCGACCAGCAGGGCGCGGAAGCGACGGCCGAAGAGATCCGGAGCCTCGGGCGCAAAGCAGTGGTTCGCCGCCTGGACACCACCGAGGTCCGCGAAGCCGCAGCCGCCATAGATGAGTTGGCCAAGGAACTGGGCAGCGTGGACGTGTACGTCAACAACGCCGGCACCGGCGACGGCACCAAATTCATTGACCTTGACCTGGACACCTGGATGCAGACCCTCAACACCAACCTCAACGGCGCGTTCGTCTGCCTGCAGGCCGCCGCGCGGCACATGGTGAAGCAGGGCCGCGGCGGCCGCATCGTCGCCGTCACCAGCGTCCACGAGCTCCAGCCCCGGGTGGGGGCCGCCGCCTATGACGCCTCGAAGCACGGCCTGGGCGGGTTGATCAAGACCATGGCGTTGGAACTCGCCGAGCACGGCATCACGGCAAACAACGTCGCACCCGGCGAGATCGCCACTCCCATGACCGGGCAGACGGACGAAGACCCCACGCAGGCCGACCGGCCCGGCGTTCCCCTCGGCCGGCCCGGTGACGCCCGGGAAGTGGCGGCCGTCATCGCCTTCCTGGCCTCCCCGGCCTCGAGCTATGTCACCGGAGCCACCTGGGCGGTCGACGGCGGCATGCTCCAGATGGGACCGCAGGCCGGCTCCCACATCACCGGGCACGACTGGCGGAGCGTTTAGGGCGATGTTGAGCATCGGCTCGGTCGTGATCCGGGTGGATGACTTGGAACGGCAAATGAGTTTCTGGCAGGCCGCCCTGGGCTACGAGCCGCGGCGGGAGCCGGACGACGGTTTCGTGATTCTGCAGCCGCCCGGAGGGGGTGGCACGTGCATTTCCCTGGACCACGTACCGGCCGCCGTGCAGGTCCCACCGCGTCTGCATCTGGACCTTTACACGGAGGACCAGGACGCCGAGGTGCAGCGCCTCCTGGACCTCGGCGCCACCAAGGTTGAATGGAGCAAGCGGCCGGCGGACGCGGACTACGTCATCCTGGCCGATCCGGAAGGCAATCGGTTCTGCGTGGTGGACACCGCCGGACGGGGCGATAGCACCCCGCCCGACGGCGCCCGGCAGCCTGGTTCCTAGCCTTTCGGCTTAGCCGCCCAGCACCACGTTCAACGGCGGCTCATCAGCGAGCATCAACTCGATCTGCCGCTGCAGCAGCCTGCCCATCCGAGGACGCATGGCTGCGCTCGCCCCGCCGACGTGCGGGCTGATGATGACGCCGGGGATGTCCCACAGCGGGTGGTCCTCGGGCAGCGGCTCGGGATCGGTGACGTCCAGCGCGGCGCGGAGCCGGCCGGAGCCGGTGTGCTTGACCAGGGCATCGGTGTCCGCGACCGGTCCGCGGGCCACGTTGACCAGCAGGGCGCCGTCGGGCATGGCGGCAAGAAACGTATCGTCGACGAGGTGCCGGGTGGAGTCGCTGAGCGGCACCACGACCACCACGATGTCGTGCTCCGGCAACAGGGCCTGCAGCTCGTCGATGCCGTGGACGGGACCGCGTGAGTCAGACCGCGCCTTGCTGGCCACGCGGGCCACGGTGGTTTCAAACGGCAGCAGCCGGTCTTCGATCGCCTTGCCGACGCCGCCGTAACCAATGATCAGGACGCGCTGGTCCGCCAGGCTGGCAGTCGGACGGGCTTCCCAGCGGCGTTCGCGCTGGTTCTGCAGCGTCCTCGGCAGCTCACGCTGGCTGGCCAGGATCAGGGCCACGGTCAGCTCAGCGGTGGATGCCTCGTGGACACTGGCGGCGTTGGCGTACGTCCGGCCGGCAGGCAGGAACTCCTCCACGCCGTCGTAACCGATCGACTGGCTCTGCACCAGCCCGGTCTCCACGGCTTCCAGTCCTCGCAGGACTCCCTGGCCGCCCATGTAGGGCGGCACCACGATGTCGAGGCGGGACTGGGGCGGTTCCCCGGTCAGGTCCCATTCGAGGACAGTGACGTCGGGGTGGGGTTTGAGGTATTCCCGCAGGCTGGAGTCCGGCAGGCTGACTGAAATTTTCCTTGGCATAGCTGCCAGCCTAGTGGTCAGGCCTCACCCTTTGCTGACAGTGTCCACAACCCGGGCAGCCAGCTGCCGGGCAGCGGGAGCCTTACCGCCGCCCGGACACGGGCAGGCTTTAGCGGCCGAAGAACTTGGCGAAGAAGCCGGTTTTCGGCTCGTCGGCATGGCCCTTGCAGCGGTCGGCGCTCTTGACGCCGCGCATAACCTGGTCGACGTGCTGGCCGCAGCCGGCCCACGTGGTCTTACCGCACTTCTTGCATGCAACCTGTCGGCACATATGCTGTTCCCCTTTGGTAGGTTTCGTGCCTCCACTATACCCCAGGGGGTATGCGGACCAAATTCATGGAACAGGCCGCACCCCTTGGGCGTTGCTTTCCTACAGTGGGACCCGGGAGGGCAGCCCGCGGATTGACTCCAGACCGTACCGAGAGGACCGCTTCATGGCATACATCAAGGTTGGAACCGAGAACAGCACCGACGTCGAGCTTTACTACGAAGACCACGGGTCCGGACAGCCGGTGGTCCTGATCCATGGCTACCCGCTGGACGGATCGTCCTGGGAGAAGCAGACGGCCGCGCTCCTGGCCGCCGGCTACCGCGTCATCACCTACGACCGGCGCGGGTTCGGCCAGTCCAGCAAACCGACCGAGGGTTACGACTACGACACCTTCGCCGCTGACCTCAATACGCTGCTGACAAACCTGGACCTGAACGACGCCGTGCTGGTCGGCTTCTCGATGGGCACCGGCGAGGTGGGCCGCTACCTGGGCAGTTACGGTTCGGCACGGGTGGCCAAGGCCGTGTTCCTCGGCTCGCTGGAACCCTACCTGTTGCAGACCGAGGACAACCCGGAAGGCGCCCCGCAGTCGGTGTTCGACAGCCTGATGGAGGCAGTCACCGCCGACCGATACGCCTTCTTCACCGACTTCTTCAAGAACTTCTACAACAGCGACACCTTCCTGGGCACGCCACGGCTCAGCGAGGAAGTGATGCGGGCCGGCTGGAACCTCGCCACCTCGGGCGGCCCGACGGCGTCGGCGGCCGCACAGCCCACCTGGCTCACCGACTTCCGCGCAGACGTGGCCAAGATCGACGTCCCGGCCCTGATCGTGCACGGCACCGCGGACCAGATCCTGCCGATCGACGTTACCGGCCGCCGCTTCGCGAAGGCGCTGCCGGACGCGGAGTACGTGGAGATCGAGGGCGCCCCGCACGGCATGCTGTGGACCCACGCCGCCGAGGTCAACGAGGCGCTGCTGGGGTTCCTGGCGAAGTAGCCGGGCTTTTCGCGCCGCTTTCGGACAGGCGCGCCCCGGGCCCGGGGTGCGCCTGTCCGTTTCCGGTGCGCCCGTCCGTTTCCGGTGCGGACTCGGCGAAGCGCGTCTAGAACACGGCGTCCGTTACCGCGGCCGCTATCCGGTGGATGATGTCCGTGCGCTCCGGGGCACTGCTCAGGTCGTCACCGCTGGTGTAAACCACGAGGGCGTACGCCTGCCCGTCCTTGGCGAGGATGGCGGCATCGTGCAGTTCCCCGTCCAGCGCGCCGTACTTGTGGAAGACGGTGACGCCGGCGGGAACCGCGGCGGGAATCAGTGTCTCATCGTTCGTGTCCTGCATGGCGGAAAGCAATTGCGCGGCATCCCTGGCCTCCAGCAGCGTTCCGCGGTAGAGCCCCGCCAGAATCCGGGCCATGTCCGACGGCGTGAGCGCGTTGCTCTCGGGGCTGTACTGCACGCCCAGCGACGCCGCATAGTCCGTCAGTTCCGCGTGGCCCACGGCGTCCATGATCAGCGCCCAGGAGTCGTTATCACTCTGCTGGATCATCGCCTGCAGCTGGAAGGCCGCGGAGTAGTCGCCCAGCTGTTCGTCCAGCGAGGCTGCGCCGATGTCGACCTGGTGGTAAAATGCCTCCGCAGCCAGCACCTTGGCGGTGCTGGCCGCCACGAAGGGGTCCTCGCTCCCATACCGGTGAACCTCCGCATCGGAGCCGCCCGATAGGTCCACTAGGGCCACCCCGATCCGGTACTCAGGACTGGCGTCAATGATGCCGTTGATCTCCGTCTCAAGTTCCGGGTCAATGGTTCCGGCGGCGGCGTGCAGGGCTGCGGTGCCCGCTCCTGCGGCCGCAGCGCCGGTTCCCGCTGCGGTGCCAGCGGCAGCCCCGGCTGCGAGGACGGCAGTTCCGGCGGCCTGAACGGCAGCGCCGGCCGGTGCGAGCTTGCTTGTCACGGTTCCGGTTACGGTTCCGGCCGCGGCCGCCGTCGAACGGGGGTGCGCGGCCGAATAGCCGCCGAGGGCTAGCCCCATTGCCAAAAGGGCAGTAACTGCGACCGGCAACAGGGCGGTGCTGCGCCGATCCGCCCGTACGTGCCGCGGGCCGGTGTGCCCGTGCCAGGTCATGCTCTCTTCCATAGCGGCTCAAGCTAGCGGTACGACCTATGGAAGAACTTTGAACTTGCTGTCACCCGGTCATGGCGACGGTCTCTTACACCTCGTCGTCCCAGGTGCCGGCGTCAACGGCGTCTTCCGGCTTGTCCTCGGCTCCGGGGTCGCCGGACCCGACATAGGCGGCGGGCACCGTTCCGGCGGCATGGGTCATTTGTTCGTCACGGATGTTGCCGGCCTGCCCCGGTTCGGCGTGCGGCTGGCGGACTTCGACGGCGTCCGGGTCGCCCGGTCCGCGCAGGTCGGCGGGATCGGTGCTCGGTTGGTTCGGATCAGTCATGGTCCTGCCTTTCATCCACGGATCAAAACGTCCTTCCACCCTAGCCCGGCCGGCACGGACGCCGGGGGCTCCCCTGCCGACCGTGCCGACCCTGCCTAACCTGCCGACCCACCGACCCTGCCGACGAACCTAACGGGCCATGCCGGCGTCGATCAGTTCCTGCAGTCCCCGCTTGAACCCGGCCCGGCCGCCGTGCGCAGGGTGCCGGATTTTCGGGGCGTCGAAGCCGCTGCGCTGCAGGCTGCGGTGCGACACGTTACCGACGGCCACCACCGCCTCGACGGCGAAGATCCGGGCCAGCTCCTGCCAGAATGGGGAACCGAGGGCCGCTTCGGCGGCGGTGGGGGTGCGGTTGGACAGCGGCCGGCCAGGCAGGTGGGTGTGCCAGGGGCAGGCGCTCCAGAGCAGCGGAAGGAACTCCAGCTCGGCTAGGACCTCCCACATCACCGTCGCCGTCGGCTCCGCCGCAATTCCGTCGGCGTCCGGCGGCACAACGTAGCCCTTGCCTGGTCCGAAAAGCCCGAGCCGGTTCGCTGGACCGCCGAACATGGTCCTGTTGGTGAAGGGAACGCCGGTGATCCCCATGCCCCGGAAGCCCGGCGCCTCACCGACCAGCAGCACTTTCGGGGAGCGGTCGAGCATTTCCTGCAGGTAGATGGCGAGGTTCAGCCGGCGCTGGGCGTTCCCGGGTGCAGCGTCGTCAAAGAAGTTGTTGCACGCTGGCCCTGTCTCCACGGCGGCGAGCCGGTTGACGAAGTCCTCAATGGCGCGTGAAGTCATAGCTGGTGCCCGTTCCGTTGGCAGCTCGTAGCTCAACCAGACTATCCGCGCCGCCCCCGCCGCCGGCGTTTAGCATGGGGGACATGACGGACACGACTATCTTCACGGTGGGGCACTCCACGCACCCCATCGACGAGTTCATCGGCATCCTCAAGGCCCACGGGATCAAGAAGCTGATCGATGTGCGGACCGTCCCGAAGTCACGGCACAACCCGCAGTTCAACACCGATGAGCTGGCGGCGAGCGTCCGGGCCAGCGGAATCACCTACCGGCGGATGGCCTCCCTGGGCGGGCTGCGGCACACCACCAAGGACAGTCCCAACGGCGCCTGGCGCAATGCCTCGTTCCGGGGCTATGCGGACTACATGCAGACCGAGGACTTCGCTGACGCCGTTGGCCAGCTGCTGGAGCACGGCAAGCACAGCGACGCGGCGATCATGTGCGCCGAAGCCGTCCCCTGGCGCTGCCACCGCTCGCTGGTCGGCGACGCGCTGCTGGTCCGGAAGGCCAAGGTGCTGGACATCATGACGGAAAAGTCCGCCAAGCCCCACACCCTGACCTCCTTCGCGCGGGTGGACGGGGAGCGGATTTGGTACCCACCGGAGTGATCCGGCCCGGCAACCTACCAGTAGAGCGGGCTACCAGCGCGGGTGGATCGAGGCGCGGAAGTAGCGGTCATAGATTTCGCGGACGCCGACGTCGAACGTCGCGTCGATGCCGCTGACCGACGCCGCCTCCGCGTTGCCGCGGGCCTGCTCGACGTTCCGGGCGCCGGGAATGACGGTACTCACGCCGTCCTGGGCTGCGATCCAGGCGATGGCCGCCTGGGCGGTGCTGACGCCGTCGGGCACCAGCTGTTCGAACTCCGCCACGGCCTTGAGGCCCTCCGCGAAGTCGATGCCGGAGAAAGTCTCGCCGACGTCGAACGCCGCCCCGGCGCGGTTGTAGTTCCGGTGGTCGTCCTCGGCGAAGGACGTGTCCGCGGTGTATTTCCCGGAGAGCAGACCGGAGGCGAGCGGCACGCGGGCGATGATGCCGACGCCGGCGGCCTGTGCCGCGGGTAGCACCTCGTCCAGCGGCTTGAGCCGGAAGGCGTTGAGGATGATCTGCACCGTGGCGGTACCGTCATGCCGGATCGCTTCGAGGGCCTCATCGGTCCGCTCGACGCTGACGCCGTAGTTCCGGATAGCGCCCTCGGCCACGAGGGTGTCCAGAGCATCGTAGACCTCGGCGTTGCTGTAGACGGCACTCGGCGGGCAGTGCAGCTGGACCAGATCGAGCTGCTCTCTGCCGAGGTTGCGCCGGGACCGGTCAGTCCACTCGCGGAAGTTGCTGAGGGTGTAGTTCTCCGGCCGCTGCTCCGCGCGGCGGCCCATCTTGGTGGCCACGGTGATGTCCAGGCCCGGGTTGTCCGCTAGGAAAGCGCCGATGGCCTGCTCGCTGCGGCCGTCCCCGTAGACGTCCGCGGTGTCGAAGAAAGTGACCCCCGCTTCGGCGGCGGCGTCCAGGACGGCCCGAGCCTGCGCCGGGTCCACGGTCCCCCAGTCCGCTCCAAGCTGCCAGGTTCCCAGCCCGACGATGGAGACGTTCCGTCCGGTCTTGCCCAAGATGCGCTGTTCCATGCTCCGACTATAGGCTCAGATGTGGGCCCGGGCGGCTCGGATGCGGGCCCGCGCGGCTTGGATGGGGGCCCGCGCGGCTTGGGGCTTGCTAGCCTGAGCCTGTGAAGTACGAGTCGCTGTGGATCGGAATGCTGGTTGGTGCTGCCATCGGCTATGCCGTCGGCGTGGCCACGGCGGACAAACCCTTCACCGGGCTGCTGATTGGCGTGGCCGTCGGGGCGCTGGTCGGCCTGGCCACCCGGAAAGATCCGCGGAAGCGGCGGTAGCCCGTCCCGCCCTGCACCCGAAAGAACCCATGTCCTACACCGTGAACTGCTCCATCCTGCTGACCGAACTGCCGCTGCTGGAACGTCCCGCGGCGGTGAAAGCGGCGGGTTTCGACGCCGTCGAGTTCTGGTGGCCCTTCGCGGACTCCGTTCCCGGTGACGCCGAGATCACTGCCTTCGAACGGGCCATCACCGACGCAGGCGTCCGGCTCACGGGGCTGAACTTCAACGCCGGGGACATGCCTGCCGGGGACCGCGGTCTGGTCTCCTGGGCCGGCCGCAGCTCGGAGTTCCGGGACAACATCGACGTCGTCGCCGGCATCGGCGCGCGGCTTGGCTGCACCTCCTTCAACGCGCTCTACGGCAACCGGCAGGACGGGCACTCCCCCGAGGAGCAGGACGAACTCGCCGTCGAAAACCTCGCCGCCGCGGCAGCCGTTGTGGGCCGCAGCGGCGGAACAGTGCTGCTGGAGCCGGTCAGCGGCGCACCCCGCTACCCACTCCTGACGGCCGACGACGCCGTCCGCGTTCTGGCGCGGGTCAGGCAGGAGACGGGCGCGGCGAACATCAAGCTGCTCGCCGATTTTTACCACCTTTCGGTCAACGGCGACGACGTCGATGCGGTCATCGAGCGGCACGCCCGGGATTTCGGCCACGTCCAGATCGCCGACAGCCCGGGCCGCGGCGCTCCGGGGTCGGGCGGCCTTCGGCTGGCCGGCTGGATCGCCCGCAGCCGGGAGCTGGGGTACGAAGGCCGGATCGGCCTGGAATACAAGGCGCCGGCGGAAACCGCGTTCGACTGGGCGCTCGGCCAGCCTGCCAGCGAGCCCGCCAGCCGGGCCGCCTCCGGCCGGAGGGACATGCCGTGACCCCCGCCGCCACCCGGAACACGACCGACCGTACCGCCAGGATCGGCGTCGCCTTCATCGGCGTGCTGCTTATCGCCGTCAACCTGCGGGTTTCCTTTGTCACCGTGGGGCCCGTCCTCGGGAACATCAGCACCGACCTCGGGCTTTCCAGTGCCGCAGCCGGGTTCCTGACCGGACTTCCACTCATTGCCTTTGCCGTCTTCTCGCCCCTGGCGCCCGGCTTCGCCAACCGGGTGGGCCTTGACCGGGCGCTCTGGACCTCCCTGCTGATCCTCGCCGCGGGTATCGTGCTGCGCTCCCTGCCGCTGACCGGGGTGATCTGGGCCGGCACCGCGCTGATCGGGCTGGCCATCGCGTTCCTCAATGTCCTGGTGCCCTCGCTCGTGAAGCGGGATTTTCCAATGCGGGTCAGTCAGGTCACCGGGGGCTATACCGCCGCCCAGGCCGCCTTCGCCGCGGTGGGGGCCGCCGTCGTCGTCCCGGTAGCCCAAACCTCCCCGGCCGGTTGGCGGCTGGCCCTGGGAATCTGGGTGGGACTGGCTCTGATTGCCATGGCGGTGCTGCTGCCCTGGCTGCGCCGCCACCGGACGGGCACGGCACATGCTGCCGCCCCGAAGGCCACCTACCGGTCGCCCTGGTCCTCCGCCCTGGGCTGGCAGGTGACGATCTTCATGGGGCTGCAGTCGATCGCCTTCTACGTCCTGATGGCCTGGCTGCCCACCATCGAACAAAGCCGCGGCGTCCCCGCCACCACCGCCGGTATCCACTTGTCTGTGTTCCTGCTGATCAGCGTCTTCGCCAGCCTTGCCGCCGGCGGCATCCTTCACCGCGGACGCGACCAGCGGCTGGTGGCCTCCACCAGCGGCGCGCTCACGGTGGCGACGTTCCTGGGGCTGACGCTGGCGCCGGACCTGGTGCTGCTGTGGATCGTCCTGGGGGCCATCGGCTGCGGAAGCCTCATTGTCGTCGCCTTGTCCCTGTTCAGCCTCCGGACGGTGAACCACCCGCAGGCTGCGGCGTTGTCCGGCATGGCGCAATCTGTCGGCTACGGGCTCAGCGCGGTGGGACCGGTCCTGTTCGGCGCCTTTCACGACCTCACCGACGGCTGGACGCTGCCGCTCCTCGTGACCGCGGGCATCATGGCGGTCCTCTCCCTGGTGGGGCTGCTGGCCGGGCGGAACCGGGTCATCAGCGGACCGGCCTGAGGGCGGACCGGCCCGAGCGCGGGTCCGGCAGGTGCGGGGCGCGGGTGCCGCTCGCGGAATAGGGAATCAGCGCCCGGTGTTGTGCCTCACAGATTCCATTCCAGCCCTCCCGAAGGACTTCCCATGAGCCAGAACCCCGTCAAGCTCCAGCCCGGTACCCCGGCCCCCGACTTCACGCTTCCCGATGCCGAGGGCAATCGGGTGTCGCTCGCTGACTACCGCGGCAAGAACGTCATCGTGTACTTCTATCCGAAGGCGGCCACCCCGGGCTGCACCACCGAAGCCTGCGACTTCCGTGACAGCCTGTCCTCGCTGCAGGGCTCGGGTTACGAAGTGCTGGGCATCTCCCCCGACGGCCCCGAAGCACTCGCCCATTTCACCGGTGACTTCGCGCTGACCTTCCCACTGCTCGCCGACCAGGACCACGCCGTCGCCCTGGCCTACGGAGCCTGGGGCGAGAAACTGGTCCGCGGTGAGGTAACCGAAGGCATCGTTCGCTCCACCGTGGTCCTTGATCCGGAGGGCAAGGTCAAGCTCGCGCAGTACCAGGTCAAGGCCGAGGGCCACGTCGCCGCACTGAAAGCCGAACTGGGCGTCTAGGGGTCCGCACGGTATCCGGAAATCCGCGCCGGTTTCGGACGGCCGCGCACCGGGCCCGCGGTGCGCCCGTCCGGAACCGCCACGAAAACCGCGAACCACTCCGGCGGTTCTCCACATCCGCTGTTTAGTCCGTTGCCGGCGTCGCATTCCCGGGACAGCATCGGGGCATGGACCGAACCGACTTCATCCTCAGCAGCGACTCGGCACGTCTGGGCCGCGATACCCGTCAGCTTGCCCGCCGGGCTGCCGCGGGCGAGTTGCGCCGGATCCGGCAGGGCGTCTACGCGCCCGCCGCTGTGTGGGACGCGCTGAAATTCTGGGACAAGTACCCGCTTCTGGTTCAGGCAGCCGCGTCGACCTTGCAAAACCGGACCGTGTTTTGCCGGGCATCATCCGCCGCGCTGTGGGATCTTCCAGTACTGGGCCGCTCACTGTTGGTGCATGCCTGCACCTTCGATGACCGCGGCGGCCGCTCCCGGGCCGGCGTCCGGCGGCACTTCGCTGATGCCGGGTTGCTGCAGGTCGACGAACGTCGCGGGTTGCTGGTCACTTCCCGGCTCCAGACGGTGCTGGACCTCGCGGCGTTCGAGTCTTTCGAACAGGCGGTTGCCGCCCTCGACCACGTCCTGAAACCTCAACCCGGGCTGGCGCCGCTGAGCAAGTCGGAGCTGGATGCCGGCATCGGGACCAACTACTCCGCCTCGGCGGCCAGGCGCATCCGTGCCGCCCTAGACTTCGCGGATGCGGCGTCGGGCTCGGCCGGAGAGTCCGTAAGCCGGGCCCTGATGCACCGCCTCGGCTTCCAGTCTCCGACGCTCCAGTCCGAAGTCTTCGATGCCAGGGGTTTTGCCGGCCGCCCCGACTTCGAATGGTGCGAAGACCGGCTCTGCGGAGAATTCGACGGCCTGGTCAAATACCAGAAGCCGGAGTACCTACAGGGCCGCACCGCCTCCGACGTCGTCATTGAGGAGAAGCGCCGCGAAGACCGGATTCGGGCGACCGGGCGGAGGGTGATCCGCTGGACCTGGAAGGGGATCTCCTGCTCTGCCCGGTTCGGGGCTTACCTTTCGGCTATGGGCGTCCCGCGGCAGACACGACCGGCCTGCCGCCACTGAAACCGCGCCGATCCTCGAAATCCGCGCCGGTTTCGGACAGCCGCACCCCGGGTCCGCGGTGCGGCTGTCCGGAACCGGTGCGAAAAGCGGCCTACACCCGGGTTCCGGCCACGATGGTCGCCGCTGACCGCAGCCGGACGGCGCCTTCGTGCTCATAGCGCCCCAGCATCTGGAACACGTCCGAACGGATCAGGGCCTGTGCTTCCCGGTCCGCCTGCGCCAGCCCCAGTGCCACCATGGTCGCGATGTCCTGCATGAACTCCCAGTAACTCTCCGGGGAGCGGTGCACCAGGTCCGTGCTGACCGTCCGCTCGGTGACCTCCACGAGTCCGGCCTGCCGGAACAGCCGGGCCATGAAGCCCGGCGCCGAGCAACGGAACACCCCCGGCATCCCGGCCGGCGGCCGCGCGAGCTCGGCATGCTGCACGAGCGCGCCGAGCAC
Organism: Arthrobacter sp. B3I4; assembly: GCF_030816855.1. Lineage (NCBI taxonomy): Bacteria > Bacillati > Actinomycetota > Actinomycetes > Micrococcales > Micrococcaceae > Arthrobacter > Arthrobacter sp. B3I4. Next base: position 1,087,001 of record NZ_JAUSYK010000001.1, on the reverse strand, counting down.
GAGGGTGGCCCAGGGGTTCTGGGCGGCCCGGCCCCAGACGGCGGCGCTGATCCTCGCGCCGGGCTTTGCCGTGCGCATCATTTCCGCAAGAGCGGCCCGCGTGTCCGGAAAGTACAGGAACCCGAAGCGGCACAGGACGGCGTCGAACGTCGCGTCCTCAAAGGGCAACCCTGCGGCGTCGCAGACACTGAAGCTCACGTTGGTCAGGCCCAGGCCAGCGGCTTTCTCGGTGGCCACGTGCAGCATGCCGGCAGAAATGTCCGCCATGGCGACCTGGCCCTCCGGCACCAGCGCCGCGGCCGTAAGCCCGGGTTCGCCGGTCCCCGAGGCGACGTCGAGCACCACCGAATCCGGCCCCAGCCAGGCGTCCTCGATCACAGCGTCGCCGAAGGGCCCGTGCCAGCCGAGCAGTGCCGCGTCCCACTTCTTCCAGCCGGCCGCGAAATGGTCCCAAATAATGCGCTGCCGGTCGCGGATGTCGTCCGCTGCAACTGCCATGGTGCGTCCTTACAGTCCGCGGACCGCACCCTCCCCCGCACACAAGTCTGCCCCGTAGTCCCCGTTCCCGCTAGGCTTCCGGATTTCCGCCGCGGAATCGGACAGCCGCACCCCGGATCTGGGCAGCCCCTGTCCGAATCCGGCGCGAAAAACCGGGGCGAACCGGCGCGAATCCGAGGCACGGCGGGGCAGTAGGCTTAACGGCATGGTTCCTGAAGACACCCCCGTTGTGCCCGAACGACGCGCCGTCACCGTCCGGCGCGCTCCGAAGTATGTGCCGTTCCTGATTGCTGGCGGCCTGCTGGGCGTCGTGGTGGCGGCTGTCATCGCCTACGGCCTGCCGGGGGACGAGGGCTACGACGCGAATTCCGTCTTCGGCTTCTTCCTGACCTTCTGCATCGCCGGCGGCGCAGCCCTGGGCGCCGCCGTGGCACTGGTGCTGGACCGGCTGAGTGTCCGCAAGGCTGAACGCGCCGTCGTAGAGTCCGTCCCCGACTCGGTTCCGGACACCCAGGGCGAGAACGACGGCGGGGACCGCGCGTAAGCGGGCGAGCACAAGCAGGTCACAAAGCAGTCGTCGGGACAGACCCTGCACGCAACGTGAGATAATCGACCAGTGGCACGCGGCGATGGAAAACTCACTCATGATCTTCTCTCTGGCGAAAAAGGCCCGCAGGACGCATGTGGCGTCTTCGGCGTCTGGGCTCCCGGCGAAGAAGTAGCAAAACTCACCTACTACGGGCTGTACGCGCTGCAGCACCGGGGTCAGGAGTCGGCTGGTATTGCCACCAGCGACGGCAAGCGGATCAACGTCTACAAGGACATGGGCCTGGTGTCGCAGGTCTTTGACGAGACCACGCTGAACACCCTGACCGGCCATCTCGCCGTCGGCCACTGCCGATACTCCACCACCGGCGCGAGCCACTGGGCCAACGCCCAGCCCACCCTCGGCGCCACCGCCACCGGCACGGTCGCGCTGGCACACAACGGCAACCTGACCAACACCGCCGAGCTCAAAGCCATGATCGTGGCCCGCAAAGACGCTCAGCTGACCGGGGAGCTGAAGCAGGGCAACACCTCCGACACCGCCCTGGTCACCGCGCTGCTGCAGGGCGAGGAGGGAGTGTCCCTCGAGCAGACCGCCATGGAACTGCTGCCCAAGATCAAGGGCGGCTTCTGCTTTGTCTTCATGGACGAAGGGACCCTCTACGCTGCCCGCGACACCTACGGCATCCGCCCGCTGGTGCTGGGCCGGCTGGAGCGCGGCTGGGTGGTCGCCTCCGAGCAGTCCGCCCTCGCCACTGTCGGGGCGAGTTTCATCCGCGAGATTGAACCGGGCGAATTCATCGCGATCGACGAGGACGGCGTCCGTTCGCAGCGCTTCGCCGAGGCGACGCCGGCCGGCTGCGTCTTCGAGTACGTCTACCTCGCCCGCCCGGATGCTTCCATCGCCGGCCGCTCGGTGTACGAGTCCCGCGTGGAAATGGGCCGGCAGCTCGCCCGGGAGAACACCCAGGAAGCGGACATCGTCATTCCGGTGCCGGAATCCGGCACCCCCGCCGCCGTCGGCTACGCCGAGGAATCGGGCATCCCGTTCGCGCACGGCTTCGTCAAGAACGCGTATGTGGGCCGGACCTTCATCCAGCCCTCGCAGACGCTGCGCCAGCTCGGCATCCGGCTCAAACTCAACGCGCTGGAGTCCGTGATCCGCGGCAAGCGCGTCGTGGTGGTGGACGACTCTATCGTCCGCGGCAACACCCAGCGCGCCATCGTGCGGATGCTCCGCGAGGCCGGCGCTGCGAGCGTGCACATCAAGATCTCCTCCCCGCCGGTCAAGTGGCCGTGCTTCTACGGCATCGACTTCGCCTCCCGTGCGGAACTGATCGCCAACGGCGCCACCATCGAGGAAATCACGCAGGCCATCGGCGCGGATTCCCTCGCCTACATCTCCGAAGACGGCATGATCGAAGCCACCCGCCAGCCGCGCGAGCGGCTCTGCACCGCGTGCTTCACCGGCAAGTACCCCATCGAACTGCCCACGGCGGACAAGCTCGGCAAGAACCTGCTGGAGCGCACGGACCTCGGCGGCCTGCCCGCAACCCCGGCCCCTGCGGGTGCTCCGGTTGCCGTTGATGCCGCCGGCGCCGATGCCATCTCGCCGCAGACCGACCCGGCCGAGAAAGCCGGTGCCACCGGCTGCGATCCCGGTCCTGACTCCGAGTTCGAGGAACTGCTCACCGAGGCCGACCTTGTGCCCGAGATCCACCACGAAGCCACTACCCCCGGCGCCGACAAGAAAGAGCCAGTATGACTTCCGCCTCCCCGGCCGCTGACATGAACGACGCCGGGAGCACCGGCATCACCTACGCTTCCGCCGGCGTCGACGTCGAAGCGGGCGACCGCGCCGTCGAACTCATGAAGGACGCCGTCAAGGCGACCCACAATTCCTCGGTAATCGGCGGCGTCGGCGGTTTCGCCGGCCTGTACGACGTGTCGAAGCTGCTGACCTACAAGCGGCCGCTGCTGGCGACGTCGACTGACGGCGTGGGCACCAAGGTCGCGATTGCGCAGGCCATGGACATCCACGACACCATCGGCTTTGACCTGGTGGGCATGGTGGTGGACGACATCGTCGTGGTGGGCGCCGAACCGCTCTACATGACCGACTACATCGCCTGCGGCAAGGTGGTTCCGGAGCGCATCGCGGACATTGTCCGGGGCATCGCGGCCGCCTGCTCGGTCGCCGGGACCGCTTTGGTGGGCGGCGAAACCGCCGAGCACCCGGGCCTGCTGGGCGAACACGAGTACGACGTCGCCGGGGCCGCCACGGGCGTCGTCGAGGCCGACTCCCTGCTCGGCCCGGACCGCGTCCGCGCCGGCGATGTGGTGATCGGCATGGCTTCCTCCGGCCTGCACTCCAACGGCTACTCTCTGGTCCGCCGGGTGGTCAACCACGCCGGCTGGGCCCTGGACCGGCACGTCTCCGAATTCGACCGTACCCTGGGCGAGGAACTCCTCGAACCCACCCGCGTGTACGCCGCGGACTGCCTGGACCTGGCCCGCGCCTTCCCGGTCAACGGTTCCGCTGCCGGCCGGGCCGTCCGCGGCTTCAGCCACGTCACCGGCGGCGGGCTGGCCGCGAACCTCGCCCGCGTGCTGCCGCAGGGCCTGCTCGCCACCGTCGACCGCGCCAGCTGGGAACTGCCCGCCATCTTCAAGCTGGTCTCCGAACTGGGCAACGTCCCGCTCCCCGACTTGGAACGCACCCTCAACGTCGGCGTCGGCATGGTCGCCATCGTCTCCCCGGAAGCCGCCGACGCCGCGGTGGACCACCTGAATGCCCGCGGCCTGCCCTCGTGGATCATGGGCACCGTCGGGGAAAACTCCGATTCGGTCGTCAAGAGCGGCCCGGATTACGTCCAGGGCGCCAAGGGCGTCGACGGCGGCGCCGTCCGGATGGTCAACGCCTACGCCTAGCGTCATCGAGTGCCCGGCCCATCGATCGAGTGCTCCCGCCGGCTCCCGATCTGTTGGCGGGGAGCACTCGGCCGGGTTAGACCTCCAGCAGGCTGAAGACGCCGCCCTGCGGGTCCCGGAGGGTGGCGATGGTTCCGGCTTCTTCGATGTCCTCCGGTTCGACCAGGACCACGCCGCCGGCTGCCCGCGCCGCCGCGACGGCTTCGGCCACGCTGGGGACACCGAAATACACCTGCCAGCCCGGTTCAAGGTTGGCTTCGGCTTCGGGCACGGTGGCGATGCCCGCCACTTCGGTACCGCCCACCACTAACGTCGTGTACGTTCCGCCGTCGTCCTGCGGATATTCGGTCACATCGTGGCCAAACAAAGTCTGGAAGAAGCCGACGGCGGCCCGCGGCTCGGGAGTGAGAAGCTCCACCCAGGCCAGCGCCCCGGGCTCCTCGGTGCGGGCGGCACCGAAGTGGGAGCCCTGCTGCCAGACGCCGGTGGTTCCTCCTCCCGGCGGAGTCAGGAAGACCATCACGCCGGTGTCACCGACCGCCTCCGGACCAAAGTCCAGCGTCCCACCGGCGTGCGGCACATCAGCGGCAAGGGCAGCGGCATCGGCAGCGGCGAAATAGACGTTCCACCGGCCCGGAGTTGCGGCGTCCAACTGCTGAGTGTTCTGCGGCGCAATGACAGTCACCAGTTCCGAGCCCAGGAAGGCCTTGGAGTAGCTTCGCCCGTCCGGGGTTGGCTCATCCTCGTAGCGCCAGCCGAAGAGTGCCGAGTAGAACTCCTTGGCGGCTGCCACATCCGCGGTCTGCAGGTCCGCCCAGCAGACCTCACCTTCGGAAAAGCCGGAACGAATGGCCATGGAAGCCCTCCCCGTGCGCCGCTGCCGGACGTCCCGGCAAGGTCCACGGTAGCCGGGCCCGGGGGCCTCAGCAACCGATCAGCGGCGGCAGGGCACGGCAATTGCCGGGACGCAGCCGGAGGCGGACGGCACCTTGTGGGCAAACACAAAAAACCGCCGGCCACGCCCCGTAAGGGTCGTGGCCGACGGGCCTGAAAAACATGGCCGGCGCCCTTCCTGGAAAGGACCGCCGGAAGAGGACCGACTAACCGATGCGGCGGGTACCTACCCCGTCGTCGTCGTCTTCCAAATCGTCCGCGTACTTATCCACGTAGGCCGAATAATCCGGCTCTACAGGCTCACTCGAGAAACGACTCGGCGCACGGACCTCAGAGCTCTTCAACTCACGCTGAAGGGCTGTGTAGTCAGTATTCGGGGAGTAGTACTTGATGTCCCGAGCCTGCTTGGTAGCTTTTGCCTTTTGACGGCCGCGCCCCATGGCGTGACCCCCTTTGTACTCGGACCGGAGGTGGTCACCATTGGCGTTAGTGAGGCCCCGGAATGTTTGGTCAATTTGTCGTACACCTAGATTACATGCTTTCGGCTCCGACTGCGCGCCGGCCCGGACCGCTGGGGACAGTGTGGACCATCCAGGCACGCTCCGGCTCCTCGGCCCGGCCTCCCGAGCCCGACGTGACGGTTTCTGACAGGGCCAGACCGTGCCGCCGGCGGCCCGCCCAAATGCGGGCAGGCGGGCTTCTTCGATAGAGTCTCATCTTGGGTTCCCGGAGACGGAGCCCAAGCCGGACCTCCTGCCCGGCCTGACGCACTGAAGAGGTGGATTCCCGAGTGACCGAAAAACCGGTGAGCGACGTGAACGTCAGGCGCGGCGATGCCGGGATGCCTGGCGCTGCCCCCACGGACGGATCCGGCGAGGCGCCGGTACGCATACCTCCTGTCCGCATCCCGCCACGGCCCTCGGCGCCGCCCACCTCGGCCGTGCCGGTCGTGGCAGCCCCAGCCCCACCCCCAGCCGCACCGGAGCCGGAAACACCCGCCTCGCGCCGGAGCGCCACGCGAACCAAGAACCGGACGACGCCGGCGGCCGCCCCCGACGGACAGCCCGCCGAGAAGGCTTCGAACACAGCCGCGGGCCGGTCCATGCCCGGCGCAGAGCAGCTCCGCAAACAGCTTGCCGCCCGCACAGCCCAGCTCAGGGCTGCGCAGCTTGGGCCGCGGGCCCGCTCGCTGGGCAGCACCGCGCTGGCGGGCGCGCAGGCGGGCGCGCAGCGGCTGGGCCCGGCGAAGATCGCCGCCGCGCTGGCCGCCGTCGTCGTGCTGGCCCTGCTGATGTGGTGGCTGACCTCGCTGGGATCCGCCGGCCAGGACTCCGCCGAGAGTTCGCGCACGCCGGCGGCCGGCGCCTCGTCCGCCCCCGCGGACCGCGGGCCGCTGCCCCTGGAGGGCGTGAGCCCGCTGGACTTCCGGCTGGGCGACTGCTTCAAGGATTTTGACCCGAACGCCGCGACTTCCACCGTGGTGGCCTGCGACGCCGGGCATTCAGCGCAGCTGGTGGCGGTCCAGTCGTATGCCGCCTCGGACACCTACCCGGGCCGCGATCCCCTGAAACAACGGGCGCTTGACGCCTGCAAGGGCGCAACCCTGACCGAGAAGTCCAGCGGCTACACGCTCAACTACAAGCTGGCGTAACCCCAGCTCCTCCAGCTGGGGTACCGGCGACCGTCGGGTGGACTGCTATGTAGCCGCCGACGGCGGAAACATCATCAAGGAATCACTGCTCCCCTAGTTCAGCCCTTGCGGCGGACGGAAAGTCCGCCGCTCCTGGAGGCGGCGCCGCCGTCGGGCCTGGCGGAGACGTCGGAGCCGCCCATGGTGAGTTCCATCAGGTCCGGGGCGGTGTCGACCAGGACGGTGTCGCCGTCGGCAATCTCCCCGGCGAGGATCGCCTTGGCCAGCCGGTCGCCGATTTCGCGTTGCACCAGGCGGCGCAGCGGGCGGGCGCCGTAGGCCGGGTCGTAGCCGGTGACAGCGAGCCAGGCTCGGGCGCCCTCCGTGACCTCCAGGTTGAGCCGGCGGCCCTTGAGCCGTTCGCCAAGTTCCTTGACCTGCAGTTCCACGATATGGGCGAGTTCCTCGACGCTCAGCGGGTCGAAGAGCACCACCTCGTCGAGCCGGTTCAGGAACTCCGGCTTGAAGGAGGCGTGCACGGTGGCCATCACGGCGTCCCGCTTCGCCGCGGCGTCCAGGTTCGGGTCCACCAGGAACTGGCTGCCCAAATTCGAGGTCAGAACCAGGATGACGTTGCGGAAGTCCACGGTCCGGCCCTGCCCGTCGGTGAGGCGGCCGTCGTCGAGCACCTGCAGCAGGATGTCGAAGACTTCCGGGTGCGCCTTCTCCACTTCGTCCAGAAGCAGCACGGAATACGGACGACGGCGGACGGCTTCGGTCAGCTGGCCGCCCTCCTCGTAGCCCACGTAGCCCGGAGGTGCACCGACGAGCCGGGCCACGGAGTGCTTCTCCGAGTACTCGGACATGTCGATCCGCACCATGGCGCGTTCGTCGTCGAAGAGGAAGTCGGCGAGCGACTTGGCCAGTTCGGTTTTGCCGACGCCGGTGGGGCCCAGGAACAGGAAGGATCCGGTGGGCCGGTTGGGGTCGCTGATGCCGGCGCGGGCGCGGCGGACGGCGTCGGATACGGCGGTGACGGCCTTGGTCTGGCCGATCAGCCGTTCACCCAGGACGTGTTCCATCTCCAGCAGTTTCTGGCTCTCGCCCTGCAGCATGCGCCCGGCCGGGATGCCGGTCCAGGCGGAAATGACTTCGGCGATGTCGTCGGCCGTGACCTCGTCGGCCACCATCTGCCGCGACTTGTCCGGCGCCGCTGCCTCGGCCTCGGCGGCGGCTTTGAGCTCGCGTTCCAGGGCCGGAATTTCGCCGTAAAGGATCCTTGAGGCAACCTCAAGGTCGCCTTCACGCTGGGCCTTGTCGGCGGTCGAGCGGAGCTCGTCGAGCTTGGCCCGGAGGTCACCCACCCGGTTCAGACCAGCCTTTTCGGCCTCCCAGCGGGCGTTCAGGGCCGCGAGTTCTTCTTTCTTGTCCGCCATGTCCGAGCGGAGAGCCGCGAGCCGTTCCACCGAGGCGGGGTCGGTCTCCCCGGCCAGGGCGAGTTCCTCCATGGTCAGCCGGTCCACCTGGCGGCGCAGCTGATCAATTTCTTCCGGTGCGGAGTCGATCTCCATCCGCAGCCGCGACGCTGCCTCATCCACCAGGTCGATCGCCTTGTCCGGCAACTGCCGGCCGGAGATGTAGCGGTTGGAGAGGGTTGCGGCGGCCACCAGGGCGGAGTCCGAGATGGAGACCTTGTGGTGGGCCTCGTAGCGTTCCTTCAGGCCGCGCAGGATGCCGATGGTGTCGTCCACGCTGGGTTCACCGACGAAGACCTGCTGGAAGCGGCGCTCCAGGGCAGGGTCTTTTTCGATGTTCTCGCGGTACTCGTCGAGCGTGGTGGCACCGATCAGCCGGAGTTCCCCGCGGGCGAGCATCGGCTTGAGCATGTTTCCCGCATCCATTGAGCTGTCTCCGGAGGCCCCGGCCCCCACCACCGTGTGCAGCTCGTCGATGAAGGTGACGATCTGGCCCTCGGAGTTCTTGATTTCCTCGAGCACGGCCTTGAGCCGTTCCTCGAATTCGCCGCGGTACTTGGCACCGGCGACCATCGAGGCCAGGTCCAGAGCGATCAGGGTCTTGCCGCGCAGGCTCTCGGGCACGTCGCCGGCCACGATGCGCTGGGCCAAGCCTTCGACGACGGCGGTCTTGCCGACGCCGGGCTCGCCGATGATCACCGGGTTGTTCTTGGTGCGGCGGCTGAGGACCTGGATGACGCGGCGGATCTCGGCGTCGCGCCCGATCACGGGGTCCAGCTTGCCGGAACGCGCGATCGCGGTCAGGTCGGTGCCGAACTTCTCCAGCGACTGGAAGGTGTTTTCCGGGTCGGCGTTGTCCACCTTGCGGTCGCCGCGGACCCCGGGCAGTGCCGCGAGCAGCGCCTCGTGGGAGGCGCCCGCCTCGCGCAGGAGCCGGCCGACGCCGTCGCTGCCGGAGGCGAGGCCCAGCAGCAGATGCTCGGTCGAGACGAAGGAGTCCCCGAGCCGTTCTGCTTCATTCTGGGCGTTCTTGATGGCTTGCATGGCGGTACGGGACAACTGCGCCTGCTGCACAGAGCTGCCCGACGTCGCCGGCAGGGCCTTGATCGCGGAGCTCGCCTGGACGCTGACGGCGTCCGGATCGGTGCCGGTGGCCCGGAGCAGTGCGACGGCGACGCCTTCCCGCTGGTCCATGAGCGCCTTGAGCAGGTGGGCCGGTTCCAGCTGCGGGTTTCCGGCCGTCGAGGCGTTCATGGCAGCTGCCGAAAGCGCCTCCTGGCTCTTGGTGGTGAATTTGGCGTCCAAAGAGAGCTCCTTCCGGGGATAATACTGTCGTCAGAGTTGAGTCTAGCCCGCTCAACTTTGGATTGCGTCGCTTTGGCTCCATGTTTGCCCACGGCGAAACTGCTGTCTAGGGGCGCCCAGCCCGGCGCAGTTCACCGCGGGACGCCGATCAACGATGCCCTGCGACGCGGACCGGCAGTCAGGTGCCGCAGAACGTTCGATAGGCGGTGTCTTCCGGACCGGGTTCGGCATACCGCTCCAGACCAGGGCGCTCATCGAAGGGGCTGGAGACCGCTTCCATCAGCCTGCCGAGCGGGCCCACATCACCGTCGGTGCCGGCCGCGAGGGCCTCCTCCACCAGATGGTTCCGAGGTATATAGACGGGGTTCACCCGGTCCATCGCATCGGCGTCGGGCTCCAGGGCGCACCACCGCTCGGCCCAGGATTCGAAGGCGGCCGCGTCGGCAACCATGTTCCGCGCAGACTCCCGCCGGCCCCGGGCCGCCTGGGCCAGGGCCCGGAAAAACGAGGTGTAGTCCGCGCGCGCCGCTTGCAGGAGGGCCAGAAGCTCGTCGACGAGGGGCGAGGCGGCGTCGTCTTTCACGCCCCGAAGCCCGATTTTGGCCTTCATGCCTGCCGCCCAGGCGGCGCTGTACTGCGGCCGGAACCCGCCAAGAGCCTCCACCGCCAGTTCCGCCGCCTTGTCCTGGTCATCATGGATGAGCGGGAGGAGCGTCTCCGCCAGCCGGGCAAGGTTCCACTCCGCGACCGGCGGCTGGTTGCGGTAGGCATAGCGGCCGGTCTCGTCGATGGAGCTGAAGGAGGCCGCGGGATCGAACGCGTCCATGAACGCACACGGCCCGTAGTCGATCGTCTCGCCGGAGATGGTCATGTTGTCCGTGTTCATGACCCCATGGACGAAGCCCACCAGCATCCACCGGGCCAGCAGGGACGCCTGGGCTTCCACGACCGCCTCAAAGAGTGCCAGGTACCGGTTCTCCGCCTCTGCCGCGGCGGGGTGGTGGCGGCTGATGGCATAGTCGGCAAGCCGGCGCAGCAAATCGATGTCGCCGGTGGCCCGGGCGTACTGGAAACTGCCCACCCGCAGGTGGCTGCTGGCCACGCGGGTTAAAACCGCGCCCGGCAGGACGGTGTCGCGCTGCACTGGGCGCCCCGTCGCCACGACGGCGAGGGACCGCGTGGTGGGCACGCCAAGGGCGTGCATGCTCTCGCTCACGATGTATTCACGCAGCATCGGGCCGACGACTGCCCGGCCGTCACCACCGCGGGCGAACGGAGTGCGCCCTGAGCCCTTGAGGTGGACATCGCGCAGCCGCCCGTCGGCGTGGGTGAGCTCCCCGAGCAGCAGCGCGCGGCCGTCGCCCAGACGGGGCGCGTACCAACCGAACTGGTGGCCGGCGTAGGCCTGCGCTACTGGCGTGGCGCCGTCGGGCAGTCCGTTCCCGATCAGCAGAAGCGTGCCCTCCGGACTGCGGAGGTAGTCAGGATCAAGGCCAAGGTCCACGGCGAGGGGCTCGTTGAGCACCAACAGCCGCGGGTCCGGGGCCTCCTCGGCTCGCCAGGGAATGGCCAGCTCCGCAAAATCACGTGCGAACTGGCCCTCGAAGGTGGCGGTGGAATTGACTGTGTCCTTCATCCATCAAGACTACGCGGATGCCCTCTTGCGTGGTTGCCCGCCAAATCGGCAACACGGCTGACAAAGTAAGCGATCCGGCGGACGGTTCCCCCAAGGAACCGACCACCGGATCGAAGTATGGCTATGGGTAAACAATGTCATACGCGTGACAGATTTGTCACATCACACGGCGTAGCGACGAAAAAGTTGTCGGTAGTCTGGGAGTTATGGATGAGATTTCGGGACCAGGGCACAGCCCCCGCAGCGTTTTCCTAGACAAAGAACACCCTGCAGCGTGGCGGGCGCTCAACGGGCTCGGGCTGAAAGCCAAGGAGTCAGCCCTGGAGGCCGGGCTGGACGAGACACTGATCGAACTGCTTAACGTGCGCATCTCCCAGATCAACGGATGCGCCTACTGCCTGGACCTGCACGTCGGCGATGCCGTCCAGAATGGCGAATCGCCGCAGCGTTTAGCCGTGCTGCCGGCCTGGCGGGAGACGGAGCTCTTCACCGAGAAGGAGCGTGCCGCCCTGACTCTGGCCGAGGCAATCACGAACATCGCGGACCAGCCGTCCCGCGAGCGCGAGGGCCGCCAGGCCAGAAAGCATCTCAACGACGCCGAGTTCTCCGCGGTCAGCTGGCTCGCAATCACCATGAACGCGTTCAACCGGGTTTCGATTGTCAGCCGGCACCCGGTCCGGAACAGGAACGGCAGGAATAAGCATTAGGCCGGGCGGCTCAGGGAATCAGCCGGTCAGCCCGGAGCCTGTCGAACAGCCCCGTGAAGGAGTCCAGCGTCCGCCGGTACCCGGTGAAGCCCGCGAGGCGGCTCTTGCTCATGTCCGCCAGGACCTCGATGTTGCGGCCCAGGTCGCCGTCGGTGTGCCACCACGACGAGACGCGGCCCAGGTCCCGTTCAGCAAGGCCGTGGCGGGCCGCCAGGTCGGCCCACACCGTCTCCATGCCCTGCATCTGCTCTTCCAGCGGGCGGGGCTCGTTCTCGAAACCGACGGCTTCGAGCCCGAAGTAGGCGGCAAGCCGCGGCCACATCCAGCGCCACCGGAAGACGTCGCCGTTGACGATGTTGTAGGCCTGGTTTCCCGCCTGACCGGCCGTGGCCGCCCACTGCATGTGTTCGGCCAGCAGCCCGCTGTCGGTCATGTCCGTGAGGCTGTTCCATTGGGTCTCCGAGCCGGGGAAGATGAACGGTTTGTTCAACTCCTTGCAGAGAGACGCCTGCACGGCGAGGGTGAGTCCCATGTTCATGGCGTTGCCCACCGCGTGGCCGATTACGGTGTGGGCGCGGTGAACTGACCAGGTAAAACCCTGGCGTTCCGCCGCGGCCCACAGTTCGTCCTCCTGGGCATAGTAGAAGTTGGGAGCCGGCAGCCGGGGCTCTTCCTCGTGGAAGGGCGTATCGGGCATTTCACCGGCGGCATACGCTTCGAACGGGCCCAGGTAGTGCTTCAGCCCCGTCATCAGGGCGACGTGTTCCACCGGGCTGCCCTGCAGGGCATCGAGCAGGTTCCGCAGCAGCGCGGCGTTGACGTCGATGTTTTCGCGCTCCGTTGCCTGCCGCGACCACGCGGTGAAGAACACATGGGTCGGTTTCTCCCCGGCCAGTGCTGCTGCCAGGCTCTCGGGTGAGGTCAGGTCCGCGCCGACGGGCCGTACACCGGGCCGAGCGACACCGCTCCTAGACAAGGCGAGGACGTCCCATCCCCTCTCCGCGAGCAGGGCCACAAGCGCAGAGCCCGCAATCCCGCTGGCACCTGCCACCAGGGCGGTCCGTCCCTGGCCAAGCTCTGGGCTGTTGCGCACGTGTGGTTCCTCCTGGTTTCGGGACGGCGGTCCTCTCCACCCTAGGCCCCGGAGCCGGCCGCGTGGTTACCGTAGATACCGGCCTACGCCGGGTAGATCGAGACGGCGGCGGCCTTCACCACGAAGTACGCCTGCACTCCCGGGGCCAGTCCGAGGTCCGCTGACGCCGCCGGCGTGACGTCCGCGGACAGCTCTCCGGCGCGCACCCGGATCTGGTCGCCGTGCGGTTCCAGGTCCGTCACCGTGACCGGGAAGGAGTTGCGCGGACTGCCGTGCGCTTCGGTCAGGAAGACGGAGACGGACGACGGCGGGAAAGCCGCCACGCCGCCTTGGCCGGGAACCGGCGGCTCCTCGTGCCGGCCGGAGAATTCCCGTCCCGATGCGGTCTGGAGACCTGCGGGGGTTACCGTGCCGGTTACAAGGTTCAGCCCGGCGAGTCCGGCGGCGAAGCGGCTGCGGGGCCGCTGGAGCACCTCTCGGGTGGGTCCGTCCTCGGTGATCCGGCCCGCGTCCATCACAATCACGCGGTCGGCCAGCATGTAGGCGTCCAGGACGTCGTGCGTGACGATGATGGCGCGCCGGCCCGCTAGGACTCTCTTCAGCAGGCGCCGCAGCAGGGGCGCGGCATGGACGTCCAGGGCGGCCATCGGCTCATCCAGCAGCAGCAGGTCCGGACCGGCGGCCAGGGCGCGGGCCACCGCGACGCGCTGCGCCTGACCGCCGGAAAGTTCGGCCGGGCGCCGGCCGGCCAGCTCTGCGGCGTCGACCTCGGTGAGCCAGTGCCGGGCGGTGTCCCGCGCCTCCGTCCGCGGGACGCCCGCGCTGCGCGGTCCGAAGGCAACGTTTTCCAAGGCGGTCAGATGCGGGAATAGCAGCGGCTCCTGGGCCAGCAGGGCCGTGCCGCGGCGGTGCGGTGGGCTCCAGGTAGGCCGTCCCTGCCCCAGCTCGAAAAGAACGCGGCCGTCCATCTCCGCCCGGCCTGAATCCGGCCGGAGCAAGCCGGCGATGACCGACAGCAGGGTGGATTTCCCGGCTCCGTTGGGTCCCAGCACCGCCACCGTCTCGGCGGCGCCCAGACCCAGCGACACGTCCACGCCGCGGCTGGGAACTGCGGCCTCCAGCTTGAACGTCATGAGAGCGCCCCTGCCGCCGCCGGCGCGGGGTCCCCGGCGGAACGGCGCGCCGGCGCCGGGCCCCGATAGCTGAGCCCGACGACGATGACCGCCACCGCGACAAGGACCAGCGACAGCGCGACGGCGGCGTCAGCGTCGGTCTCCCGCTGCAGGTAGATCTCCAGCGGCAGCGTGCGGGTGACACCCTGCAGGCTTCCGGCGAAGGTGAGAGTGGCGCCGAATTCCCCCAGACTGCGCGCGAAGGAAAGCACGGCCCCGGAGGCGAGGCCGGGCAGCACCAGCGGCACCGTGACACGGCGCAGCACGGTCGACGGACTGGCGCCGAGGGTCGCCGCTACCGCCTCGTACCGGCTTCCGGCGGAGCGCAGGGCACCTTCGAGGCTCACCACGAGGAATGGCAGCGCAACGAAGGTCTGGGCGAGGACCACCGCCGTCGTCGAGAACGCGACCTGGATGCCGGCAAGCTCCAGGCTCCGCCCCAACAGGCCCTGCCGGCCGAAGGTGTAGAGCAGCGCAATGCCGCCCACCACCGGCGGGAGCACCAGCGGCAGCAGCACGAGCGACCGCAGCAGCCGCTGGCCGGGGAAATCGGCGCGGGCCAGCACCAGGGCCAGCGGGACACCGAAGAGCACGCAGAGCACGGTACTCGCAGCCGCCGTGCGCAGGCTGAGTGCAAGGGCGGTGAGCGAGGCTTCCGAGGTGACGAGCGGGAGAAATTGCGGCCAGTCGACCCGGGCGGCGACGGCGGCAAGCGGCAGCAGGACAAACAGCGCCCCTGCGGCGGCGAGGGCGAAAACCCAGCGAGGGATGCCGCTGTAGCCGTGGCGGGTCACGGGCGCCCGAAGCCGGCGTCGGCGAGGACCTGCCGGCCCTCGGATCCGGTGACCAGCGAGACGAAGGCGGCCGCGAGGTCCTTATCGCGGCCGGTCCTCAGCGCGGCGATCGGATACCGGTTGACGACGGCGGCCGCCTCGGGGAAGGGAATGCCTTTGACCTTTGTCCCGGCGCTCCGGACATCGGTGACGTAGACGAGTCCGGCGTCGGCCTCGCCCGAGCTGACCTTGCCGAGCACGTCGGTCACGGAGGATTCCTCACTCACCGGCTGTAGGGTCACGCCGGTTTTCTCCTGAACTGATTTGGCGGCCGCACCGCACGGGACCTGCGGCGCGCACACCACCACCCGGGTCCCCGCCTTGGTCAGGTCCTCGAACGAGCCGATCCGGGCCGGGTTGGCAGGAGGCACCGCAATGGCCAGGACGTTGCTGGCGAAGTCCTGCGGGGCCCCGTTCACCAGCCCGGCGTCGGAGACCTTGGCCATGTTCGCCGGGTCCGCGGAAGCGAACACGTCCGCGGCGGCGCCCTGGCTCAATTGTGTCGCGAGATCGGCCGAACCGGCGAAGCTCAGCGCGACGCTGGACCCGGGGTGGCCGACTTCGAACTTCCGGGCCAGCGCTGTGAAAGGTTCCTTCAGTGAGGCGGCGGCGAACACGGTGAGTTTCTGGCCTGAACCGTCCGCCCCGCCGGCACCGCTGCCGGCACCTCTACCGGGCGACGCGCAGCCGGCGGCACCCGCCGCGAGGACTGCGGAGAGCAGCAGGGCCGCGGCCTTCCGGGCCCGGTTCACAGCATGCTCTTTCCGTGCGGGTTTTCGATGATCACCGTGGTGGCTTTGACGACGGCGGTGGCCACCGAGCCCAGCTCTAGGCCCAGGTCGCGGACGGCCTCGCTGCTCATCAGCGAGACCACCCGGAACGGCCCGCACTGCAGCTCCACCTGTGCCATGACGGTGTCGGCGGTGATGGCGGTGACCAGACCGACGAAGCGGTTTCGTGCGGAACTGCCGGCACGCGAGGGGTCGTCCGGAAGCTTCGCCTGTTGGCGGGCCAACGTGGCGAGCTCAAGCCCGTCGACCACCAGCCGGCCCGACTCGTCCTTGAGCGGCGTGAGGCTGCCGTTCTCGGTCCAGCGGCGCACGGTGTCGTCACTGACACCCAGGAACCGGGCGGCTTCAGAAACGCGAAAACGAGACATACGAACATTCTAGGCCGCATTTGCGCCACTTAAGGTCCCTGGGCCCCGCATTGTCGGTTTTACATCGGTCCTTACGTCCTGAGGGTCACCTCGTAGACTGCCGGTATGGCCATCTACCTTGATCCGCCCCTGTGGCCCGCACACGGAACGCACTTTTCCCATCTCGTCTCGGACACCTCGCTCGAGGAGCTGCACTCCTTCGCGCGGGCCGAGGGCATCCCGGAGCGGGCCTTCGACGGGGACCACTACGACGTCGCCGAGTCCCGTTACGCTGCTCTGGTGGCCGCCGGCGCCGTGCCCGTCGAGGGCCGTGTCCTGGTCCGGAAGCTCATTGCCAGCGGGTTGCGGATTCCGGCACGGCGGCGCAGTGGTTCACTGAAACTGCCGTTGCTGACCCGGTGGAATGAGGTCCTGCCGGGCCACGATGCGCTCTTCCTGGATCTGTTGGACCGCTGGGGTGAGGAGCATCGGAACTACCACGGCCGAACCCACCTGCTCGCCGTGCTGGAAGCCCTTGACCTGCTCACCGCGCCCGCAGCCCCGCCCCGGTCGGTGCTGCTAGGCGCCTGGTTCCACGACGCCGTTTACCGTGGCGTCGCCGGTGAGGACGAGGAGGAGTCGGCCCGGCTGGCGGAGGACCGGCTGGCGCACGCCGGGCTTCCCGCCGAGGAGGTTTACGAGGTGGCCCGGCTGGTGCGGATGACGGCGGACCACCGGCCGGATGCCGGCGATGAAGCCGCCGCCCTCCTCAGCGACGCAGATCTCTCGGTCCTGGGTGGCGATCCGACAGCCTACGCCCGCTACCTCGCGGCCGTCCGGATAGACTTTGCGCACATCGGCGACGCCGATTTCGCCGCAGGGCGCGCCGCCGTCGTGCGCCAACTGCTGGAACTGGACCCGCTGTTCCACACCCTGCGCGGCCGCGCACTCTGGCAGGACGCCGCCCGGCGGAACCTGCACGCCGAACTCGGCTGAACCCGTTCCCGCTTGTCTCTTACGCCTGCCGGCGGAGGTGTTCAGCGAGGCGGTCGAAGGACTCACGCCAGCCGGTGCCATTGCTGTCCCGGTCCGCTACGGATTCGAAGGGACCCTGCGTAAACGTCATCCGGGTGCCGCCGTCGATCTCCTCCAGCCGGAAAGCGACCTCCGTTTCGACCCCGCGGGTGCCGTCCGGCTTGTCCCACGCGTGGGTGAAGATGAACAGGTTCGGCGGTTCGATGTCAGTGTGGATGCCGCTCCACCAGAGTTCCTGCCCGGTGGCGTCCTGGACCATGCAGGCCCGGTAGAAGCCGCCCACCTCCAGGTCGGCGTCGATACTTTCCCGCGGCGTGTGGAAACCGCGCGGTCCCCACCACGCCGGAGCCTGGTCCGGGTCGGTCAGGGCGGACCAAACGGCCGCGATCGGAACCTGGAACTCGCGGGTGATGAGGAGCATGAGCCCCTCGTCGCTGTTTTCTGCCTCCGGCACCACGGACTCCTGCATTGCTGCCTCCCTCGGCCTGGCCGGTCCACGCCCGGCTTGTACTAGCGGTACGTCCCTGCAAACGGCCGGTCGCTGGGCACGATCTGCTTTCCCAACGGCATCAGCGACACCGGGATGAGTTTGAGATTGGCGATGGCCAGCGGGATCCCGACGATGGTTGCCGCCATCGCGACCGCCGTCAGCACGTGGCCGACGGCGATCCAGATGCCTGCCACGAGAAGCCAGATGACGTTGCCCAGCAGTGAGAACACCCCGGTTCCGCCGGGCCGGTCGACCACGGTCCGGCCGAAGGGCCACAGCGCGTAGGAGGCGATTCTGAATGACGCCAGCCCCCACGGAATGGTGACGATCAGGACGCAGCAGATGATGCCGGCGAGAAAGTACCCCAGGGCCAGCCAGAGGCCGCCGAAAACCAGCCAGATGATGTTGAGCAGTGTCTTCATGGCTCCATTGTCCCCCGCTGGTCCGACATCCGGACTAGGGGTTGGCCCTGAATCGCCCCTGAAACAAAGACTGCGGTGCTTTGCCTGCGCGGCAGGCCTGCCGCGCAGGCAAAGTGTCAGGCTTGTTTCACCATGGCCGCTTCGACGCTGATCTTGACTTTGTCACTGACCAAGAGTCCGCCCGCCTCCAGCGCAGCATTCCACGTCAGCCCGAACTCCTTGCGGCTGATGTCCGTCTCAGCGCTGAAACCGGCCCGGGTCGCACCGAACGGATCCACAGCGACGCCGGTGAACTCGACTTCCAGATCCACCGGCTTCGTGACGTCGCGGATGGTGAGGTCGCCGGTCAGCACGTAGTCCTCACCGTCGCCCCGGATGGACGTTGCACGGAACGTCATTTCCGGGTAGTTCTCGACGTCGAAGAAGTCGGGCCCGCGCACGTGGCCGTCGCGGTTGGCATCGCCGGAGTCAAAGCTTGCCGTCTTCACCGTGGCGTGCAGCGTGGCATCGGCGAGCGAATCTCCCACCCGCGCCTCCGCCGTCGCTTCCGTGAACCGCCCCCGGACTTTGCTGATTCCGGCGTGGCGGACACTGAAGCCGACCTCGCTGTGGGACATATCCAGTGTCCAGGTGCCGGGCGTTAATCCTTGGGGCAGGGTCATCGTCATTTCTCCTTTGCGTAGATTGAGGGCCGGGCCGCCGGGGCCTGGAGCCCTCTTCCGCATGCTAGCGAGGAATCCCAAGCGACGATAGGTGTCCGCGGCTGCCCGGCAGTCTCTGGCCTGAGCAGACGCCGCTGGCTTACCCTAGGCCCATGCGCCGATGCGTGCTCAGGTCGTCCGGCCTAGGTGCGAAATTACGTGCGAAACGAGGAAGAGTGGCCGAGTCATCCGCCTCCAGGGGCAGAAGGGCCGTGATCATCGGTGCGCTGATGGCACTGCTGGTGAGTGGCTGCACCCCCGAGACCCCCAAGCCGCCGCCGTCGTCCGATTCGGGTCAAACGCCGGCGCCCTCGGGTTCCAGCCGTTCGCCGTCCAAATCCTCGGCTCCGGAGGAGCCCCCGGTGCTTTTCACCGCGCAGGGGGATATCGGCATCGGCTCCAGCGCCCGCAAGGTGCTCAGCTCAATCGCGAAGATCAAGCCGCAACTCAACCTTGCCCTCGGCGACTTCACCTACGAACCCGGGATCGAACAACAGTTTTGCGACATGGTTACCGAAAAGCTCGGCTCCGAATTTCCGTACCAGCTGGTGGCCGGCAACCACGAGAGTGACGGCCACGACGGGGACATTGCCAACTTCGTCAAGTGCCTGCCCAACCGGCTGCCCGGACTTGAAGGTGAGTACGGTACGCAGTGGTACGTCGACGTCCCGCAGAAAAACCCTCTGGTGCGGATCATCATGGTCTCCCCCGGCATCAAGTTCCGTGACGGCCAGCCGCTGGATTACTCAAAGGACAGCGCGAGGTGGCGCTGGACAGCCGACGCCCTCGACGAGGCAAAGTCGCGAAAGATCCCCTGGACCGTGGTCGGCATGCACACCCCCTGCTTCAACCTGGGAGCCTACGAGTGCCAGCCTGGTGAGGCATTCACCAACATGTTGATCGAGAAGAAGGCGGACCTGGTCCTCAGCGGCCACCAGCACATTTACCAGCGGACCCACCAGCTGGGACTGAGCCGTGACTGCGCGGATGTGGTTCCGGAGTCCTTCTCCCGCCAGTGCCTGGCCGAGACCGATGACACCATGGTCCAGGGCCGCGGCACCGTCTTTGCGGGGGTCGGGATCGGCGGCGTGGGCCTACACGAGGTCCGCGAGGACGACCCGGAAGTCGGCTACTTCGCGGCATGGTCCGGCAAGAACCGGAAGGCGACCTACGGGACCCTGAAAGTCACGGTCACCCGGGACTCGCTGGCCGCAGAGCTGGTTCCGGCGGAGGGAAGCTTCACCGACTCCTTCGAGATCACGCGCTAGCTGCCTGGCCGCTTTTGGTTGTTGCAGTGGCCGCGGTGGCGCAAGCCGCCACGGCTGCATGCTAGGTGCCCTTGGCCGCCTTGACGAACGCGGAGATTTTCGTGAGGTCCTTGACGCCCCGGGACTGCTCGACGCCGGACGAAACATCAACACCCCAGGCTCCGGCCGCCCCCGCGGCCTGGGCCACGGTGTCGGGGTCCAGGCCGCCGGCGAGCAACCACTTCCGGCCCTCAAGTCCGAGATCGCGGACCGAGGCGTAGTCCCAGGCCTCACCGGATCCGGGCACCGCCGCATCGATGAGCAGCTGGTCCTCTCCCCAGTCGGCAAAGGACTCCGGCGCCGACGCCATGCTGATGGCCCGGATAAGTTTGAGCCCTGCACTGTGCACCGTCCGGACGTCCGCGGGGGTCCGGTCGCCGTGCAGCTGCACCCATTCCAGCCCGGCCTCCTGGGCGGCCGCGACGGCGTCGGCGGTGGGCTCATCCCGGAAAACGCCCACCGCGGGCAGCCCCGCCGGTACCCCGGCCAGGAGTTCCCGGGCATGTTCTGGTGACACCTGGCGGGCACTGCGCGTCAGCACCAGGCCAACGGCGTCCGCGCCGGCGTCGACGGCGGCCTGCACTGCTTCGGGCGTACTGAGGCCGCACACTTTGACGAACATTCCGGCTCCCTATAAAGCTTGTTGTTCCTTGACGTTAGCAAGACCGCCGCGCCCGCACCGAAATTACGCGGTTAAGCTGGGGCGATGGAGATCATCCGCTATGCCGAGCTCAAACCCCGTCCGTGGCGCAACGGCGGCGGCGCGACCCGCGAACTGGCCCGGTTCCCGGCGCCCGCCCAGCGTGCGGCGGATGAAAGCTGGGACTGGCGCGTCAGCATTGCCGACGTCACCAAGGCCGGCGCGTTTTCCAGCTTTCCGGGGATGGAGCGTGTGCTCACCGTGGTTGAGGGCGAACTGCTGCTTCTTACCGTCGACGGCGCCGAGCATCCGCTGGAGAGATACCGGCCGTTCCGGTTTACCGGCGACGCCGAGGCAGCCGGGGCCCTGCCGACTGGTGACATCCGGGATCTGAACGTCCTGACCCGGGCCGGTGTCTTCAAGGGCTACACGTCCATCATCGAGCTCTCCAAGAAACGTCCCCATCCGGTCTTCGGCGGCCAGTTCGGGATCCTGCTGCAGGGCCAGGCCACCGTCAGCGCGGCCGCCAGCAGTGGCGGCGGCGCGGGCAGCAGTGCCGGCGGCGCAGAGCCGCTCAACCGATACGACGCCGTCGTCGGCTCCGACACTGAAACACCGGAAATCCTGGGCCGCGGTTTCCTGGCCGTCGTGTCGATCGACCCCGTCAAGGACTAAACCCCGGTACCCCGATCGACGGCTCCACAAGTGCCGTTGCCAGCCCTCAAAACGGCCGTTCCGGGGCCCTCGATGGGCTCTGGGTGGGGCGGGGCTGGTCGGTACCGCTCGACGGCGGTTCCCCGGGTTCGTCTCTCCGCGAGGGCGTTGCTACGCTGAAAGCAAGACCGCTGCTCGCGGTCTCCGGACGACGGTTCAGTACCCGGCACGCGACAAGACTGGCCAAAGGATCTGTGTCATGTCGTGGTTGATTCTCATTTTGTCCGGATCGCTGGAAGCCGTGTGGGCTGCAGCGCTGCACCGGACCTCACAGGCGCCGGGCCGCCGCCGGATTGCGCCGGCCGCCATCTTCCTTGTCTCCGTCCTGGCCAGCACGGGCGGCCTCGCCATCGCCATGCAGTCCATCCCGACCGGCACCGCGTACGCCGTCTGGGTGGGTGTCGGCGTCGTGCTGACCTCCGCCTATGCCATGGCCACCAAGGTGGAGCCGGCGACCGCCGGGCGGATCCTGCTGCTGGGCGGGATCGTGGCCTGCGTGGCCGGCCTGAAGCTGGTGGCGTAATGGCACCGAGCCAGACACCGGAAGTCGCCGGCCAGGCGCCGAAACCCGCCACTAACTCAACTGCCTTGGCGTGGCTCATCCTGCTAGCCTCCGCGGTGTTGGAGGCGGTCTGGGCCACGGCCCTGGGCCTGTCCGATGGCTTTTCCCGGCCACTGCCGACTCTGGTCTTCGGCGTGTCTGCGACCCTGAGCATGGTGGGACTCGGCCTGGCGGTGCGAAGCATCCCGCTCGGCACCGCTTACGCCGTCTGGGTGGGAATCGGAGCGGCCCTGACGGTCGGCTGGGCGATGGCGACCGGCGTCGAGCCTGCGAGTCCCCTGAAGCTACTCTTCATCGCCGGGATCGTGGGCTGCGCGGCCGGGTTGAAGCTGCTTCCGTCCGGCGATCCGGCAGCCGGTGCGACGCTCCCGCCCGGTTAGTTAGAACCTGCGGGCCGGATGCGGGCCGACACGCCGTGGTTTCGGCCCTAACCGGGCAGAAACCGGCCGGTAACTGGGCAGGAGCGCGGGACGGCTGCCCGACGCGCCGGAATACCGGAGCGCCCGCCGGGGTTCTTGGCTGGTAAACCCGTGCAGCAACGACAGGAGACCCACCCATGACGGCAGCTTCAGTCCACCTCGGCGACGGCCTCAGCGTCAGCCCCCTCGGGTTCGGCGGCATGGCCCTGACCCCGGTGTATGGCGAGGTCGACCCCGCCGAGGCGCTGGCCACCCTGCACCACGCCGTCGACGCCGGCATGACCTTCATCGACACGGCGGACATTTACGGCGATGGCAGCAACGAGGAACTGATCGCGCAGCTGCTCAAGGAGCGCCGCGGTGAGGTGCAGTTGGCCACCAAGTTCGCCCTGGTGGGAACACCGTCCAAGGGCTATTCGGACATCCGCGGTGACGCCGCCTACGTGAAGCAGGCAGTGGACCGCAGCCTGCAGCGCCTGGGCGCCGACACCATCGACCTGTACCACATGCACCGCCGTGACCTCCGCGTTCCGATTGGGGAAACCGTGGAGGCCATGGCGGGGCTGGTGCAGGCCGGCAAGGTGCGGCACCTGGGCCTGTCCGAGGTGACGGCCGAGGAACTGCGCGAGGCTAGCAAGGTCCACCCGATCGCCGCAGTGCAGAGCGAGTGGTCCATCTGGAGCCGGGACGTGGAGCGCCACGTGGTCCCGGCCGCGGTCGAACTTGGTGTGGGCTTCGTGCCGTACTCGCCGCTCGGCCGGGGATTCCTCACCGGCACGGTCGACGCGTCAAAGCTGGGCAGTGACGACTTCCGCCGCAACATCCCGCGTTTTGCCGCCACCGCACAGGACGCCAACCAGGCGGTCGTCGCCGCGATCCAGTCGGTTGCCGCTGAGCTCAGCAGCCCCGGACATGCCGCGACGCCGGCCCAGGTGGCGCTGGCGTGGCTGCTCGCGCAGGGCCGCAAGCTGGGGCTGCCCGTGGTGCCGATCCCCGGCACGCGCAAGGCGGCTCGGATCGACGAGAACCTCGGCGCCCTCGCCCTGGACCTGACCGCGGCGCAACTGGAACGGCTCGACGCCGCCGCGGACGCCGTCGTCGGTTCCCGCGCCGCTGACCCGAACTGGGTCTCGCAAGGCCGCGAACAGTCCTCCTAGACTGATGCCCATGGACTCACTTATGCACTCGCTCCGGGACATCACCATCCGCAGGATTTCGGTCAGCGAGATGGACAACAACGTGTACCTGCTCACCGCCAAGGCCTCCGGCGCGCAACTCCTGATCGATGCGGCCGATGACCTGGCCGCCATCCAGGGGCTGCTGGCGGACGCCGCCGCGGACACGAATGCCGTGCCGAAGCTGGCGCTGATCGCCACCACCCACCAGCACTGGGACCATGTCCGGGCGCTGCCGGGTCTGGTGGAGGCGACCGGCGCGAAGACGGCGGCCGGGACGGACGATGCCGCGGAGCTGCCGGTGAAAGTCGATGTACTGCTGGATCACGGCGACGTCGGCAACTTCGACGGGTTCGACGTGACGGCGGTGCACCTGCGCGGGCATACCCCCGGCTCGGTTGCCCTGGTGTACCAGGACCCGGAGGGACCGGCGCACATCTTCTCCGGCGACTCGCTGTTTCCGGGGGGCGTGGGCAACACGCAGCAGGATCCGGAGCGGTTCGCCCAGCTGCTCTCCGACGTGACTGAGCGGCTGTTCGACGTCTATCCGGATGACACTGTGGTGCACCCGGGCCACGGCAAGCCGACCACCCTCGGCGCGGAACGCCCGCACCTGGAAGAGTGGCGCGCCCGCGGCTGGTAAGGCTGTGCAGAATCCGCTACGGATCCGGACGGCCGCTACGGGGATCCCCGTAGCGGCCGTCCGTTTCCGTAGCGCCAGCTATTTTGCCTAGCGCAAGACCGGAGCCTTAGCGGCTGCGGCGTTCGTTGGACGCCGGGGCGGACGCGCGGCGGGGGCCGCCGCTGCGTGCCGGACGGCCTTCGCCGGAGCGGCCGTTGCCGCCGCCGGCGTAGGAGCCGCCCGAGGTTCCGCCGGTGTTGGAGGACCACACCGGGGCGGACCCGCCGGACTTGGCGCCTGCGGCTGCACGCTGGCCCGTTGCCGGGCGTCCGCCGCGCTGGCCGCCAGCTGCCGAGCCGCCGCGCGGCGCAGAGCCGGAGCGGGGCGCAGAGCCGGAGCGGGGCGCAGAACCGGTGCGCGGAGCGCCGGTGCGGGAATCGGTGCGGCCGTCGGCTGCCCGGCCGTCGGAACCGCGTCCGGCAGCGGGACGGCCCCCGGCGGCGGGTACGTCGTTGTGGTGAGCGTAGGCAGTGGCACGGCCGCGGCCACGGGCGTTGCGGCGTTCGGCGCGCTGGGCGTCGGCCCGGTCCTGGTTCTGCTCGATGACGCGGTCCGCGGCGTTGCGGGCAGCGGCCTGGCCTTCGTAGGCCACGGCGCGGCGCTCAGCGCGGGGAAGATCCGTGCGGGGAGCTTCGGCGGAAACCCGGCCGCGTCCGCCGCGTCCGCCCCGGCCACCCGCGGTGGGGGCAGCCTGGTGGCGGGCCCGCTTGCGCTCAGCGTTGGCCCCGGTGGAGGTGCCTCCGCCCTGGTTGGACTTGGCTGCCAGCAGCGCGGCGCGGGTGCGCGGATCGATCTTGTCGGCCATTTCGCCCACGAGTTCGGCGACCAGCGGCGAGTTGGCGGTGACGCGCTCGAAGCTGACGTCGACGCCGGCAGCCTTCATCAGCTTCTTGACGTCGGACTGCTGCTCCGGGAGGGTCAGCGTGACGACGGTGCCGTCGGAACCGGCCCGGGCGGTGCGGCCCGAGCGGTGCAGGTAGGCCTTGTGCTCGGTGGGCGGGTCCACGTGGATGACCAGTTCGACGTCGTCGACGTGGACACCGCGGGCCGCGACGTCGGTGGCGACCAGGACGCGGACCTCGCCCGAGGAGAACTCGGCGAGGTTGCGGTCACGGGCGTTCTGCGAAAGGTTGCCGTGCAGGTCGACGGCGGGGATGCCGGCGTCGGTCAGCGTCTTGGCCAGCTTGCGGGCGTGGTGCTTGGTGCGCATGAACAGCACACGGCGGCCGGCACCCGAGGCGAGCTCGACGATCAGCTGCTTCTTGACGGTCTGGTCGTTGACCACGAGAACGTGGTGCTCCATGGTGGTGACCGCAGCCTGTGACTCGTCGACCGCGTGGGTCAGCGGATTGGAGAGGTAGCGCTGGACGATCTTGTCCACGCCATTGTCCAGGGTGGCCGAGAACAGCAGGCGCTGGCCCTGGCTGGGGGTCATGTCCATGAGCTTCTTGACCACGGGGAGGAAGCCGAGGTCCGCCATGTGGTCGGCCTCATCCAGGACAGTAATCTCAACGCCCTCAAGGGTCAGGACCCGCTGGCGGATCAGGTCCTCCAGGCGGCCCGGGCAGGCGATGACGATGTCGACGCCGGCGCGCAGGGCCTTTTCCTGGCGGGCCTGGGAGATGCCACCGTAGATCACGGTGGTGTTCAGGCCCATGGCCTTGGCCAGCGGCTCGATGGTGGCGTTGATCTGGGTGGCCAGTTCGCGGGTCGGTGCGAGGACCAGACCCATCGGGCGGCCGGGCTTGCGGAAGTGCTTGGCTTCGCGCTCGGCGAGCCGGGCGACCAGCGGGATGGCGAAGGCGATGGTCTTGCCGGAACCGGTGCGGCCGCGGCCCAGGACATCGCGTCCGGCCAGGGTGTCCGGCAGGGTCTTGACCTGAATGGGGAACGGTTCGGTGATCCCCTGGGCGGTGAGGGTTTCGGCGAGAGCCTTGGGCGTGCCGAGGGCAGCAAAAGTAGTCATGTGTTTTGAAGGTCTTTCAGGCGGTATCCGTGCGGATATCGGCCCCCGGCGCCGGTTGGACCAGGGGTTCGCCGAAGAAAAGTCAGGTGATCAACCGGGCTGTCCGCAAGCTTTGCGGGCGGCTGGGACCAAATAGAACGCGTTCATCGACGCAGGATGTGCCTCTCACATGAAAAAATCCCACTCCCTGAACGGAATCCGTAAGGAATCCAGCAGGCGAACCGGTTGATGGACCGGGCCGGTCATTCAAGACCAAAGTGGGCATCACTGCACATCAAGTTCCCCCAGTCTATCATCTGCGGGAGCCCTCTCGTTTCCTAGCCGCCCTCCCTGGGCCCGGACACCCGCGGTGCGACGAGGACGCCGACGACGCCGATCGCGGCAGTAAGCGCAAAGACCCCGGCGAAGGGGGCCGCGCCGGCCCATGTGGCGAACGCGGCGAAGACGATCCCGGTGGCCGCGAGCGCCAGCGCGCCGCCGAGTGAATCGGAGATGGACATCGCGGAGCTGTTGAACCCTTCGGTGTCTTTGGTGGATAGCGCTAGGGTCATCACGCTGAGCCTGGCGTACATCAGCCCCATGCCGCCGCCGGCGAAGATCCAGCCGATGATCGCGACGGCGGCCGGCCACCCCAGCAGCGTTGTCAGCAGGGCGAGGACGACGGCGCCGAGCACCAGGACTGAACCGATCCGGATTGCCTTTCGGTGATCCAGCCGGGAACCGAGCTTGCCCTGGACGGCCGAGGCCGCAGCCCAGGCCACGGCGCCGCCGGTGAGCGTGAGGCCGGCGAACGTCGGGGCGAAGGCGTAACGCTCCACCAGCAGGTAGGGCAGATACACCTCGGCGCCGAAGAAGGCGGCTGCAGCCAGCCCGCGGGTCAGGATGACGCTTGGCAG
Organism: Arthrobacter sp. B3I4; assembly: GCF_030816855.1. NCBI lineage: Bacteria > Bacillati > Actinomycetota > Actinomycetes > Micrococcales > Micrococcaceae > Arthrobacter > Arthrobacter sp. B3I4. Next base: position 1,060,134 of record NZ_JAUSYK010000001.1, on the reverse strand, counting down.
CCCGCGCCGGGCGGTCAATGTTCCGGGGGGTATCAGGGGACGGACCGCCACGAGCGCTACGGCGATGGCGGCCGCAGCGAGGAACCCGCCGGACGGTCCCGGCAGCTTGGCGGACAGGTTCAGGCCCAGCACGGCAGCCGCGGCGAGCGCCGCCAGGGCCAGCTTCACGGCGCCGCCCGGTCCGGGGGCAGCCGCGGGGGCGTCGGCCGGCCGTTCGCCCGTTCCCCGCAGCCCGCGCAGCGCGGGGGCGGTCAGGAGCAGTGCCGGCAGCACCAGCCCGACCACGCCGAGGAAGACCCACTGCCAGCCCGCCACCTGCGCCACGAGCCCGGCAGCGAACGGGCCGACGAGGGACGGTATGACCCAGGCCGCGGAAAAGGCGGCAAAGATTTTTGGATGCAGCACCGGCGGGTAGACCCGGGCCACCACAACGTACAGGGCCACGGTCAACCCTCCCCCGCCCAGTCCCTGGACGAGCCGCCCGGCCACCAGAGCCGGCATGGTCGGCGCAGTTCCGGCGATGAGCAGGCCCAGCACGAAGACTCCGACGGCGGTCAGGAGCGGCGCCACTGGTCCTCTTCGATCCGACCATCCCCCGCACGCCACCATGCCGATCACCCCGGTGGCGAGGGGTCCGGCGAAAGCCAGGGCATAGAGCCCGGCACCGTCCAGTTCCCGGCTGACCACCGGCATGATGGTGGTCACGGCCAGCGATTCGAAGGCGGCCAGGAATACCAGCGCGCACGCGCCCAGCGTCACCAGCAGGTAACTGCGGTGGAAGATGCCGGCGGCCTCCGGGGCAAGGTCCGGGCCGGACTGCGGACGAGCAGGCATGGATGAAGCCTAGAGGGACAACACCGCAGGCGGAAACCTGCAGCCCGAGCCGCACGTCCGCGCTCTTGGCGCCGGGAATTCAGCGGGCGGCTTCCAGGCCCTGGGCCGGGACAACGACGGCGCCGCTCGCCCGTGAGTCGGGGTTGAGCATCCAGCCCACCCGCTTAACCGTGCTGAGCATGACGACGCTTTCCACCAGGAGGATCCCGGGCACTTTTTGTTGCAGGGCCAACTCGATATTCATCACATCTGCCAAGGACTGCAGCCACATGATGATGACGAAGTTGGTGGGACCAGTGGTGGAAGCACTGAGCCGGACGTTCCGCATCGTCTTCAGCTGGGCCGCTGCAGCCTCGTGCTGTCCGGCCGGAACGTTGACGAACCACTGGCAAGTGACTGGGAAAGCCGAATACTTCTGCGCGATCTCACACCGGAAAGACAGGATCCCGCTGGCCAGCACGCGGTTGAGTTGCCGTTGCACCGTGGCCGGATGCCTGCCCAGCCCGCGGGCAATCTCCGCCGCGGTCACCCGGCCGTCCCGGGCCAGGTACGGCAGCAGCGCCAAGTGGCTTGCCGGCAGGTCCTGCAGGGCCGGCTGGTCAATTCCGGTGGCCTCGGGTCCGGCCATTTTCCGCACGGCGGCTTCCTGGGCCCGGCTCAGCACGTTCAGCCGCCAAGCCCCGCCGCTGGAGTGCAGCCGGGTGCACAGCGCCGTCTCATATTTGACCAGCCCGCTGATCTCCTTCAGCTTCGACACCACCCGCAAGCTGAAATCGTCCAGCGAGGCCGTGATCACGGTGAGCATGAGGTCCCGGTTGCTGGCGGCCTCCTCCACCGTGACAACCTCCGGCATCTCGGTGAGCCTGGCGGTTACTTCCTGGCGCCGGTTCATCTCGCAGTCCACGGCGACGAACGCCAGGCACATTTGCTGCGGGTCTCCGATCAGGTGCGCGGTAACCCAGGCGGCCCCCGCGGTCCGTAAACGTTCCCAGCGGGCCGCAAGAGTGGTGGCATGGACTCCCAGGACCTCGGCGGCGTCTGCCCAGCTCAGCCGCGGGGCGATCTGCAGCACGTTAATCAGCGCAAGGTCTTCTTCGCTTGGTTCCACAGCGCTTCAACTCTTTCCTGCACGAATCTTGGGCACAGCCGGGTCTTTTGCATTCTTTCAGGCGTTTCCGCCGCTGTGGCTTGCGTCACCTCAGAATAGACCAAGGGGTCGGCCCGACCAAGGGGCGCCCGTATCCAGTACCCACCCGTGGAGGAGAACACGTGTCCATCACCGCAGACGCCCGCGAATTGCAGGCCGACCTCGCCCGGTTCCGGCATGAGCTGCACCAGGAACCGGAAATCGGCCTCGAGCTGCCGCGAACGCAGGAGAAAGTCCTCAAAGAGCTCGACGGACTCGGCTACGAGATCACCCTGGGCGCGGACACGACGTCGGTCACCGCCGTCCTGCGCGGCCAGGCCCCCGGTGCCGCGGAGACCCGCCCGTCGGTCCTTCTCCGCGCGGACATGGACGCTTTGCCCGTCCAGGAGAAAACCGGGGTGGACTTCACCTCCAGGGTGGACGGCGCCATGCACGCCTGTGGCCACGACCTGCACACCTCCATGCTCACCGGAGCCGCGACGCTGCTGGCCGAACAGCGGCACCGGCTGGCCGGCGACGTCGTCCTGATGTTCCAGCCGGGCGAGGAAGGCTTCGACGGTGCCAGCTACATGATCCGCGAGGGTGTACTGGACGCCCCGGGCCGGCGTGTCGACGCCGCCTATGGGATGCATGTGTTCTCTGCGCTGGAGCCGCACGGCACCTTCTGCACCAAACCGGGTGTCATGATGAGCTCCTCCGACGGCCTGACGGTGACCGTGCTGGGCGCCGGCGGGCACGGTTCGGCACCGCACGCGGCCAAGGACCCGGTCACGGTTGCTGCCGAGATGGTGACCGCGCTCCAGGTCATGGTCACCCGCCAGTTCAACATGTTCGATCCGGTTGTTCTGTCTGTGGGGGTCCTGCAGGCCGGAACCAAACGCAACATCATTCCGGAGACCGCCCGCATCGAGGCGACAGTCCGGACGTTTTCCGAGGATTCCCGGCTCAAGATGATGGACGCCGTGCCGCGCCTGCTTAAAGGCATCGCGGCGGCCCACGGTGTCGAGGTCGACGTGAACTACCAGCAGGAATACCCGCTCACCATCACCGACCAGGACGAAACCCACACCGCCGAGGACGTCATTGAAAGCCTCTTCGGGGATACCCGGCTGGCACGTTGGGCCACTCCGCTCAGCGGCTCGGAAGATTTCTCCCGCGTCCTCGCCGAAGTCCCCGGCACGTTCATCGGCCTCAGCGCCGTCGCACCCGGCGTCGACCACGGGACAACCGCGTTCAACCACTCCCCCTATGCCACGTTCGACGACGGCGTGCTGGCAGACGGTGCCGCCCTGTACGCCGAACTCGCCATCTCCCGGCTGGCGTCGCTCGCTGCAGCGGTTCCTTCCGTCGGCGCTGCTGCCGCCTCCACCGATTCCTAGCCCACTCACGGAGAACACCATGACCTCAACCGCGTCCCAGTCCTCGACATCCCGGACATCGACCCGCAAGACGCTCATCGGAACCGGCATCGGCAACGCTGTCGAGTGGTACGACTGGGCCATCTACGCCACTTTCACACCGTTCATCGCCAGCCAGCTCTTCAGCAAAGCCGACCCCGCGTCCGCTGTGCTGTCGACGCTGGCCATCTTCGCCGTCGGCTTCGTTGCCCGCCCCTTCGGCGGGTTCCTCTTCGGCTGGATCGGCGACCGGATCGGCCGGAAGGCGTCCATGACCCTGGCCGTGGGCCTCGCGTCCGTGGGCAGCCTCATGATCGGCATCGCCCCGACCTTCGCGGCAGTGGGCGCGTGGGCATCCTTCCTACTTCTGGTGGCCCGCCTAATCCAGGGCCTGGCGCACGGCGGGGAACTGCCCTCGTCCCAGACCTACCTCTCCGAGATGGCACCCAAGGAACACCGAGGCTTCTGGGCCACCCTGATCTACACCTCCGGCACGGTGGGCATCTTGTTCGGCACCCTCCTGGGAGCGGTCCTGAACATGGCCATGAGCACCGAGGCGATGAACGCCTGGGGCTGGCGAATCCCGTTCCTGCTCGGCGCCGCAATGGGGCTTTACGGACTCATCATGCGGGCTCGGCTGCATGAATCGGATGTCTTCGAAGGTGAAGCGCCCGCGGAGAAGCGCGCGCCGATCTGGCCGCAGATCGTCCGGCACCGCAAGCAGGCCCTGCAGGTCATCGGCCTGACGGTCGGGCTGACGGTGATCTACTACATCTGGGGCGTCGTTGCCCCCAGCTACGCCACCACCGCCCTGAAGATCGACCGCGGCGAGGCCCTGTGGGCAGGCGTAGTGGGCAATATCGTCTTCATTGCCGCGCTGCCCTTTCTGGGGCAAGCTTTCGGACCGCATCGGCCGCAAGAAGGTGCTCTGGGCCGGGGCGATCGGCGCCGGCGTGCTGCATTTTCCGATGACTGCCCTGCTCAAGGATTCCGCCTGGCAGCTGGCGGTGAGCATGTCCGTCATGCTGATCTTTATCGCCGCGAGCGCGGCCATCGTTCCGGCCGTCTACGCCGAACTGTTCCCGACCAGCATCCGCACGGTCGGCGTCGGCGTCCCGTACTCCATCTGCGTGGCGCTGTTTGGCGGAACCGCGCCCTACCTGCAGCAGTGGCTTGGCACCAGCCTGCAGATGCCGCAGCTGTTCAACGTCTACGCCGTGCTGCTCCTGGCCGTGTCCGCCGTCTTCGTCTTCACCATCCCGGAGACCAAAGGCAAGGACCTCACCTTCTAAGCCGACTCCCGGTTGCGCTATCACCGGCCTGCCCGGTTGCGCTATCAGTTGTGGCTGTTCTGGAGGCTCAGAACAGCCACAACTGATAGCGCATCTCTATTTTGGGCAGGGTTAGCCGATGAAACGGTCCTTGCCGGCCCGGTAGCCGAACACGGCGGCCAGGGTTCCGACGCCGAGGAAGAGCACGCCGGCGGCGGCGAAGGTGCCCGTGGACTGGTGCAGCTGGCCGACCAGCAGGGTTCCCACTGAGCCGACGCCGTAGCCCACCCCCTGCATCATGCCGGAGAGGTGGGCAGCGGTGTGCCCGTCGCGGGTCCGCAGCATGATCATGGTGAGCGCCACCGCGGTCAGGCTGCCCTGGCCCAGGCCCAGCAGCCCGGTCCACAGCCAGACCAGGTCCAGCGGGCCGAAGATGCTCAGGGCGAACCCGCCGCCGGTCATCAGCGCCACGACCACGTTGATGGCGCGCTGGTCCCGAAGCCGGGCGGCCAGGGCCGGCGCGAACAGGGAGCCGAGCATCTGCAACAGGATCGATGCGGACACAATCAGGCCCGCCGTGTTGCCGTCGACGCCGCGTTCGCGCAGGATCGGTGCCAGCCAGGCGAAGACGCTGAAGGACATCATCGCCTGGAGCACCATGAAGATCGTCACCTGCCAGGCGATGGCAGAGCGCCACACGTTGACTCCGCCGGCTGCTGCATGCTGCCGTCCGTGCCGCTGCCGCAGCGCCACCGGGAGGAACAGCAGGGCGACGACGGCGGCGGGCAGGGCCCAGAACCACAGGGCCGCGGTCCATTGCCCGGTCGCCTTGAACAGCGGATAGGTGAAGCCGGCGCCGAGGGCCGCGGAGGCGCAGATCGCCGTCGTATACAACCCGCCCATCAGACCAAGGCGGTGCGGGAAATCGCGTTTCACCAGGCCCGGGAGCAGGACGTTACAAAGGGAGATCGCGGCGCCGCAGGCGGCGGTCCCGGCCAGCAGAGCCGGCAAGTGGCCCACGCCGGGGGCCTCCAGCGGCCGGAGCAGCAGGCCCCCGGTCAGGACGGCCATGGCGCCCAGCAGCACCCGTTCGGCGCCGAACCGCCGGGCGAGCACCGGCGCCAGCGGGGCGAACACTCCCAGCAGCGTGACCGGCGCGGTGGTCAGCACAACGACGGCCCAGCCTGGCAGGCCCGCATCAGCTGTCACCTCGGGGAGCACCGCGGCGAAACTGGAGAAGACGCTGCGAAGGTTCAGCCCGATCAGCACCAGGCAGACACCCAGGTAAGCGAGGGCGCGGCGGCTGCCGAGCACGGTGGGTCCCACGGCGGGGACATCATCGATCTCAGCGTCCACCAGTGAATCCGCCCATGGTTCGCGCCGGCTCTCCGGGGCGCTCCCGGGCACGTTGCGGGCGGGTCCGGTCGCGTTCTTTGGTGTTGTCACCGACCCATTCTGGCAGGCGAACGGCGCCGTTCCGAAAGGGAGACGAAGCTGCGCTCCACTATTCTGGAGGTGATGAGTGAATCCCCAGAATCCCCCCAGCCTGCACAGGAACCTCGCCCGGTCACGCCGGGCAGCCAGGCCTCGTTCGGCACCTACGGCGGCAGGCCGGTCAGTTTCGTACGCCGCGGCACCCGGTTGCAAGGCCGCCGCCAGGCCGCGTGGGAGGAGCATTCGGACCGGTGGGCCGTCGAGGTTCCGCGGCACATCGCCAACACTTCCGTGCACCCCGATTACGTGTTCGACGCCGAGGCCGAGTTTGGCCGTAAGGCACCGCTCGTGGTGGAGATTGGCTCGGGGCTGGGTGATGCCGTCTGCCATGCTGCCGAACAGAACCCGGACCGGGACTTCCTGGCCGTCGAGGTCTACACCCCCGGCCTGGCGAACACGCTGATCAAGATCAACAGCCGGGGACTGACGAACGTCCGGGTGGTGGAGGCCAATGCCCCCGAGGTGCTGGCCACCATGCTTCCGGAAGGTTCGGTAACCGAGCTGTGGGTCTTCTTCCCGGACCCGTGGCACAAGTCGCGGCACCACAAGCGGCGCCTGATCCAGCCTGCCTTCGCCGAGCTCGCCGCCCGGGCACTCAAGCCCGGCGGCATCTGGCGGATCGCGACCGACTGGTCCAACTACGCCGTCCACGTCCGCGACGTCCTGGCCGGTTCGGAGGCCTTCGAGAATCTTCATGAGGGTGAGCACAATGGCGACGACAGCCCGCTCACCCAGGTCTGGGAATCCGGTGTGGAGTCCCTGGTCGGCGGAGCGCAGGTCAAGGAGGGCCGGGCGCCGGTCAGCACCGAGCACACCGGTCCCAATGAAGGGGTGGACGACGTCGGCGGCTGGGCTCCGAGATTTGAAGGCCGGATCCTGACCAGCTTCGAAAACAAGGCCCACGAGGCTGGCCGGCTCATTTTCGACCTCTGCTACCGCCGCCGCTGACGCCGGGATCCCGGCAGCGCCGGCCCCGCGGGCCCGGCTGGCCCTCCGCCCCCGGGCCCGGAGGTCCCGTGGGCTTGTCGGGGCCGATGCGCCGGGTTGCTGACGGCCGGAGGATTCGCGTGGCAGGATAACGAAACCATGCACGACTGGCAGAAGCAGTAACGCCAGCGCAACAGCTCAACAGCGCGAGGGACGGGCCATCAAGAAAGAACTCAAGGACGCCGCGGAGGTCGCCGAGGACGTCACTAACTCGAAGCCCCTCGAAATTGCGGCCCGCGCCGGCTTCGCGGTGTCAGGCGTGCTCCATTTCCTCATCGGTCTGGTCGCGATCCGGATCGCGATGGGCGGCGAGGGGCGGGCCGATGTCAGCGGCGCCGTCGAGGAACTGGCCAAGCAGCCGGCTGGCCCGATCCTGTTGTGGAGCGCCTTCGGCGCCTGCCTCGCCCTGGCCATCTGGCAGACCAGCGACGCGGTCTTCGACTTCGAGCACCTGCCCACCAAACGTAAGGTCGGCAGGAAACTCAAAGCAACCCTGCAGGCCGTCGTCTACGCCGGATTTGCGCTCACCCTGGCCTCCGTCGCGATCGGCGCCCATGCAGACCACCGCCGCTCCACCAGCGACCTCACCCTGCAACTGCTGGAGGCCCCCGGCGGGATTCTCCTGCTGATCCTTGTCGGGGCAGCGATCGCCGTGACCGGGGTCGTCTACGCCGTCCGGGGCTTTCGGAAGTCCTTCCTCAAGTACCTGCGTCTGCCCTCCAACCCGACCGCCCACACCGCGGTGACCGTCGCCGGAATCGCAGGCTACGCCGCCAAAGGCGTGGCACTGCTGCTGACCGGACTGCTGATTGTGATTGCCACCATCAAAGCGAACCCGGCCGAGTCCACGGGGCTCGACGGCGGCCTGAAGGCCCTGCGTGACCAGCCGCTCGGCATGTATCTGCTGGCAGCCGTCGGCGCCGGCCTGATCTGTTACGGCATCTTTTTGGCCGTGCGGGCCCGGCTCGCCCGGATGTAACGACTGTCGCCTCTGCTTGGAGGCTGCAGGCACTCACACGGGTGAGTGCCACAGCGTTTTGACGCCGCGGGTTCATCCGTGGGGCACACCGATGACGGCCAGGGTCTGCTGTTGCCCGTTCCGCATCTCGACGCTGGAGATCCGGGCGAGCTGCAGTGGTGTGGCTCCGGTGATCTTGACCTTGCCGCTGGGCGTTGCCGTCCAGGCGCAGGCCCGGTCTTCGCCGCCGTCGTGGTCCCGAACCCACAAGGAGAAGGTGCCGTCCACCGGAAGGCTGCGGCCCTCCACCGACAGCTCGGTCCCCCAGGTTTTCTTAACCATGTCAACAGTGATCTGCAGGCCGTCGTTGACTTGGACGGAGTAGCTGGCGTCCGCTTTGGGGGGCTGGTTGAGCAGCGGCGCGGCCTGGATGCCGAGTCCGAGGCACACCGCGGCGACCGCGGCCAGCGCCGCCGTCCAGCGCCGTCGGACGCTCCGGCGCCGCGCCGCGACCCGGTCCAGCATCCGTCCCGGCAGCGGATCCGGCAGCGCGGCAGCGGGCCCCGGCGCCGCGGCGGTGAGCGCAAGGGCGTCCGCCACCGGGACCGCGTCCAGCAGGGCCGGCAGACTGGCAAGCCGGTCCAGTTCGGTCCTGCAGTCGGAGCATCCGGCCAGGTGGCGTTCGAATTCCGCGGCCTCTTCCAGCGGCAGGCCGCCGAGCAGGTAGGCGCCCAGCAACTGGTGGAGGTCCGGGCTGTTCACTGTTCCACCCCCATTTCGTCGAGCACTGTCCGCAGGGCCCGGATCGCGTAGTGGGCCCGGGACTTCACCGTTCCGGTTGGGATATGCAGATGATCGGATGCCTCCTGGACGGTGAAGCGGCGGTAGTGGAGCGCCACCAGCACGTCCCGGTGCTCGGCGCTGAGGCGAAGCAGCGCCTCCTCCATCAGGACCCGGTTGAGCAGTTCATCAACGCGTTCGGCGGCGCCAACAGGGTCTGCAATATCCCGCTCGGTAGCTTCACGGGGCCGGCGCTGGGCCTTGCGGTAGTTGTCGATCAGAACGTTCCGCGCTGTCCGGAAGAGGTAGCTGCGCAGGCTGCCGGTGATCTGGGGCGCCTGCTGCCACACGCGCAGCACCGTCTCCTGGACGACGTCGTCCGTAAGTTGCGGGTCGTGGCAGACGCCCAGGACGAACCGACGCAGGGCCGTTCCGTGGTCGCGGTAAATCACGGCCACCACGTCTTCGTCCAGCGGCATGCGGCACCTCCCCGGGCTTGGTCCTGCTGCCCATTAGGACGTCCATACCGGCGCAAAAGTTCAACGGGCCGTCCTTGAACCATTCTTCCCCTGCCGCCGTCGTAACAGCTAGCCGGACCGCGAGGTGCCCGGCACCCAGCCAAGGAGCGAAAAATGAACAAGCACTTCGGCATCACCCTGTCCGCCCTGGCCCTCGCCGGCGTTCTGTCCGGGTGCGCGGGCGGCAGCGGCAGCACAACGCCGCCGGCTTCCACGGCCGGCACGACGGCGGGCTCCGCCGCCGCATCCGCTTCGAGTGGCTCTGCCCCGGCCACCTCAGCTGCCGCAGGCGGCAGTGAGTCCGGCACCCCGGCCGCCGCCGTCGACCTTAAAACGGCCGCTACCAAGGCCGGCCCGGCAGTCGTGGACGCCAAGGGCATGAGCGTTTACTTCTATACCAAGGACACGAAGGACTCCGGCACGAGCGCCTGCACGGGCTCCTGCATCGCGGCATGGCCACCGGTACTCAGTGGCTCGGGCACGCCTTCAGCGGACGGGGTGACCGGGAAACTGGGGACTATCAACACACCCGACGGCAAGAAGCAGCTCACCGTCAACGGGATGCCGGTTTACTACTACTTCAAGGACAAGGCCCCGGGCGACATCACCGGCCAGGGAGTCGGCAGCGTCTGGTACCTGGTCAACCCCGCCGGCGACATGATTACGTCCGCAGCCGGGGGCGGCTACTGAGAACGTGCAGCCCGTTCCTGCCGAGCTGGCCGCACGAGGGGCTGAAGGAGGGAGGAAGTACCGAGGGAAGTGAAGGCAGTCCGGGCTGGTTAAGATAGATCAGATGACCAACTGCTGAAAGTAGTGCGCACATGCCTTCCCATCCGGACGAGAGTGCGGCACTGGCGATACAAACCCCCGCTATCAACGACCGCTCGCTCGCGGCCGGGCTCGCCTACGCCATGGGAAGCCGGGTGTCCGGGATTTCCTTCGACGCCGGGACCGGGCTGATGCTTGGAAAGGTCCGCGGCGGCGCCGATGTGCCGTATTCGACCACCGCGAAGCTGGTCCGGAAGGCGGGTGGCTGGAGCTGCAGCGTCGGCGTCTGCAGCTGCCCGATGCGCAAGGACTGCAAGCACGTGGCCGCCCTGCTCTTCGCCGCGGAGGACAACCCGGCCACGCGTGTCCAGCTGCTCGCCCCTGCGGAATCCTCCCGGCTTGCGCGGCAGTCCCAGGCGCTGGACCTCCCGGACTGGGAACAGGCCCTCAGCCCGTTGCTCGCCCGCCCGGGAATCACCCAGTCCACCAACGGCATCCCGCTGGCCCTGCAGTTTGAAATCGAGGAACCGGCCCCGCACTTTTCCTACACGGGACGCCGTGACCCGCTGCGCAGCGTCCGCCAACTCAAGGCCCGGCCGGTCATCATGGGTGCCAAGGGCAAGTGGATCCGCGGCGACGTCTCCTGGAACACCCTCAGCTACCTGAACTACCGGCGCGAGTGCAATGAAGCCCACGTCGAGTGGATGCAGGAATTCCTCGCCTCCCATACGGCACAGGCGAACCGCCAGCACGCCGGAACCGGCCTCTGGCTCGGGCTGAACACCTACGCCGGCAAAAACCTGTGGAGCCTGCTGGCCGGGGCCCGGAAGATCGGCCTGGCCCTGCTCCACGGCCGCGGTGACGAACCGGTGCGGCTGGCCGAGGAACCGGCCGCCGTCGGACTCAATCTCACCCGGTTTGGCGCAGAAGGGGCCGACGACGGCGGGCTGGCGCTTGCGCCGACCATCACCGTGGAGGGCGCCGTCGTCGATCCGTCAGCGGTCGGCACCATCGGCCGGCCCGCGCACGGCATCTTCGTGACCTCCGACGCCGGTGCACTGCCCGGGATGGCACCGGGTGACTCCGCGATTACCCTCGCCCCGCTGGAAAGCGGGCTCAGCGAGGAACTGCTGACCTTTGTCACCGCCGGCACCACGCTGCACATCCCCGCCCGCGATGAGGGACGCTTCCTGACCGGGTTCTACCCCAAGCTGAAACAGACGGCCCGGGTGACGGCCTCCGACGAATCCGTCGAGCTGCCGACCCTGGCCGTGCCTACCTTGTCGCTGCTGGCCAACTACGGCGCGGACCACCGGGTGCGGCTGCACTGGGAATGGCACTACAAATCGGGCACGCTGGTCACGGCGCAGCCGCTCTGGCGGCACCCGGGCGACCACGGCTACCGCGACGATACCGCTGAGGCCCGCATCCTGGAGACGGTCGGCCTGCCCTGGGATGTGGTGCCGAAGCTGGGTGAATCCGCCACCGGCGGCTGGGGCACTCCGCGGCTGGCTGCGTCCGCCGAGCTCAGCGGCCTGGACACACTGGCCTTCACCGAGGAAGTCCTGCCCCGGCTCCGCGACCTTCCGGACGTCTCCGTTGACACGGCCGGTGAGATCGCCGATTACCGCGAGGCCGAGGAAGCCCCGGTGGTGTCCATTTCCACCAAGGCCACGGACCAGCGGGACTGGTTCGACCTGGGCATCCAGATCTCCCTCGAGGGCCAGCCGGTGTCTTTCGCCGCTGTGTTCTCCGCCCTCGCCGCGGGCCAGACCAAGATGCTGCTCCCCAGCGGCGCCTATTTCTCTTTGGACCTGCCCGAGCTGCATCAGCTGCGAGCCCTGATCGAAGAGGCCCGGGAGCTGCAGGACAACAAGGACGCGCCGCTGCAGATCAGCCGCTTCCAGGCCGGTCTCTGGGACGAGCTGGCGCAGCTGGGAATCGTCGATCAGCAGGCCGCAGCCTGGCGTGAAGCCGTCGGCGGCCTGCTGGAAGGCGGGGTCAAGGGGCTTCCGCTGCCGGACACCCTGAACGCCGAACTGCGCCCCTACCAGCTTGAGGGCTTCAACTGGCTCAGCTTCCTCTACCGCCACGGGCTGGGCGGGGTACTGGCCGATGACATGGGTCTGGGCAAGACCGTGCAGGCTCTGGCGCTGATCTGCGCCGCCAAGGTAGCGGCGGAGGCAGCCGACGGCGTGGCGGGCGTGGCCGGTGCCGGCCGGGCGCCGTTCCTGGTAGTGGCGCCCACCAGCGTGGTGGGCAACTGGCAGGCCGAAACCGCACGCTTCGCCCCCGGGCTGACGGTCCGGGCGGTCAGCGAGACGTTCGCCAAGAGCGGGTCGGTGCCGGCCGAGGCGATGGCGGGGGCCGACGTCGTCATCACGTCCTACGCGCTGTTCCGGATCGACTATGAAGCCTACGCGTCGCAGCGGTGGGCCGGGCTGGTGCTGGATGAGGCGCAGTTCGTGAAGAACCACCAGTCCAAGGCCTACCAGTGCGCCCGGAAGCTGCCAGCGGCGTTCAAGCTGGCGATCACCGGCACGCCGCTGGAGAACAACCTGATGGAGTTCTGGGCGTTGACCTCAATCGTCGCCCCCGGGCTCTTCTCCAGTCCGAAGCGCTTCGCCGAGTACTACCAGAAGCCGGTGGAAAAGAACGGCGACCGGGCGCAGCTGGACAAGCTCCGGCGCCGTGTCCGCCCGCTGATGATGCGCCGCACCAAAGAGCAGGTCATCCACGACCTGCCGCCCAAGCAGGAACAGGTCCTCGAAGTGGTGCTCAACCCCCGGCACCAGAAGGTGTACCAGACGCACCTGCAGCGCGAGCGGCAGAAGATCCTGGGCCTGATTGAGGACGTCAACAAGAACCGGTTCACGATCTTCCAGTCGCTGACTCTGCTGCGCCAGCTCAGCCTCGACCCGTCCCTGATCGACCCGTCGCTCTCAGGTGTTCGCTCAAGCAAGCTTGACGTGTTGTTCGAGCAGTTGGAGGACCTGGTTTCCGAGGGCCACCGGGCGCTGATCTTCAGCCAGTTCACCGGCTTCCTGGGCAAGGTCCGCGAGCGGCTCGTCGAGGAAAACATCGAGTTCTGCTACCTCGACGGCAGCACCCGCAACCGCTCCGACGTCGTCAACGAGTTCAAGAACGGCGCCGCGCCGGTGTTCCTGATCAGCCTCAAGGCCGGCGGCTTCGGCTTGAACCTGACCGAGGCGGACTACGTGTTCCTGTTGGATCCGTGGTGGAACCCGGCCTCGGAGGCCCAGGCGGTGGACCGGACGCACCGGATCGGCCAGGCCCGCAACGTGATGGTGTACCGGCTCGTCGCCAAGGACACGATCGAGGAAAAGGTCATGGCGCTGAAGGCCAAGAAGTCCCAGCTGTTCGCCGACGTGATGGAAGGCGACGCCCTCTCCGGCGGGACGCTGACGGCGGAGGACCTGGCCGGGTTGTTCACCGACTAGCCGTACAGCCGGCCCGCCGCGCCGCGCTGGGTGCCTAAGCCGCAGCCGGTTCGGCGAGCCGACCGGAGACTGTGTGGCTCCGGAGCCAACTGCCAAGCTGCTTGCCCTTGCCCGTCCACCAGTGGTCGTCACCGGCGTCCGAGTGCCAGCGAAAGATCACGGACACCAGGACAAACACCGCGCCGGCAACCTGCGTCCAGGCGCCCGAGGCAGCGTAGACCAGCACGGTCAGGGCCGTGGCCAGGATCGAGGGCAGCGCGAGGGTGCGGAACACGGTGTTGGCCACGTAGCGGCGGCGGGAACGCGGCACGGACACGGCGCGGACCAGGTCCGAACAGACGCACACGACGACGACCGCCTGGCCGAGCGTGAGCAGGAGCAAGCCCGGCAGGGAGCTCCCGAACACGGCGGCGGCGTGAAGCCGCGAGTTCATGGCCGGCCCGCGCTCATTGCGGACACCGGCGCTGCTGCGTACCGATCAGTGGAGTGAACCATGTGCTGCCCCCCCGACACTTGCACTGGATTGATGCGCGCCCGAGTTCCGCGTGAACGGAAGAACTTCGGACGCGCTGGCTGCCGCCCGGCTGCCACATTACAATCCAACCGGCAGCTCGGGCGCCAGTCACGGGTTGGGGCTACCCGACTTCGCAGCTCCGGCCACTCGAATCCGCGGCGCGGGCACTTTGCGCAGGGGAAAACTACTTGGACGTGCCGGTCGTCCCGTGCGGCCTCCACACGACGACGGCCTGGGAGCGTGCCCGGGGTCGCTGCCCGCGGGATAGGGTGACGACGTCGCCGGCCGCCCCGGCCGCGAAGATGCGGGAATCCAGCGGTTGCCGGCGGCGGCCCAGCTCCTCGGTCAGCTCGGTAACCCGGCGCTGAAGCCCGGCAACCTGGTTCTCCAACTGCAGGATCCGCTTGATCCCCTCCAGCGAGACGCCCTCCTGCGAGAGCCGCTGCACCTCGCGGAGCATGTTCACATCCCGCTGCGAATACCGCCGGGACTTGCCGGGGGCGCGGCTGGGCGAGACGATGCCGAGCCGGTCGTACTGGCGCAGCGTCTGCGGGTGCATGTCCGCCAGCTCCGCGGCCACGGAGATAACGAAGATCGGCTGGTCGAACTCGATGTCCATGGCAGGACTCCTACAGCCGGGCCCTGGCTGCCAGGCCGGCGCGGACGTCCTCGCCGGTGGTGGCCGAGGCGAAAGCCTTCACGGCTTCCTCCGCGTCCTTGTTCAGCTTCTTCGGCACGGCAACGTCGATGGTGACCAGCAGGTCCCCGGTCGCCTTGCTGTGCTTGACGCCGCGGCCCTTGACGCGCAACGTCCGGCCCGACGGCGTACCGGCGGGCACGCGGACCCTGACCTTGTCTCCGTCAATGGTCGGGACCTCGATGTCGGCGCCCAGGGCGGCCTCGGGGAAGGTTACCGGGACGTGGATGCGCAGGTTGTCGCCGTCACGGGTGTAAAAGTCGTGGGGCTTGACGCTGACCGTGACCATGAGGTCGCCGTTGCCGGCCGGACCGTACTGGCCCTTGCCCCGCACACGGACCTTCTGGCCGTCCTTGATCCCGGCCGGGACGCGGACGTCGATGACTTCGCCATCGGGCTCGCGCAGCCCGATGGTGGTGCCCCGGATGGACCCGGCGAAAGAAATGCTGGTGGAAGCGGTCCGGTCGGCACCCTTCTGCGGAGCGCGCTGGAAGGACTGGCCGCCGGCACCGCCGAAGCCACCGCCGCCGAAAAGGTCGGCGAACTCGGGCGGAATGCCACCGGCGGTGCTGTAACCGCCGGAGTGGCGCCCGCCGCCGCCGGTGAACAGGCCGCCGAAGAGGTCCTCAAACCCGGCGCCGCCGCTGGCCGCGCCGGCACCGCCAGGTGCAAAGCGCGCACCTCCGCCCATCGCCCGGATGGCGTCGTACTGCTGGCGCTCGTCCGGGTCGGACAGCACGGAATACGCCTCGGAGATGTCCTTGAACTTCTTCTCCGACCCGCTGTCCCCCGCGTTCGTGTCCGGGTGGTGCTGCCGGGCGAGCTTCCGGTAGGCCTTCTTGATGTCGGCGTCGGAAGCGTCCTTGGCGACACCAAGGATCTTATAGAAGTCCTTGTCGACCCAGTCCTGGCTAGCCAATGGCGTTTCCTTTCAAAAAACAAAGCGTAAGGCGAGATTACCGCGGAGCGGAGCGAGACAAGGGGCCCGGGAGTGGCATCGGGCCTGCTGGAGCCGGGTGGCCGAGGATCGCAGATCCTTGGCCACCCGGCGAAGGGGCGGGGCCC
Source organism: Arthrobacter sp. B3I4 (assembly GCF_030816855.1). Classification (NCBI taxonomy): domain Bacteria; kingdom Bacillati; phylum Actinomycetota; class Actinomycetes; order Micrococcales; family Micrococcaceae; genus Arthrobacter; species Arthrobacter sp. B3I4. Next base: position 1,044,243 of record NZ_JAUSYK010000001.1, on the reverse strand, counting down.
CTTGTCTCGCTTCGCGAAGGTGACTACGCCGGAACGGCCACAATCACCTGGGCCGCACGCAGGACCCGGTCGCCGGACTTGTAGCCCGAGCGCAGGACCTGGCTGACGGTGTCGTTGACGACGTCCGCCCCCGGCTGCTGGATGAGGGCTTCGTGGATCGTGGGATCGAACTCCACGCCGGTCTCATCGATGCGCACCAGGCCGTACGTCTTCAGCGCGTTCTCCAGCTTCGCGGCAATCGCGGCGAACGGTCCGTCCGCGAGGTCACCGTGCTGCCGGGCGGCGTCGACGTCGTCCAGCACCGGCAGCAGGGCGTTCAGGACGCCGATGACGGCCATCTCCCCAGCCACGGCGCGGTCACGCTCGACGCGCTTGCGGTAGTTGACGTACTCGGCCTGCAGGCGGCGGAGGTCGTTCTTCAGTTCCTCCGCCTCCTGCGCGTCGACGCCCTGCGCCACGGAGTCCGCAGCCGGCACATCAACGCTGTTGAGGATGTCCTCAGCCTGGGACAGTGCGTCACCCGAGTCGGGCTCCGCTCCGGCCGGTTCCTGGTCCGGGTGGCGTGCCTGGCCGGTCTTCGGATCAACCTTGCGGTTGTCGTGGATCACCGGCTTCTGGTTTTCGTCCCGGCCCTCGCCTGCGTGCTCTTCTTCGTTACCGTGGTGCGGCATGATTACTTCTTCTCGTCTTCGTCAACGATCTCGGCGTCGACGATGTCTTCGTCGGCAGCTGCCTGCTCGCCGGCCGGTGCACCCTGGGCGCCCGCGGCGCCGTCCGGGGATCCGGGCTGCGCGTAGATGGCCTCGCCGAGCTTGGTCTGCGAAGCCTGGAGCTTCTCAAACGCGGTCTTGACGGCGGCGTCGTCGGTGCCTTCGAGCGCGGACTTGAGTGCGTCGACGTCGGCCTGAACTTCGGTCTTGACCTCTTCCGGCAGCTTGTCGGCGTTGTCGGCGATGAGCTTGTCCACGGAGTAGGCGAGCTGCTCTGCGGTGTTGCGGGTGTCGGTCGCCTCGCGGCGGGCCTTGTCCTCAGCTGCGTGCTCCTCGGCGTCACGGACCATGCGGTCGATGTCTTCCTTGGAGAGGCTGGAGCCGCCGGTGATAGTCATCGACTGTTCCTTGCCGGTGCCCTTGTCCTTCGCGGAGACGTGGACGATGCCGTTGGCGTCGATGTCGAAGGTGACCTCGACCTGCGGCACGCCGCGCGGTGCCGGAGCGATGCCGGTCAGTTCGAAGGTGCCCAGCGGCTTGTTGTCCCGGGTGAACTCACGCTCGCCCTGGAAGACCTGGATCGCCACGGACGGCTGGTTGTCATCCGCCGTGGTGAAGGTTTCGCTGCGCTTGGTCGGGATGGCCGTGTTGCGCTCGATGAGGTGCGTCATGACACCGCCCTTGGTCTCGATGCCCAGGGACAGCGGCGTGACGTCGATCAGCAGCACGTCCTTGCGCTCGCCCTTCAGGACACCTGCCTGCAGTGCGGCGCCGACGGCGACGACCTCGTCCGGGTTGACGCCCTTGTTCGGCTCCTTGCCGCCGGCGAGTTCCTTGACCAGCTCGGAGACTGCGGGCATGCGGGTGGAACCACCGACCAGCACGATGTGATCGATGTCAGAGAGCTTGATGCCGGCTTCCTTGATGACGTCGTGGAATGGCTTCTTGGTGCGCTCCAGCAGGTCCTTGGTGAGGTCCTGGAACTTGGCGCGGGTCAGCTGCTCGTCCAGGTGGACCGGGCCGTCGGGGGTGACGGAGAGGTACTGGAGGGAGACGTTGGTGCTGGAGGAGGAGGAGAGTTCCTTCTTGGCCTGCTCGGCAGCTTCACGCAGGCGCTGCAGGGCGATCTTGTCCTTGGACAGGTCGATGCCCTTGACCTTGAGCTGGTTCAGCAGGTAGTCGACGACGCGCTGGTCCCAGTCGTCGCCGCCGAGGCGGTTGTCACCGGCGGTGGCCCGCACCTGGATGGTGGAAAAGTCGTCTTCGTCCTTGCCCACTTCGAGGAGGGAGACGTCGAAGGTTCCGCCGCCGAGGTCGAAGACGAGGATGAGCTCGTCTTCCTTGCCCTTATCCAGGCCGTAGGCCAGAGCAGCCGCGGTCGGCTCGTTGACGATGCGCAGGACCTTGAGGCCTGCGATTTCGCCGGCTTCCTTGGTCGCCTGGCGCTCGGCGTCGTTGAAGTACGCCGGAACGGTGATCACGGCGTCGGTGACCTTTTCGCCCAGGTACGATTCGGCGTCGTTCTTGAGCTTCATCAGAATGCGCGCGGAGATCTCCTGCGCGGTGTACTTCTTGTCATCGATCGCGACGTTCCAGTCGGTGCCCATGTGGCGCTTGACGGAGGCGATGGTGCGGTCGATGTTGTTGACGGCCTGGCGCTTGGCGATCTCACCGACCAGGACTTCACCGGACTTGGAGAACGCAACGACGGACGGCGTGGTGCGGCCGCCCTCGGCGTTGGCAATAACGGTGGGCTCGCCACCTTCGAGAACGGAGACGACGGAGTTAGTGGTTCCGAGGTCAATACCTACTGCTCGTGACATGTGTTGCTTCCTTCTTTCCTTGGAAACTGCTGGTCCCGGTCATCGGGCGGGTGCCCGGCGACCGGGCCATACCCGGGGATCGAGCCCGTCGATTACGAGGCGCACTCACTTATTGAGCGCTCTGCACTCAACTTTACTCAGGGCGGGTTTGATGTCAAACCAAAGTTGAGTCAGCACCGCTCAAGTCTGCAGATCCTGGGGGCTCGGCGCTGCGGAAGGACGCGAAAAGCCGCAGAAATCTGCGGCTTTTCGCGCAGCAACGACCGGTCCGCTCTCGATTCTGCTGAGCGAGAACGCCCCGGCCGGGCCGCCATCGTGGCTAGTGACGCCCAGCCGTACTAGGCCGTGGGGGGGCTCCGCTGGCGGACTCAGATATCTCCGCGGCCTGCGTCGTTCCGGCCCGTACCGTCCCGACCCGCGTCGTCCCGGCCCAGCTGTTCCGCGTCGACTGGGGTGCCGGCGGCACGCCGGCCCGTACGCCCGCTGCGACCAGCACCAGCAGCCCCCGCGGCGCCGTAATCACCTTCGGGGTACTCGCCCTCCTCGCCCGCGGCGGCGTCCGGACGCGTGACGCCGGCAGCCCCGTAGTCGCCTTCGGGGTAGTCCCCCTCTTCGGTGCCGATGGTCGAGCCGGTGGCAACGCCGGCCTTACCGTAATTCCCCTCCGCATACTCCCCCTCCGGGGCTCCCGCAGGGTTCTCGGTTGCGACCCCCGCGTGGCCGTAGTCGCCTTCGACGTACTGGCCGGCATCGGACTCGAGCCCTGCCGCTCCTGCAGGCTCTTCGGCTGCACGCACCCCGGTGGCCGGCTCCCCGGCAGCCCCTGCCGGGGTCGCGCCGTGGCGCTCGTGCGCAGCTGCTCGGTCAAACTCACTGTTCTCAGACATGTCTGGATCCCTCCTGCAAGCATCGGGCGCCCCCGTGGGCGCAGTCGCAGTCTATCGACCGCCACCGGGAGGCAACAGAGGGCAGCAACAGAGGGCTGCAGCCGAACCCGCAGACACAAACAGCCGCCGTCACCGCGGGCCGGCGGGGGGTACCGGGACGGTGACGACGGCTGGGCATCGGGCTTTCGGTCAGCGGATTCCCGCCTCCGCCGACTCCGGCTCCGGCTCTTGGGGGGCGGGCTGTGTGCGGGCGGCGGCGTCCGTCTCCGGACGGCCCAGCTTGCTCGGCCACCAGATCCGGGGGCCGATGTCGTAGGCCAGGGCCGGAACCAGCAGGGACCGGACCAGGACGGTATCCAGCAGCACGCCGAACGCCACGATGAAGGCCAGCTGCACCAGGAACATAATCGGAATAACGCCCAGGGCTGCGAAGGTGGCCGCCAGGACAACTCCGGCGGAGGTGATCACGCCGCCAGTGACGGCCAGACCCCGCAGGATGCCGGCGCGGGTCCCGTGCTTGAGGGATTCCTCCCGGACCCGGCTCATCAGGAAGATGTTGTAGTCCACGCCCAGCGCCACCAGGAAGACGAAGCCGAAGAGCGGCACGGTCGCGTCTGCCCCGGGGAACCCAAAGATGTGGTTGAACACGACGGCGGAGACACCCATCGCCGCGCCGTAGGACAGCACCACCGACGCGACCAGCAGGACCGGGGCCAGCACGGAACGCAGCAGCAGCATCAGGATCACGAGGATGACGGCGAGGACCACCGGGATGATGGTGACCAGGTCGCGCTGGGCGGTGGTGTTGGTGTCCAGGGCAGTGGCCGTGACGCCGCCGACGAGCGCGCCGTCGTCGATCTTTTTCAGTTCCTGGCGCAGGTCCACCACGACGTTTTCGGCTTCATTGGAGTCCGCCGCGTAATTGAGGGTCGCATTGATCAGGACCTTGCCGTCCCGGACATCCGGCGCGGTGGGCGCACCCGGCGCACCAGGGACAACCGGCGCGCCGCCGGCGCCCAGCAGGTAGGCGTCACCGACGCCGTCGCTGGCCTTGGTCTTAGCCAGCACGTCCTGGGCTTTGGCTTCGTCGGCGACGATGACGGCCGGGCTGCCCGAGCCGGCGTCGAAGTGCCGGGCCAGGGCCTCCTGGCCGTCCACGGCGTTCGAGGCGGTGAGGATGACGTCGGTCTGCGGGACGCCGTTGGCCTTGAGCTGCAGGACACCGGCGGATGCCACCAGGAGCAGCAGCACGGAGGCCACCCACACCGTGCGGGGGCGGCGCGAGACGAGGGATCCGGTCGCCCGCCAAAGGCCCTTCTGGCCCTCAAGGCCGGTGACGAGTTCAGGTTCGCGCTCAGTCTCCGGCAGCAGCTTGGGGCGGAAGGGCCAGAACGCCGCCCGGCCGAGCAGCGCCATCATCGCCGGCAGCAGCGTCAGCGCCGCCAGGAGCGAGCAGAGAATACCGGCAGCCGCCACGGGGCCCAGGGCCTTGTTGGAGTTCAGGTCGGAGAAGAGCAGACACAGCAAGGCAATTATGACGGTGGCGCCGGAGGCAAGGATTGGCTCCCAGGCGGCCTTCCACGCGGTGAGCGCGGCGGCGGTGCGGTTGGTGGTGTGTGTTAGCGCTTCGCGGAAGCGGGCCACGTAAAGCAGCGCGTAGTCAGTGGCGGCGCCGATCACCAGGATGGAGAGGATGCCCTGGCTCTGGCCGTTGAGCTGGATCCAGCCAAGCTTTGCCATGCCGAAAACCAGCAGGATGGCGGCACAGAGCGCGAAGACGGAAGTGAACAGCACAGTGATGGGCAGCAGCAGTGAGCGGTAGACGATCAGCAGGATCAGGAACACCGCGCCGAGGGCCACGAGCAACAAAATTCCGTCGATTCCCGCGAACGCACTCACGAGGTCCGCGGTGAGCCCGGCCGGGCCGGTGACGAACGTGCGCATGCCCTCCGGCGCCGAGGACGTGACCTCGTCCCGGAGCTCCTTGACGACGGTCTTCACCTCATCGGACGCCGCGATGGGAACCACGAATTGCACGGCCCTCGAATCCTTCGAAGGGATCGGCCCGATGACGGCGCTGCCGGCCTGCAGGGCCTCCAGCTTGCCCTTCAGCGCCGCAGCCTGGCCGAGCTGAGCCGGCGTGAAGGCCGAATCGCTCTCAATCACGATCACCGCAGGGATTTCCTTGGAGTCGCGGAACTTTGCCTGCCAGTCCTGCGCTTCGGTGGCCTCGGCCCCGGCGGGGAGGAACGAGGCCTGGTCGTTGGAAGAAACCTCACTGAGCCGGCCGAAGGTGGGGCCGCCGATCCCGGCGATGGCCAGCCACGCCACCACCAGGACGGCCGGCACCAGCCAGCGCAGCCAGAAGGGAACACGGGAGGTGTGCTTGGGTGCGTTTTTCATGACGTCCTTCGGGGAGGGCCTCGGAAGAGTAAGATTGCATCCATCATAGACTATCTCCATCATGGAGATAACCGTCCGGGCTAAGTTTTTAGATTTTTTCCAGGGCGGATGTGAAGACACCGGATCCGCTTGCACCTGCAGTAAACTCCGGAGGGCGCCGCGCGCCGGTCCGGGAGGGCAGTGCGCAACGGCGCCCAGATTGCCGGAAGGGAGGTTGGCCGTGACAGCTGAAACATCGGGACGCCCGGGCGCCGCCGGTCCTCCGCCGCTGGTCCGGTTGCTTCAGGAGTTCAGCCTGGAGGCGAACCGCTACGTGGACGCCGCGGGCGGCAGGAACGATATGCACCGCACCGACCTCAACGCGCTGTCCGTCATCATGCAACACACCGCCAGGAACCAGGTGGTCACCCCCGGCGTGCTGCGCAAGGAACTGCACCTCAGCTCGCCGGCCACTACCGCGCTGATTGACCGGCTGGACAAATCCGGGCACGTGGTCCGGGAACGGCAGGGCACGGACCGCCGGCAGGTCCAGCTCCGGCTGACCCCCAAGGCCTATCGTGACGGCGGGGCCATGTTCCTCCCGCTGGCCCGCCACATGGGTGTCGCCCTCGAGGGGTTCACCCTCGAGGAGCAGGAGCTCGCCACCCGCTTTATGAACGCCATGATCGACGCGACCGTTCGGGCCGGCGAGGAGGCTTCCCGGGGCGGCTCCCCGAATTAGCAGCCGTTTTGGCAGGATAAACCGGCGCCCAGTGCGCGTCAGTTGGGCCGTTTCCGGGCGGGGGCGGCGTAGCGTTTTCCTATGAGCGCCGAGCAGCCCGAAGATGAAGATGTCTACAGCCACGGTCACCACGAGTCGGTGGTCCGCGCCCACGCCGCCCGCACGGCGGAAAACTCCGCGGCTTTCGTCCTCCCGCACCTGACGCCCGGGGTATCGGTGCTCGACGTCGGCTGCGGGCCGGGCAGCATTACCTGCGACTTCGCCACGCTGGTTGCCCCGGGCGAGGTGACCGGACTGGACCGCTCCCCTGAGGTCATCGCCCACGCGAGCGCCCTGGCCGCGGAGCGCGGAATAAGCAACGTCCGCTTTGTCCCCGGCAACATCTACGACCTTGACTTCGAAGACGAAACGTTCGACGTCGTCCATGCCCACCAGGTGCTGCAGCACCTTACCGACCCGGTGGCAGCCCTTCGGGAGATGCGCCGGGTGGCCAAACCCGGCGGGATTGTTGCCGTCCGCGACGCGGACTTCCACGGCATGAGCTGGTACCCGGCGGTCCCCGAGCTGGACGAGTGGATGGAGCTGTACCAGCGGATCGCCCGCCGCAACGGCGCCGAGCCCGACGCCGGGCGGCGGCTGGTGGGCTGGGCGCAGGCCGCCGGGTTCACCGACGTCGCACCGTCCAGCAGCAACTGGCTCTACGCGACCGGCCAGATGCGCCGCTGGCAGGCGCGGGTGTGGGGTGAGCGGGTGCTCCACTCGGCCTTCGCGGAGCAGGCTGTCGAATACGGCTTCGCCAGCGCCGCGGACCTCGCCCGGATCTCCGCTGGCTGGCACCGCTGGGGCTCCACGGACGACGGCTGGTTCCTGATTCCCAACGGCGAGGTAATCGCCCGGGCGTGACGCGCCGGCCGCTTTCCGCTTAGCCGCAGTCCCGGCTCACGGTTTTGATCCCGGAAGCCCATTCCCTCCCTGCCGGTCTGCCGCTAGGGTGCACACAGACACCCTGCAATGAGGAGAAGGTAATGCGAACCGTGACGGCCGGATTGTTCAGTTCCGTGGATGGCGTGGTGGAAGACCCGTTCCTTTGGCAGTTCGACAGCTTTGACGAGGAGCTGGGAGCGGGCATGGGCGAGATGATGAGCCGGATCGACGCCGGACTGCTGGGCAGGGTGGGCTACGAGCAATGGGCGGAGTACTGGCCGAACGCCGAAGCTGATGCGGACTTTGCCGGATTCATCAATCCGCTGCCCAAATATGTGGCCTCCCGGACGCTCACCGGGGACCTGCAGTGGCAGAACTCGCAGCTCATCAAAGGCCCGCTGGAGGAGTTCGTCGCCGACCTGAAGAACCGCGACGGCGGCGACATCGGCGTCTTCAGCAGCATCTCACTGACCCGCCAACTGCTGTTCGCCGACCTGCTGGACAGCCTGATGCTGATCGTCCACCCCGTCGTCGCAGGCAGCGGACGGCGGCTCTTCAACGACGGCGACCCCCTGACCCGGCTCGAGCTCCAGTCATCCCAGCAGACCAGCAAGGGGAACATGATCCTGCGCTACGGCCGCCGCCGGGACTGAGCGTAAGCCTGGCGTCGCCGCGCAGCGGGCCGAGGGCGGGTCAGGGGCCGGCCCTGCTGGACAGCGGACCGGGGCCGGTCGGGAACCGTAAACTTGATAGGTGCAACCTTCCCTTTGGCTGGCTTTGGCTGGCGCCGGTGTCCTAATCAGCTTCACTCCCGGCGCGGGCGCCATCAACACCATGAGCAACTCCCTGAACTCCGGCTTCCGCCGGTCCATCTGGGGCATCCTCGGCCAGCAGGCCGCCCTGGTGGTGCACATCTTGATCGTCGCCCTGGGCGTCGGGGTCTTGGTGGCGAGCTCGCCGCTGGCCTTCAATGTCATCCGCTACGCCGGCGCCGCCTACCTCGTCTATCTCGGCATCCAGCAGTTCCGGCACAAGCCGGACCTGGACCAGGAGAAGGTCGCGGCGCTGCGCAACGAGCCGGCCTTCTCCATGTTCCGCCGCGGCCTTTGGGTGAACCTGCTCAACCCCAAAGCGGTCGTCTTCTTCCTCGCATTTATGCCCCAGTTCATCCGCCCGAACGACCCCTTGCTGCCGCAGTACCTAGTCCTGACAACCACCGTGGTCGTGATCGACATCCTCGTCATGTGGTTCTTTTTCGCCGCCGCGGCCAAGACGTTCCAGCGCTTCACCCACGACGCCCGCGGCCAGCGAATACTGAACCGGACCTTCGGCGTCCTGTTCATGGCCGTCGGCGTCCTGCTGGCGCTCATCCACTAGGCGCCCCGGCGGGCATTCCGGGCCCAAAGTGTACGTTCGCGCTAACTCCCCGGGCCCGAAGTGTACGTTCGCGCTACTCGAGCTGGCCGCCCGCGCCGCTGGAGAGTTTCCGCAGGGCCGTTTTTCGGATCTTGCCACTGGCCGTCCGCGGCATTTCGGCCACGAAGACCACGGACTTGGGGATCTTGTACCGCGCCAGCCGGCCCTCCAAGTGGGCGCGCAGCTGCTCTTCGGTGAGCGCGGCGCCGTCGCGCAGCAGCACGACGGCGCGCGGGACTTCACCCCACTTCTCGTCCGGCACCCCGATCACCGCGACGCTGCCGACGGCGTCAAGCTCGGCAATCGCCTGCTCCACCTCGGCCGGGTAAATGTTCTCCCCGCCGGAGATGATCATGTCCTTGAGCCGGTCGGAGATGAACACGAAGCCGTCCGAGTCCTTGTAACCCACGTCGCCGGACTTGAACCAGCCGTCTTCGGTATAGGAATCAGCGGTGGCGTCCGGGCGGTTCCAGTACTCGCGAATCACGTTGGGCCCCTTGATCTGGATCTCCCCGACGGTGCCGGGCCCCACCGGCCCGGCCTCTGGATCCGCGGGATCCGCCACCCGTACGTCGGTGAAGAAGTGCGGCAGGCCGGAGGACCCGGCTTTGTCCCGGGAGCGTTCGGCTGGCAGCGCGGTGGCACCCGGAGCCGTCTCGGTCATGCCGTAACCCAGGGAGAAGCGCAGCCCGCGCAATTCGTAGGCTTCCAGGACCCGCATGGGCACCGCGGAACCGCCGCAGGTGAGCTTGTTCAGCGAACTAAGGTCGGTGGCGTCCCAGTCCGGGTGCTCGCACAGCATCTGGTAGGTGGTGGGGACCCCGCTGATGATGGTGGCACCGTGCCGCTGGATCAACTCCAGCGTGCGGCGCGGATCGAATTTGGGTTCCAGCACCACGGTGCCGCCTTTCAGGAGGGTCGGCAGCACCCCCATGTCCAGCGAAGCCACATGGAACATCGGGGAGATCATCAGCGCGACGTCCGTGGAGGAGAAGTCGAAGTCCACCAGCACGTTGAGGCAGTTCCACGTGATGTTGCCGTGCGTGAGCAGCGCCCCCTTGGGGCTGCCGGTGGTGCCGGACGTGTAGAGAATCAGGGCGCCGTCATCCAGTTCGACGGCGACATCCGGCGCCAGCGGCGAGCCGGACGCGAGGACCTCCTCGAAAGCCTCGGCCGATGCGCCCTCATCGCCGGCGGTGACGAAAGCACCGCCGTCGTCGGCCGTCCCGCCGTCGTGCGTGCCATCAGCGACGACGAGCCGGGCCCGGACGGGCGTTTTCGCCGCGCCCCGCTCTGCGAGCCCGCTGAGCGCTGCCGCATGGACCAGCAGCACGGCGCCGCTGTCCTGGAGCTGGAACTGGATTTCCGGCGGAGCCAGCCGGGTGTTGAGCGGTACGAAGACCGCGCCGAGGAGCCCGGCGGCGAACAGCGTTTCCAGAAAGGACGGATCATTCTCGCCGAGATACGCCACCCGGTCGCCTTTGCCCACCCCGCGTTCCCGGAAGGCGTTGGCCAGCCCGGCGGCGCGCCGGGCGAGGTCTGCGTAGCTGAGCTCGCGGGTCCCGGCAATGACGGCGGTCTTCGTGCCCGACTTCGGGCTGCGCCGTTGCAGCCACGAACCGATGCCAAGATTCTCCACAGCAAATCCTTTCTAGGAAGACGGTAAGGCCTGCAGGACCGATCGGCGGGGCTTACCTGTAGAAGCGGGCGAGGAACTCGGCGACGACGGCGGGCCGTTCCTGGCCCTCGATCTCGATGGTGTTGGAAACCTTGATCTGGGCACCGCCCTTGACCTCGGTGACCTCGGCGATGGTGGCCTGCATGCGGATCCGGGAGCCGACCTTGACCGGCGAGGTGAACCGGACCTTGTCCAGGCCGTAGTTCACCTTCGTGGTGACGCCCTCGACGTCGAACAGCTCGCCCCAGAACGGGATGATGAGCGAGAGGGTGAGGAACCCGTGGGCGATCGGGGCGCCGAACGGCCCGTCCTTTGCCCGTTCGACGTCCACGTGGATCCACTGGTGGTCGCCGGTGGCGTCGGCGAACTTGTTGATCTGGTCCTGGCTGATCTCACGGTATTCGGTGGTGCCGAGGTCGGTACCGGCGAGGGTGAGCAGTTTGTCGAAATCGACGACGAGGTTGGGCATTTTAGGCTCCTGGTAGTGGCGGGATAAGGGGACGGCGGCGGGGCCGGCAGTGCCGGGTCCGCTGCCGGGTTCAGTGGGCTAGCGGGTGAAGGCGCTGTGGCCGGTGAGGGCGCGGCCAACGATCAGGGCGTTGATTTCGTGTGTGCCTTCGTAGGAATAAACCGCTTCCGCGTCCGCGTGGAAACGGGCGACGTCGGATTCAAGGGTGATGCCGTTGCCGCCCACCACCTCGCGGGCCAGTGCGACGGTTTCGCGCATCAGCAAGGCGGTCTGCATTTTGGCCAGTGCGGAGTCCTGGTCCCGATAGATGCCCTTGGCCTGTTGTTCGGTCAGCCGGACCACCAGGGACAGGGCCGAGGTGACGTTGCCGAGCATCCGGGCGAGTTTCTCCTGGACCAGCTGGAAGGACCCGACCGGCCGGCCGAACTGCTCGCGCTGCGTGACGTACCGGCAGGCTGCTTCGAAGGCGCCGGCGGCTAGGCCCGTTGCGATCCAGGCGACGTCGGAGCGCATGGCTCTCAGCATCGCGGCGACGTCGCGGAAGGAGTTGACGTTCTGCAGGCGCATCGCTTCCGGGACGCGGACGTCCTCGAGCGTGATGTGGGCGTTCTGCATCATCCGCAGCGCCGTCTTGCCGTGGATCTTCTGCAGCGCCACCCCGGCGGACCCGCGGTCCACGAGGAAGCCCTTGACCTGCCCGTCCGCCTCGTCGCGGGCGAACACCGCCAGCACGTCGGCGCCGGCCGCTCCTCCGATCCAGCGCTTGGCTCCGTTGAGGACCCATTCGTCGCCGTCCCTTCGGGCGCTGGTGGAAAGGCCACCGGCGATGTCGGAACCGGATCCGGGCTCCGTCAGCGAGAAGACCCCCTTCAACGAAAAATCCAGGACTTTCGGCATCCACTCCGCCTGCTGTTCCGGCGAGGCGCCGACCCGGATGGCGGTCCGGAACAACCCCGCCTGGGCGGTGTAGTAGGTGGCTAGGGATCCGTCGGTGCGGGCCAGTTCGAAGATCCGGAAGCCGTGGTAGATCCCCCGGGCCGGGGTCCGTTCCTCGCCCGGGGGCCCGGCCAGGTCCGCCGGTTCCATCAGGTCCAGGTCAATCAGCGGCTGGGCAAGCTGGTCCGGGAATTCCCCCCGCTCCCAGTAATCGGCCAGCAAAGGCCGGGCCTGTTCGTCCAGGAATGCCCGCAGCCGGCCCAGCACCCGGCGTTCGGGGGCCGTGAGCAGTGATTCGGCGTCGTAGAAGTCGCAGCCGGCATAGAGTCGTTCCTCCTGGCCGTTTGTCCGGCCGGCGGCGGCAGTGGCGGTGTCCGCGCCCATCTCAGCCCTCCAGCCTGAGCAGCCGGACGGCGTTGGCCTTGAGGATCTTGGGCCGGACCTCGTCCTTGAGCGGCAGGTCAGCGAAGGCGCCTAGCCACTTCTGCGGGGTGATCAGCGGGAAGTCCGTGCCGAACAGCACCTTGTCCTGCAGCACCGAGTTGGCCATCCGGACCAGGGACTCCGGGAAGTACTTGGGCGACCAGCCGGACAGGTCGATGAAGACGTTGGACTTGTGCGTGGCGATCGAATTCGCCTCGTCCTGCCATGGCACCGAGGGGTGCGCCATGATGATCTGCAGGTCCGGGAAGTCCGCGGCCACCGCGTCCAGCAGGAGCGGGTTGGAGTAGGCGAGTTTGATGCCGTAGCCGCCGGGCAGGCCGGCTCCCATACCGTTTTGCCCGGTGTGGAAGATCGCCGGCAGGCCCAGTTCCTGGAGCGCTTCCCACAGGGGGTAGAACTGCTCGTTCGAGGGATCGAAGCCCTGCAGGCTGGGGTGGAACTTGAAGCCGCGGGCGCCGAGGTCCACGGCCTGGTGTTTGGCGCCCTGGATGGCCTCGGTGCCGGTGCGCGGGTCCACGCTGCCGAATGGAATCAGCACGTCGTTGTTCCGTGCTGCCCCGGCGATGAGCTCGGGAATGCTGTTGGGCTCGTGCTTGAGCTGCGTGCGGGCATCCACGGTGAAGACGACGGCAGCCATGTTCAGTTCGCGGTAAATGTCCGCAATCCGGTCCAGCGACGGCGTCCGTTCCTCCGCTTTGAAGTACTTCGCGGAGGCCTCGGTGAGTTCAGCCGGCAGGGAACCGTGCCCGTGGCCGTCGATCTCAAGGTGGACGTGCATGTCGATCGCTGCGAGCCCGGCCGCGTCGATCCCGAGTTCGTAACGTGCGGAAGCCACGGTTAGCCGGCCTTCGCAGCGGTACCTGAAGGTTCGGGCTTCAGCTCCTCCGGCAGCGGCAGGAACTCCTCCCCGACGCTTTGCAGCTTGTCGCCGAAGAGTGTGCCGAAGTTCTCCACCAGATCCTGATAGCCCCAGCCGCCCTCGCGGTACTCGGTGGCGGCCGCCTCCGGGTGGGTCCAGAGCTGGAGCCGGTCGCCGCCGGCGCCGATCGCCTGCCCGGTCACTTCCGCGGCGGCGTCGGAGGCGAGGAATGCGACCAGGCCGGCAACGTCGTCGGCGGTGCCGAAGCCCAGTTCGTGGCGGAAGAAGGCCGGCATGGCCTCGCCGCGTTCGTCCGCCTCGACCGCTTTCTGGAAGTACGGGACGGTTTTGGTCATGGCGGTCGCCGCAACGGGGATAACGGCGTTGACGGTCACGCCGGCCTTCTTCATCTCCATCGCCCACGTCCGGACCATGCCCACGATTCCTGCCTTGGCGGCGGCGTAGTTGGTCTGGCCGAAATTGCCGCGCTGGCCGGTGGGAGAGCCGATGGTGATTATGCGGCCGGCAATACCGTTCTCCTTGAAATAACCGAACGCTTCCCGCGCACAGGTGAAGGTGCCGCGCAGGTGGACGTTGATGACGGCGTCAAAATCGTCATCTGTCATCTTCAACAGGCTCTTGTCCCGGAGGATCCCGGCGTTCGTGACCAGGATGTCGAGCCGGCCAAACTCGGAGACTGCCGCTTCGACCAGCTGCTTGGCGACGTCGGAGCTGCCCACCGGGGCGACGACGGCTGCTGCCCGGCCGCCGTCGGACTTTATGGTCCGGACGGCTTCGTCGGCGACGGACGCATCCACATCGTTGACCACGACGGCGGCGCCCTGCCTGGCCAGCTCCCGGGCGTAGGCCAGGCCCAGCCCGCGGCCGCTTCCCGTGACGATTGCTACTTTTCCTGCGAGGCTCATCGCTGCTCCTTTGCTAGCTGACGGATTCACCCAGCGCTGTGGCATGGATGCTGCTCTTCATTCATGAAAGTATGGATAATTGAGAAAGTCAATGATTAAGAACCGGCGGCTGGAGAGACCGGCCCGTCGGTCGCACCTGCGGAGGGCCGTCGGGAGTCCAGCGGCCCTGCCGGGTAGGCTCGAGTTCATGAGCCCCGCACCCGTCATTATCGCCATCGACGGGCGCTCGGGTGCAGGGAAAACCACCCTGGCTATCGAACTCGCGGCGCGGCTGCGCGAACACCACAAGGTGTCGCTCTTCCATCTTGAAGACATTTATCCCGGCTGGAACGGACTGGCGGCTGGCATCGAACGCTACACCGCCACTGTCCTTGCCCCGCTGCGCAGCGGAGCAGCCGCGCGATGGACCAGCTGGGACTGGGACCGGAATGACGACGGTGCGGAGCGGCTGACCCAGCCGGCCGAGATTGTGCTGGTCGAGGGGGTAGGGGCGGCGGCCGCAGCTGCCGTACCCTTCCTCGATGCGGTGATCTGGACGGACTCCCCGGACCAGGACCGCCGGACCCGCGCCCTGGACCGTGACGGCGAAAGTTACGAGCCGTTCTGGGACCTGTGGGCCGGCCAGGAGGACAGCTGGCTGGCCGCGGACCATGTGCCCTCCCGGGCGGACGTGCGGGTGCTCAACCGGGCCGACGGCGCCGCACCGGCGGAGGTGCTTCAGGCACTGCAGTACCTTCCTGCGCTGGCCCCGGTCCTGTCCCCGGAACTCTCCGAACGCCGCGGCAGGCGGCTCCGCGCCGAGCGGCTGGACGCCGCCCCGGACCCCGCACGACTCTTCGAAGCGCTCTACGCCGGATCTGCCCAGGCGGTGTGGCTCGATTCATCCCTGACCGGCGAGGAGGCAGGCGAGCGCGGCCGCTTCAGCATCCTGGCCGACGACGGCGGGAGTCAGGGCCGCTCGGTCCGGCACCGCTCCGGCCGCACCCTGGTCAGCGTCGGCAGCAGCACTGTGGCGACCGAGGGCGGATTCTTCCGCTGGCTTGACGGCGCCTGGGGCCGGGAGGAGCTGGACGCCCCGGTCAACTACCCGTGCGGGTTCACCCTTGGCTGGCTGGGCTATCTCGGCTACGAACTCAAACGTGAAACCGGCGGCAGCGATGTCGGCGCCGCCACCCCGGACGCCTCCCTGATCTTCGCGGGCCGTGCCGTGGTGCTGGACCACCGGGAGGGCAGTGCGTGGCTGCTTGCCCTCGACGCTCCCGACGCCGGGAGCTGGCTGGCCGCTGCCCGCGCCGCTGTCACTGCGGCGTCGGAGCCGTCTGCCGAAGGGGCTTCCGGGCGATCTGCCGAACACGCGCACCACGGCAGTGCCGGCGTCGTACCGTCCGCGGACGGCGCCGGCACCTTGGCCTTCAGCGCACGGGACACCAAGGCCGGCTACCAGGCCAAAATCGCCGAGGCGCAGGCGGAAATCGCCGAAGGCAACACTTACGAGGTCTGCCTCACGACGGCGGTGACGGCCACCGCGGCGCACGGCGCGTTTGATCCGTGGCAGGCCTATCTGGCCCTGCGCCGCCGGAACCCTGCGCCGTTCGCCAGCTTCCTGCGGCTGGCGGACGTCACGGTGGCCAGTACGTCACCGGAACGCTTCCTGCGGATTGCTGCCGACGGCGCGATGCGGGCAGAGCCGATCAAGGGCACCCGCCGCCGCGACCCGGACTGCGCAACGGATGAGCGGCTGCGCCGGGAGCTAGAGTCCTCGCCCAAGGACCGGGCCGAGAACATCATGATCGTGGACCTGCTGCGCAACGACCTGAGCCATTTCGCCGTTCCGGGGTCCGTCTCGGTCAGCCGGCTCTGCGCAATCGAAAGCTACGCCACCGTGCACCAGATGGTCAGCACCATCGATGCGAGCCTCCGGCCCGGAGCGCCGCGCGCCGAAGCGGTGGCGGCCTGCTTCCCGGCCGGCTCCATGACCGGCGCCCCCAAGGTCAGCACCATGGACATCCTGGACCGGCTGGAAGGCGCACCGCGCGGCGTCTACTCCGGCGCGATCGGGTACTTTTCGCTCAGCGGCGCCACGGACCTCGCGGTCGCCATCCGGACCCTCGTGGTGACGGCCGGGGCGGAAGGCGCGGTCTCGCTCAGCCTCGGGGTCGGCGGGGCGATCACTGCCGATTCCTCGCCCGAGGAGGAGTACGAGGAAATCCGGACCAAAGCCTTCGGCGTGCTCTCGGCGCTGGGCGCCGGGTTCCCGGCCGGGTGAGCCGGCGCTCAGACCCGTTGAGCCAGCAGCCCGGCCGGGCCTACTGCAGCGTGGCGGTGAGCCGGGCGACGTTGTCCACGTACTTGACCCCCATGGGCCGCTTCCGCCAGTCCTCGAGCTTGAGCTCACGGGAAATGCCGCGGTAGGTGTCCTCCACGGCGCGGATCCGCTGCACAATATCCTCGCCCAACATCATGACGGACACTTCCAGGTTCAGTGAAAAGGAGCGCATGTCCATGTTGCTCGAACCCAGCACCGCAACTTCATCATCGACCGTGAAGTGCTTGGCGTGCAGCACGAACGGCGCCTTATAGAGGTGAATCCGCACCCCGGCTTCGAGCAACGCCTCATAGTAGGACTGCTGGGCGTGGTGGACCAGGAACTGGTCGCCCTTTTCCGAGACGAAGAGTTCAACGTCGACGCCGCGCTGGGCCGCGGTCGTGACGGCGTAGAGCAGGGAATCGTCCGGAACGAAGTACGGGCTGCAGATCGAGAGTTTGTGCTGCGCGGAGTAAATCAGCGTGTTGAACAGCCGCAGGTTGTTCTCGGTGATGAAGCCGGGGCCGCTCGGCACCACCTGCGCGGTGACCTCCCCGTAGTGCCCGGACCGGTGGGCCAACTGGTGTTCCAGTGACTCGTCGGTCTCGCTCAGCCAATCGGTGGCGAACACGACGTTCAGGGTGGTGACAATCGGGCCGCGCATGCAGGTCATCAGCTCGACCCACTGCCGGCCCACCTTGCGGTGCCGCGGGTTGTTGTAGGACGGTTCGATCAGGTTCTGCGAGCCGGTGAAGGCTACCTCGCCGTCGATCACCATGATTTTCCGGTGGTTGCGCAAGTCCGGCCGGCGCCACTGGCCATGCACGGGGCGCAGCGGGAGCATGGGCCGCCAGCGGATCTTACTGGCCTTAAGCCGCTTGATCAGCTTGCGGTATCCCTTAATCCGGAGCGTCCCGAGGTGGTCGAACAAGAGGCGGACTTCGACGCCGCGCTCGGCGGCGTCCTCAAGTGCGGTCAGCAGGTCGTTGGTGACGTGGTCCGAACTCAGGATGTAGAACTCGGCATTGATGAAGGTCTTGGCTTCCCGGGCTGCGGCAGCCATCGCCTTGATGGAGTCCGGGTAACCGGGCAGCAGGTCGACGCTGTTGCCATCCACCATCGGCAGCGATCCGAGGGTCTTGTTCAGCTCGGCCGCGGACGCGACCCACTCGGAGCCGTTATACCGGCTTTCGACGGCGGCCAGTTCGGAGGTCCCCGCCCGGATTCTGGTGTTCACTGCCTCCTGCTGGGCGCGGCGCCGGCGGGAGAGCCGGAAGTTGCCGAAGAGCAGGAAGAGGACCACGCCCAACGCCGGCATGAAGAAGATCCCCAGCAACCACGCCATGGCGGTGGTGGGACGGCGGTTGCCTGGAATGATGCCCAGTGCCAGCACCCGGATGACAAGGTCGATGAGCGTAATCACCAGGATCACCCAGGACGGCAGCGTCCCCACTAACGGAAATGGCCACAGCACAGGCGAACCCCTAAAGTTCCAGACCCGCGGAACAGTTCCGGAACGGGCAACCCGCAAATCTTATCCCGGCGCGCCGCACTAAGCTGAAGCCATGACTTCCTCCGCCTCAGCCCAGGCCGGCGCCACCGTGCTGGTGTTCCTTGACCCCGCGTTCCGGGATGGCCGCATTGCCGATGCATCCAAGCCGCAGCTGATGGCCACGGACGAGGGCGCGACCCGTGGCGACGGCGTGTTCGAGTCGCTCCTGGCGGTGGGCGGCCGGCCGCGCAAGCTGCAGGCCCACTTGAACCGGCTGGCCGGTTCCGCACGGGCGCTGGAACTGGACATCCCGGCTGAGGACGCCTGGCGGCGCGCCATCGAAACGGCCATCCGCGAGTTCCGCGGCCAGCAGGCGGCCCCGGCGGACGGCCCGGACACCGGCGCCGACAGTGACGCCGACGAGGTGGTAGTCAAGCTGCTGGTCACCCGCGGGGTCGAAGGCGGCGCCCCCCCGACCTGCTGGGTCCAGGCATCGCCTCCCCCGGCGGCGGGCCGCCGGCAGCGCGAGACGGGAATCGACGTCGTCCTGCTGGACCGCGGCTACGACAGTGAGGTGGGCGAGCGCGCGCCATGGCTCCTGCTGGGTGCCAAGACGCTCTCCTACGCGGTCAACATGGCGGCCCTGCGCCACGCCCGCCACCAGGGCGCGGACGACGTCATCTTCACCTCCGCAGACGGCCGGGTGCTGGAGGGCCCGACGTCGACCGTGTTGCTGGCGCACCTGGGAACAACCGACGACGGCGAGGGCGGTGTCCGCACCGTGCGCCGGCTGATCACCCCGCAACTGGACAGCGGTATCCTCCCCGGCACCTCACAGGGCGCCCTGTTCACGGCAGCCAAGGCCGCCGGCTGGGAACTGGGCTACGGCCCACTGGTACCGGCCGACCTCTACGACGCTGATGCCGTCTGGCTTATCTCGAGCATCCGGCTGCTTGCACCCGTGA
The DNA here is from genome assembly GCF_030816855.1 of Arthrobacter sp. B3I4. NCBI lineage: Bacteria > Bacillati > Actinomycetota > Actinomycetes > Micrococcales > Micrococcaceae > Arthrobacter > Arthrobacter sp. B3I4. The sequence continues at coordinate 1,025,285 of NZ_JAUSYK010000001.1, read as the reverse complement.
ACCACATCGACGGCAAGAACATCGGCACCCCGGAGCTGCGCCGGGAGCTCACGGCGGAACTGAACGAACTGTTCGCCACAATCGAGTAACCCCGGCCGAGCGCCCGACGCAGGGGCATCGCCCCGGGAACGACGGGCGATCCCTCCCGGTAAACGACGTAAAATGGGCGGGAACGCCGCAGGTCTCAGGGTGCAGCATCGACTGTGCCCGGAATAGAAGGTCGGTTCTCCATGAAGGCACTTGCAGTCAGCGACAGGGTCGGCGACTGGAGTTCCATCCCAACCACCACCCCGGACTCGCGTTGTGGCTGACCCTACCGATCCGGGTAAGGCGTTGTACGAGGAGCGTCTGAAACTGCTGGAAGGCCTTTGGATGCCCCCGGCGCCGCCCTGGGAGGACCTGCCTGAGGACGTGAAGGCCCGGTGGCGCTCCCACGCAAATGAAAGCGGGCCTGCCGGTTCCGCCTAGGGGACATCGCCGCACCCAGACCCAGCCTTCCCCGGAACCCGCGCCGCCCTTAAGTCAACCGCCCGGGTAGTCCAAGTGGAAAATTCGGGTACTCAATACTCGTGGGCGCCCCGGGCTGCTCTTCCTATAGTTCATAGGGCATGGAGCACACGCCGATTGTTCGTTGGGGGGTTTATTCCGCGCGTGGATATCGAGTTCCGGTCCGAATTCCGGGCCCACCGGGTCGCCATCGCTGTCGCCGTCCCCAGGACCGAAGCGAAGGACCAAAGCTCCATGCAGGCCACGTCGACGTACGGCAGGGCTATCACTGCGCCCTGCAACTGGCCAGTACGTATCGCCATTTCTAAGGAGAGCGTGATTGGACTTCACCAACGCTTCAGGAACAGCCCACCGCAAAGTTAATCCTTCAAAACCGGCGGTGACTATTCGCCATCACGACGACCCTGCAGTCCGATCCGACCACCGAAGGGCACACGAACCTCTGAGCGGTCCTGCCGCGTCCGGCTTTCCGTCGGAGGAACAGCACAAACCGGCCCAGCCAGCCATTTTCCCGGTGACGGAAGCCCCGGCTCCGAGGACTCTGGTCAACATCATTGAAGAAACAATCGCCCGCTACCCCGCTGCGCCCGCGCTCGATGACGGCTCTGTGGTGCTGACCTACGACGCCCTGGCCGGGCGCATGGCGGACATATCCCGCCGGTTATGGAGTGCCGATATCGGTGCCGGAGACCGTGTGGGAATCCGGGTTCCCTCGGGATCTGTGGACCTTTACATCGCAATCCTTGGGGTGCTCGCCGCTGGGGCTGCCTATGTCCCTGTTGACGCGGACGAACCCGAAGACCGGGCCGAAACGGTCTGGGCCGAGGCCGGCGTTTGCGCTGTGATAGGCCGAGGTCTCGAACTCGCTCTCATTGGCGGGGTGCGGACCCTCGGACACAGCCCCGAGCCGCACATCGAAGACGACGCCTGGATCATCTTTACTTCCGGCTCCACCGGCAAGCCGAAGGGCGTGGCCATCACGCACCGCTCCGCGGCGGCCCTGGTGGACGCGGAGACAGAACTGTACTGCGTCAACAACCCGCTCGGCCCCGGAGACCGGGTGATGGCCGGGTTGTCCGTCACTTTCGACGCTTCCTGTGAGGAGATGTGGCTGGCGTGGCGGAACGGGGCCTGCCTGGTTCCGGCTCCCCGGGACGTGGTCCGCTCGGGCGCTGATCTCGGGCCGTGGCTGGCACGACGGAACATCACGGCCGTGTCGACGGTCCCGACCCTCGCAGCCTTGTGGCCGAACGAGGCCTTGGACAAAGTCCGGCTGCTCATCTTCGGCGGCGAAGCATGCCCCGCCGACCTGGTCGCCAGGCTCGCCGGTCCTTCCCGTGAGGTGTGGAACACCTACGGACCCACCGAGGCCACCGTTATTGCCTGCGCGGCCCTAGTGGACGGCAAGCAGCCCGTGCGGATCGGACTTCCGTTGTGCGGCTACGCCCTCGCCGTCGTCGGTGCCGACGGGCAGCCTGTTGCGTGGGGCGAAGAGGGTGAACTCGTAATTGGCGGTGTGGGACTCGGCCGCTATCTGGACACGGCCAAGGACGCCGAAAAGTACGCACCGATGCCGTCGCTCGGATGGCAGCGGGCCTACCGCAGCGGCGATATCGTGCTTGCGGACCCGGCCGGGCTGGTGTTCGTCGGCAGGGCGGACGAACAAGTCAAGCTGGCCGGCCGCCGGGTGGAGATGGGGGAAATCGATCAAGCCCTCGCTGAACTGCCGGGAGTGGCAGCGGCCGCCGGAGCCGTCCAGCTAAGCCCCAGCGGCAACAAGGTGCTTGCCGGGTATCTCGTGCCGGCTAAAGGCTCGGTGCTCAATCTGGAAGAATGCCGGGCACTTCTGGCCGGGAGACTACCGGCACAACTTGTTCCCGCGCTCGGCGTCGTCGATGACCTTCCCCTGAAAACTTCGGGCAAGGTGGACCGGAAAGCCCTCCCCTGGCCGTTCGTGGTCGCTGCCGGGCCGCCCGTGGAGGAGCTTACCGGCGAACTTGCCTGGCTGGGCAAGCAATGGACCGACCTCCTCGGCCCGGTGCCGTTGACGGAGGAGAGCAACTTCTTCGCGGCCGGCGGGGCCAGCCTGGCCGCCGCGCAACTGGTTTCCTCGCTTCGCGTCCGCTACCCGAACGTTTCCATTGCTGACGTCTACGCACAGCCGACCCTCGGGGAGCTCTCGACCTACCTCGAGGAAAGCACCAGCTCGGAAACCGAGGAGCGCCACGTTGCCCGGACCCCCTCGTCGATCGGCTGGCTCCAGTCGGCGGTGATTCTGGGTCTCTACTCCATTACCGGCTTGCGCTACCTCACCGGCATCCTCATCGTCTGCTTCATCCTCTTCCAGATCTCGGAGAGCCCCTGGGTTCCGAATCCCCCGCTCCTGCCGCTGGTGGCGGCCTGGGTTGTGCTTTACAGCGTTCCTTTCCGTTTCCTCCTCGCCACGGGATCCGCACGGCTCCTGCTCGCCGGGATCAGACCCGGGAGCTACCCCCGCGGCGGCGCAGTCCACCTGAGATTGTGGACTGTGGAACGGGTAGTCACTTACTGCAAGCTGGAACCGGTGATGGGCACTCCGATGGCCGTCTGGTACGCACGGGCGCTCGGCTGCAGGGTCGGCAAGGACGTCCACCTCGACGCTATGCCGCCCGTCACAGGTCTTGCCACGATCGGCACAGGTGCATCGATAGAACACGAAGCGGACCTGGCCGGGCACTGGCTGGACGGCGACGTCTTGCATATCGGCCGTATCCGCGTGGACGAACATGCCCGCGTGGGAATGCGCTCCATTCTGATGAATGACACCCACGTAGGCGCAGGCGCGGAGGTCGCGCCGGGCACCTCGGTCACCGGCGAGGTCCCTGCCGGGGAGTTCTGGGCCGGATCACAGATGGAGCATGTGGGAGCGGCCGGCACCGACTGGCCCTCCGACACCGGCGAACACCGCCGACCGCACGTGCTTTCGGTGCTCTATCCGATATCGCTCTTCGGGTTGACCCTTCTTCCACTGGTCTCCGTTATCCCGGGCAGTCTCATCGCACTGGCTGCCCTCCAGGACGTCCGTTCCCTGCAAAACGCCCTCTGGAGATTGGCGGCCTGGAGCCCGGTGTTCGTTGTGGTCACCGTCGTCGTCTATCTGTCACTGACTGCCGCGCTGGTGCGCGCGTTGAGCATCTTCATGAAGCCCGGCTATCATTCCGTGCATGGTGCGGCCGCCTGGGCGTCCTGGTTGACCGATGCGCTGCTGACGAAGTCGCTGATCTCCACCTACCCCATCTACGCGAGTCTGTTTACGCCAGTGTGGATGCGGCTTATCGGCGCCCGGGTGGGGAAGCACGTGGAAGTTTCCACCGTTGAGACCTTGCCGCACCTCACCGAGTTCGCTGACCGGTCCTTCCTGGCAGACCACTCCCTCGTGGCCTCACGGCGGATCCGCAAAGGATTGCTCCATCTGGGTGCAGCAAGCGTCGGAGAGAAATCCTTCGTGGGCAACTCCGCGATAGTGGGCCCGGACCGCCACGTTCCCAGCAACTCCCTGCTGGCGGTTCTGTCTTCTGCACCCACCGACATGCCCGCAAACTCCTCATGGTTCGGCCAGCCGGCCGTGGAACTTCCCCGGCCGGTAGACCAGGGCGATTCGTCCCGGACCTACCACCCCTTACGGCATCTGATGGTTGCACGCGGAGCAGTCGAAGCCTGCAGAATCCTTCCTGCCATCGTCACCGCATGGCTGGCCCTGATCACCGTCTGGGTGCTCAGCCAGATCATGGACCAAAGCGGGCTGTTGGCCGCGGCCCTCTGGTCCGGCCCGGTACTGCTGGGCAGCGCGGTCGTTGCCTGCTTGGTCGCCTTGGCTGCGAAGTGGGCGTTGGTCGGGCGCTTTGAGGCCACCGAGTACCCGCTGTGGACTTCCTTCGTCTGGCGCAACGAGCTCGCTGATGTGTTCTCCGAATCGCTCGCTGTACCCGGATTGGTCCGGATGAGCCTCGGTACACCCATGCTGAACTGGTGGATGCGTCTGATGGGCAGCAAAGTCGGGCCCGGTGTGTGGTGTGAGACCTGGTGGTTGCCGGAGTTCGACCTGATCTCCCTGGGTGAAGGCGCCAGCGTCAACCGCGGGACAGTGCTGCAGACCCACCTCTTCCACGACCGCATCATGCGGATGGACAAAGTCCAGCTGGGTGCCCGGTCCACCCTTGGCCCGAACAGCATCGTTCTGCCGGGCAGCACGGTGATGGAAGGCGCCACTGTCGGGGCCGCGTCCTTGGTAATGCGCTCGGAGGTAGTGCCAGCGGGAAGCTATTGGGCAGGAAACCCCATCCGCCGCTGGACGCCAGACAAGGCACCGCTCCGCCAGCGCCACAGGGCGCAAGGCAGCGGTGACACAGCACCTCGGGTGGAAGACACTCAACCGGAGCCCGTATGGCAAGCACCAAGGAGTGAGAGCAAATGACCGAAACAGACTTCCAGCGGCACCATTGGGCAGCCGCACACCGGGCCTTCGGTTCGGTCATTACTGCCATGGTCACACCGTTCGACCGCCACGGCGAGCCGGACGACGTCGGGGCCTCAACCCTCGCGAGGTGGCTGACGCGACCGGGATGGAATGACGGCATCGTGGTCAACGGCACCACGGGCGAATCGGTGTCCACCTCGGACGAAGAAAAGGCGTCGCTGGTGCAGCAGGTGATCGAAGCGGTCCGCGGCAGCGGAACGAAAGTTATCGCCGGCGTGGGTGCAGCCGACACGCGCCACAGTATCGCGCTGGCAAGGGCGGCCGCGGCGCAGGGAGCAGACGGCTTGCTGGTGGTTGCGCCGTACTACTCACGCCCGTCCCAGCGGGGCATTCTGGAACACTTCCTTGCCATCGCGGACAGCACTGCGCTTCCGGTGATGCTTTACGACATTCCGAAGCGAACCGGAGTGGCGGTCGAACCGGACACTTTGGTGGCGGCTGCGCAGCATCCCCGGATCCTTGCGGTCAAGGATGCCAAAGGCGATCTGGAGTCGTCCGCCTGGGTGATGAACCGCACGGATCTGGCCTACTACTCGGGGGACGACGCGCTGAACTTGCCGTTGCTCTCCATCGGCGCCGTCGGCTTCGTTTCCGTAGTCGGCCATGTGGTCGGCCACCGGTTGCGCGACCTCCTCGCCTGCTACAGCCAGGGCCGGGTGGCGGAGGCGCTTGAAATCCACCGCGAATTGCTGCCGATCTACCGGGGAATGTTCCGCGCCCCCGCCGCCGCGTCGGTAAAAGCAGCGCTGGCCAGCCAGGGCCTGCCCGGCGGGCCGGTACGGCTGCCGCTGGTTGGCCTAACCGATACGGAAACCGACGTCCTGATGCGGGATTTGGCGTCCGCCCGGGTTCCGGCTTCACAACCGGCATGAACAGCATCGAAATCACCCAAAGGACGGCCATGACCTCAGCTCCAAAGCAACGCCTCATCGGCGTCGACGTCGCCAGGGGACTCGCCCTGATCGGCATGATGGCCATCCACATCCTGCCTGGCTACGACGAGAACTACGCTCCCACGTTGTCGTGGACGCTTTTCTCCGGTGTATCGGCGGGTCTCTTCGCCTTGCTCGCCGGGGTCTCGCTCACCTTCACCTCCGGCGGGAGGACACCCCTGACGGGCCGGGCCTTGACGGCGGCGAAATGGGCACTGGCGGTCCGTGCCCTCATCATTATGTCGATCGGCCTGCTGCTCGCCGTTCTTAACCCGCCGGCAGCGATCATCCTGGCGTATTACGGCACCATGTTCCTGATGGCGATTCCCCTGCTGGGCCGCGGTCCGCGCTTCCTCGCCTTGGCGGCGCTCGGTTTTGCCGTGCTCGGGCCCATTTTCATGCAATCGGTACGCGACCATCTGCCCGGCCTAGGCGACTACGATCCAACGTTCGGCTCCCTTGTCACCGAGCCAACCGCGACCATCTCAACGCTGCTCGTGGACGGAACCTATCCGGCTATTCCGTGGATGGCTTACATCTGCGCGGGCCTTGCCCTGGGCAGACTGGACCTGCGTTCCCACGCGGTCCAGGTCAAAGTGGCCCTCTGGGGCGTGGGACTCGCCGTCGGCTCATGGCTGCTCTCGGAAGCCCTGCTGGGGCCCTTCGGCGGGAGGACCGCCCTGCTTCAGGCCACCCCGTGGCTGAACGCCACAGGGCTCAGCGACATCCAGATCTGGGGACCCGATCCGACGCTGCCCACGACGTCGTGGTGGTGGCTGGCGATCCTGTCCCCGTACTCCGCCACTCCGCTGGAACTTTTCAACACCATCGGTATCGCTGCGGCAACCCTGGGCATCATGCTGATCCTCGCCGGGAAGTCGGCATCGGCCTACATGCCGCTGGCTGCCATGGGCGGCATGACACTCACCCTCTACTCAGCGCACCTTGTTGCCCTTTCCACGGGTTTCCTCCTGGACCGGCCGGGGGTGTGCCTGGCAGTTCATACGGTCGCCGCGGCACTCTTCGCCGTCATCTGGAGGAACGTGACAGCAGGCAAGCAAGGCCCTCTGGAACGCGTGGTGTCTAACGGCGCCGGCCGGGCGCGGAAGCGGGTCCTTGACAACCGGGCGCCCGCGGATCTGCCCGCACGTCCCGGTGAAGCCACCGAAACCCTCACCACCGCGGGGCTTGAGGAGAGAACAGCGTCTGATCAAGTGCCGACGACTGCCGGCCCTGACGCCCAGCGAGGTTCCCGGTAGTGCAACTACGCCCTCTGGTGGCAGTCCTTATGGCCATCCCCGTGGCACTGGGTCTTTCGGCAGCTCCGCTCTCGGCGGCACCCCGCCCGGCGACGGTGTCCAACCCATGCGAACGATTGACCGCCGGCGAAGTGCAGTTCCCCACGCACGGAGCGGACCGGGTGACCTTTGCCACGGCGAAAGCCTACGGCGACATAGAGGTCCTCATTACCGGCTGCGTCCACGCCGACGGCGGGTACGTCCAGGAGTGGCAGACGTCGGGGTTTGCGGGCCGGGCTGGTTTCGCACCGCCGGGCAAAATGTGGCAGGACACCCTCTACTCGCCTACTGGCTCGTTTACCTTCACCGAGGCGTTTGGCAGGGCGAATCCCGGGACCGCACTGAAGTATCACACCCTTAACCGCAATTCCCGCTGGGGCGGGGAGCGGGGCCCGACGTACAACCAGTACTTCGAGGGCGAGGGCGGCGACGCGGACGAAAATCTTTGGTTCTATATGCGGGAGGGTGACTACGAACAGGCCGCGGTCATTAATTGGAACCGCGAACCGGACATGCCCACGGTTCAGGGTGCTTCCTTCGCCATCTTCCTTCACGCGGGCAATTCCCCCACCCTGGGCTGCATCTCCTCCGGCCTCAGCACGGTGACCCGCCTGCTCAAGAGTGCCAAGCCGGGCGACAGGATCGTGATGGGAGTGGAGCCGGCGGTGTTCAAGGCAGGTACAAAAACCACGCCGGCACCGGCAGCGGGCGGCGCAGACGGCGCCGGAAAGACACAAGACCCCCAGCCCGCCATCCTGGAGTTGCAACCAAGGACGATCGCCGCCGCAGCAGGCGCTGTTGCGCTGCTGACCGGCGTCTTTCTCCTTGTCAGGAGGCGGAAACATCCCTGAGCAGCGGCTCTAACCCGCTCGGGTGGTGACCTCAACAGCGTGGGCGACGACGTCGGCCAGCCCGGCCTGGCCGTTCCGGGTTTTCAACCCGGCAGCGCAGAGTGCCTGACGCTGCACCTGCGAACCCGTTCCGTCCGACAGAACTCGGTCCACGCCGCTGCGGACCAGCTCCAGTTCGCCCTGTTCAGCAAGAACCGGGGCCAGGAAATCCACGAGCGCATGCACAACCTCACCTGCGGGGGCGGGGCGGAAACTGCCGAAGTCCAGCAGTTCACTGCGCAATCCGAAGTTGCTGGCCTGCCAGGCCGCCATCCGCAGCAGAACCGTCGGCACCGGGGCGGGGTCCACGCCATCGCGCCACTCGCGGCTGGCGGACTCCACGAGAGCGCGCACTAGGACGGCGATCAGGGCAGCGTCCTCGGCGCGCAGGCAGACGTCGGCGACGCGGACTTCCACGGTGGGGTGGTGGCGGGCCAGCCTGGCATCGAAGTAGACCATGCCCTCGTCAAAGAGCACCCCGCTTTCCAGCAGCCGCGCCACCACGCCCCGGTACACGGGGACGCTGCCGAAGATCATTGCCGGACCGGCCGCCGGCCAGCGGTTCCACGCCTGCGTCCGGTAACTTTCAAAGCCTGTTTCGCCGCCGTTCCAAAAAGGCGAATTGGCACTGAGCGCGATTAGCACCGCCAGCTTGTCCCGGATGCGGTCCAGGACGGCCACGCCCTCCTCCGGAGATGCGATGAAGGTATGGACGTGTAGCCCGCAGGTCAGCTGCTCCGTCACAGTGAGGCCGAACCGCCGTTGCATGGTGGCGTACCGCGGGCTGTGCGTTGTGTGCGTGGTGCAGGCCAGGGGCGAGGTGGCCAGGGCAGCCGCCCGCGCGCCCTGCTGCCGGGCCGCCTGGTCCACAAGAACCCGGGCCTGCCGGATCTGGCACAGAAGGGCGTCGTGGTTGAGGACAGGAGCCGTCCGCGCCTCGATCTGCTCCAGCTTCAGCTCTAAGCCGAAGGCAGCATCGCCGGGGAGCCGGCCGGTTTTGGGCCCTGCGGCAGCGCCCCGGGGGCTGAGCCCGCGCAGCACAGTGTCGGCGAGCGCCGCCGGGACCCCGGTGGCGGGATCGACGATAAGCAGTTCCTCCTCGACGCCGAAGGTGCGCATGCAACCATTGTCCGCCCGGAAGCGCCCCCGCGCGCTACCCCGCATGTGGTATCCGGGGCGTTACTCAGCAAGCAGCCTGGCGGGGATCAGTCCTGGAAGTACTCGATCTTCGCGCCGATGGTGTTCAGCCGCTCGGCCAGGTCCTCGTAGCCGCGCTCGATCACGTAGATGTTGCGCAGCTCGGACACTCCCCGCGCGGCCAGCATGGCCAGCAGCAGGCAGGCGGCCGGGCGCAGGGCCGGCGGGCAACCGACCTCAGCGGCCCGCCACTTGGTGGGCCCGTTGACGTAGATCCGGTGCGGGTCCAGCAGCTGGACCTGGGCGCCGAGTTTGTTCAGTTCGGTCAGGTAGATGGCCCGGTTCTCGTAAACCCAGTCGTGGATCATGGTCTGGCCCTGGGCGTTGGCGGCAATGACGGCAAAAAACGGCAGGTTGTCGATATTCAGGCCGGGGAAGGGCATCGGGTGGATTTTGTCCTCCGGGGCACGCAGCTCCGAGGGCTTGGTGGTGACGTCCACGAGCCGGGTCCGGCCGTTGCGGGCTACGTACTCCGCGGACACCTCCAGTTGCTGGCCCATCTGCTCCAGCGTCGCCAGCTCGATCTCCATGAACTCGATCGGGACCCGGCGGACCGTGACCTCGGAGTTGGTTACGATGCCGGCCGTGATCAGGCTCATCGCCTCGATCGGGTCCTCGGACGGGAAGTACTCAACGTCGGCGGCGACAACCGGGCGCCCGACGATCTTCAATGTCGTGGTCCCCACGCCATCGATCTGCACGCCCAGCATCTGCAGGTAGAAGCAGAGGTCCTGGACCATGTAGTTCGGGCTGGCGTTGCGGATGATGGTGCTACCCCGGCGGTGCGCTGCCGCCATGATCGCATTCTCCGTGACGGTGTCGCCGCGCTCGCTCAGCACGAAGGACCGGTCGTGGTCATCCGCGGCCGGCGCCTGCACGGTGTAGAAGCCGGAGGTCGCCTCCACGCTGAGGCCGAACTGCCGAAGAGCCTGCATGTGTGGCTCCACGGTGCGGGTGCCCAGGTCACACCCGCCGGCGTAGGGCAGCCGGTATTCGCTGGACTCGTCGAGCAGCGGGCCAAGCAGCATAATGACGCTGCGGGTACGGCGGGCGGCCTCAATGTCCATCGATTCCAGGTCCAGCACGGCCGGCCGGCGGATCTGCAGGTCGGTGGCGTTCAACCAGGTGCATTCGACGCCGATACTGGTGAGCACCTCGACGATACGGTTGACTTCTTCGATCCGGGCCAGCCTCCGCAGTACGGTGGTGCCCCGGTTGATCAGGCTGGCGCAGAGCAGTGCGACCCCGGCGTTCTTGCTGCTGTTGACGTCCACGGCGCCCGAGAGCGTGCGGCCGCCCTCGACCCGCAGGTGCGTCATCTGCGGCCGCCCGACCTTGACTATGGTGCGGTCGAAAATTGTTTCAAGCCGTTGGATCATTTTCAGGCTCAGGTTTTGTTTGCCCTGCTCCATTCTTGCGATGGCGCTCTGGCTGGTTCCGAGTTCGGCGGCGAGCTGTCCTTGGGTCCAGCCCTTCTCGCCGCGGGCGTCCCGGAGCACGGCGCCCAGGTGTTCAGCAGTGGGGGGAGTCATAGGCAATATATAGCACAAACGAGCTACGGGGACAGCCTATTGCCGCAACAGTGCAGTGAAGGTCACAGGAATATTCAGCTGATGCGATATTTTTGAGCCCATGTACGGATTCCGGCTGCCTGGCCGTAGCTGCTACTGCTGCCCGAGGAAGACCATATTCCACGTTCCAGCGGCGACCGCGGCAATCACTGCAGCACCGGCGATGACCAGTCCGCCCAGAACCACCCATGGGTCCAGACTGCTGAAGGTTGCTTTCCGTGCCCAAGTCCGTTCCGTGTCGCCGAAACCCCGCGCCTCCATCGTCACGGCCAGCCGGGAGGCGCGGCGGACGGCCTGGACCAGCAGCCCAAAGCTCTGGCCGAGCATCGCCTTCAGCCGCTGCACCGGATTTCCGTGCGACCCCACCCCGCGGGCGCGCCTTGCCATTCCGATGGTCTGCCATTCCTCAGCCAGGAGTCCCACCAGCCGCATCGCCGCAAGAGTGCCCAGCACGAACCGGTGCGGCAGTTTCACCTGCTGGGCAAGGGCGTCGGCGAGGTCGGTCGGGTCCGTGCAGCTCATCAGCAACACTGCCGGCAAGGCAATCGCGAGGCCGCGCAGCAGGAAACCCAGCCCCAGCTGGAGCGAACCCTCGCTGATGGACCAGAGTCCTACGTCCAGCAGTATCCGCCCGTGGTCGGGGGCCAGGATCGCGGTGCTCCAGCCGCCCACCGCCGCCGCGAGGAGAAGTGGCCAGCCGCGCTGCCAGAGCAGTGCCAGCGTCAGGCCGGCCAGCGGGAACAGCAGGAATTCAAAGGCGAGCGCCACCGACGCGGAGACCCAGTCGATGGACAGAGCCAGGGCTACGGTAATCAGCACGACGCCGCAGAATTTGGCCAGCGGGTTGGCGCGGGTCAGCAGGGCGCGGTTTCCCCGCAGGGTCAGGGCCTCCCTCACGGCGCAGCCACCTCCGGGTCCGCGGAACCGGGCAGCACTTGGGCGGAGGAGTGCTGCGGCGCCCCGAGCCTGAGTTCGGTGCCGCCCAGAACCTCACTGAACTCCGCGTCGTGGGTCACCGAGACCACGGCGGTGCCAGCGTCCAGAAGCTCAGAGAGGAAGGACGCCAGCTCGGCCCAGGTGTTGGCGTCCTGGCCAAAGGTGGGTTCGTCCAGCACCAGCACCTGCGGGTGCGCGGCGAGCACGGTGGCCACCGAGAGCCGTCTTTTTTCGCCGCCGGACAGTGTGTACGGGTTGGCGTCCACGAGCTCGCGGAGCCGCAGCCGCTCCAACAGTTCATCCAGCCTGTCCTCGCCGCGGCCCAGCTGGCGGGGACCGAACCTTAGTTCGTCCAGAACCCGACCGGTGACGAACTGGTGCTCCGGTTCCTGGAATACCGTCCCGATCCGGGAAATCAGCTGCTGGGCTTTCCACCGGTACGGGTCGATGCCCGCGCCGGCGCTCAGGTGGGTCGTCGCGGACACCTTCCCGCCCACGGGCGCGAGCAGCCCGGCCAGGGTCAGGGCGAAGGTGGACTTTCCGGAACCGTTCGGGCCGGTGACGGTGAGTGCCTGCCCGGCCCGGACCTGCGCCGTGATTCCCGTTTGCACCGGCAGAGGCGGGATGGGGGCGAACCGCTTGAGCAGGCCGCCGCGGCGGCGCCGTTCGCGGGACACAGCCAGTTCCTCCGCCGCCATCAGCAACCGGCCAGTCCCACCGCCGGGCGCACCGTCCGTCCCGGCCCCGCCGTCGGGCGCGCCTCCCGTCCCAGCGCCGCCCGTCGCGGCAGCGCCGACTGTCCCGCCCCGCAGGCGGGTGGCCGGCACATGGCCGGGCACCCAGACGCCGGCACCGATGAGCATCTCCCGCGCCTGCTCCAGCACCGAGTCCGGCGGACCGTCGAGCAACACCGCGGAGGCCGCGGCGGATCCGGGCTGCAGCACCACGATCCGGTCCACAAGGTCTTTCCAGACGGCCACCCGGTGCTCCACCACCACCAGCGTGGCGCCGGTCCTGTCCAGGCTGCGTCCGACGGCGTCGCGGACCTCCAGGACGCCGGCCGGGTCGAGGTTCGCTGTTGGTTCGTCCAATAGCAGCAGCCCCGGCCGCATCGCCAGGATTCCGGCGAGCGCGAGTCGCTGCTTTTGGCCGCCGGACAGCGCCGATGTCGGGTGCTGCAGCGGAAGCCCGCCCAGCCCGACGTCGTCGAGCGCTTCGGCCACGCGGCGCCAGATAGCGTCAGGGGACACGGCGAGGTTTTCCGCCCCGAACGCGACGTCGTCGCCGACGCGGGACAGCACGACCTGGGTTTCCGGGTCCTGCTGCACGAGGCCGGCCCGGCCGCGCGCCGCCCGCGGCGCGGCCCCGTCGATCAGCAGGCTCCCGGTCTCATCCGAGTCCCCTGGGTCTGCGGCGGAGCCGTCGGCGGAGGGATCCCCGAGCACCCCGGCGAGGGCGTGCAGCAGCGTGGATTTGCCGGAGCCGGAGGGCCCCAGCAGCAGCACCCGCTCGCCCGGGCGAATGTCCAGATCCAATCCGCGGACGGCGGGCCGGGACCGGCCGGCATGCCGCCAGCCCCAGCCGCGGGCGGTCACCCCGGCCGGGCGGACGTCGTTGAACGATGTCATGGACAGGAAAACATCAGGAGAACACGGGTTCCGAGGCCGCTTTGCGGGACGCGAACGAAAAGAGCACCCCGGTCCTGGCCAGGCCGCGGGTGGCCAGCCAGGACAGCCCGCCGGCGATCACAGCACCCGAGACGGCGCAGAAGACGATGTAGGCGGCCTTATCGCCGGCTTCGTACGCGATGTTCCAGCCCCACGGCAGGAAGGAGTCGTTCAAGCCGCAGAACAGGCCCGCCCCGGCGCCGGCCAGCAGGGACACCGGGAGGTTGAACTTCCGGTAGAGGAAGGCCGCGAAGACGAGCTCAGCGCCGAGGCCCTGCAGGACGCCGGAGATCAGCACGGTGGTTCCGTACTGTGAGCCCATGATCAGCTCACCGGTAGCGGCGACGGCCTCGCAGAACAAGGCCGCGCCCGGCTTGCGGACCACGAGCATGCCCAGCACCGCCGGGATCATCCAGCCGCCCGCGTAGAGCCCGGTCAGCGGCGGGTACACCGCGTTGAGCGGAACCGAGATGAGGTTGGAGCCCTGGGACCAGGCCCAGAAGATCACCCCGCCGGCGACGGCGATCAGGGCCGCCAGCACGATGTCGACCACGCGCCAGCTGTACTTCCGTGTGGTCAGGGTCTGCTTTGCAGAAATGTCAGTCATGTCGTCCTCCTGAGGTACAGGAGGGGAGGGTGCTCCGGCGTGCGTGGCCTCCGCCACGGATGCCGGGCATCCTGAGAACTCGACTCCCTTGCGCCGGTACTAACCGGATCAGGTTCGAGGGTCTGCGGCTGTCCGCACTCTCAGCGCCCACCTACGGTCCCCTGGACTGCTCCAGTGATGCCCGACGGCGGCGCTCCCCTGTCGTATGTAATTCGCCCTTGTGGGCTGGCTCAGTCTACACCCGGCGGGCCCCACCGGTACGGAATCGATCCCCTCGGGGGGCCACACGCCGTGGCCCGCGGCCCGGGCAGGCCGACCCGGCGTTGACGCTAGGCTAGGGGCAGCCCTGTTTCCTCCCGCAAGGAGTACGAACCATGAACATCGTCATCAAGCTGCTCGGCACCGGCATCAGCCTGGTCGCCGGTTTTGCCGGCACCAAACTCGTCGACACCGTCTGGGAGAAGACCACGGGCAACAAGCCCCCCAAGGGACACGACGACGACGTACCCACTACGCTGCGCCAGGCCCTCACCTTCGCGCTGATCTCGGCCTCGGTCAGTGCCATCATCCAGGTCCTCGCCAACCGTGGCACCCAGCGCGCTATCACCCGCTTCGCCAAGACCCAGGACCTGGTTTAGCCACTCCGCTCAGGCACTCAGATCCCGGCGCATGATGAGCCGGGGCATCCCGCTTGCGACCGCATCGGTGGTCCCGATCACCCGGAATGCGGCCTTCTCGAACATTGAGCGGGTGCCGACGAAGGCCATGGTGAGGTCCATCCGTCCCGCCGGATCCACAGGGTACGCCTCGATCGCCGGCGCCCCGCGCGACGCTGCATAGGCGACGGCTCCCTGAATGAGGTGTCCCGTGACGCCCTGCTTGCGGTGGCCGCTGCGCACGACCACGCAGATGATGCTCCAGACCGGGACACCGTCCACGGGCCGGAAGAGCTTCGAGGCCTGCAGACGCGGGATCTCGGATCGAGGACCCACGCTGCACCACCCGACAGGCTCACCGTCGCGGTAGGTGAGCACCCCTGGCGGATTCTCACGCTCGCACAGCCGGCGCATGGCCTGTTCCCGGCCGCCGCCGAGCTCCTCGATGTCCTTGACGCGGAGACGGTGCGAGAGGCACCAACAGTGGGTCACCCGCCGGCTGGGGTTGATGACGTCGGCGAAGTCCTCGAAACGGTCCGGGGTGACCGGGTCGGTCTGCCAGCTTGGTGTCGCCGCGGCTTCGGTCATGGAGCCATTCTGCCGCGCCTGTTCGGTGGTTGCCTAGGCTCCCCGTACCGGACTTACTCCGCGTCGCCGGTGAACCCGCGCTCCCCGGCCGCCTGCTGCACGACAGCTTCGAGCTCGTCGGCGCTCAGCAGTTCCGGATGCAGGTGTTTGGTGCGGTAACCGGCCCGGCCCACCATATGGGCCGAGACCGGCACCGTCAGCAGCTGGAAGATCCACGCCACCACGAGCACCGGCCACACCCACCAGGTGCGCATCTGCAGCCCCACCGCGGACAGCAGCAGAAACAGTCCCAGCACCTGGGGCTTCGTGGCGGCGTGCATCCGGCTCATCAGGTCCGGGAACCGCAGCAGGCCGATCGCCGCGCCGAGGGACATCAGCGCGCCGAGCACCATGAACACTGCCGAGACGGCGTCGATCACGGCGTCGGCGGAAAACGTCTCAGAATTCATTGGGCTGCTTCCTCCGGTCGGCGACAAAGCGGGCCACAGTCACGGACCCGACAAAGCCGATGATGGAAATGGCGACCAGCAGCATCAGGTTGTTCAGGTGCCGGTTCACGGCCATGTCAATGCATAGCGCGGCGCCGAGGATGGCCAGCAGGACATCGGCCGCCAGCACCCGGTCCAGCAGCGAAGGCCCCCGCGCGATGCGGATGATCGCGCCCCCGGCTGCGAGGGACAGCACGACGGCGGTGACGGCCAGGACAAACGGCATCATGCGCCCACCTCCCGGTTTAGCGCGGCGACTTCGGCCCGGGTGCCCATGATCCGGATCAACCCGGCCTCGGCGTCGCGGACCTCCTTGCGGAGTTTGGCCGCGTCGACGGCGTCGCGGACGTTGATGCCGTGGATGTAGAGCGTGGAGGTGGTCCGGTCCACCTCCACCACCAGGGAGCCTGGGATCAGGGAGATGACGTGGCCGGTTGCGGTCACCAGCAGGTCGGAGTGGCTCCGAAGCGGGACGGCGACGACGGCGCTGATCACCCGGGGCCCGCGGAGCACGGCCAGGGACAGGACCTGGAAGCTGGCAGCCACCACTTTGGCCAGGAATCCGACAGCGAACGTCACGGCGCGCAGCACGTTGAAGCGGCCGCCCAGCTCTACCGGCGGCAAGTAAAACATTCGGGCCACCAGCACTGCGATCAAGGCCCCGAAGAGCAGGTTGCCGGCGCTGAAGTCCTGCCAGAGCGCTCCCCAGACGATCACGAGCCAGACCAGCAGCGGGAGTTCCTGGCGCAGCGAAATCCGCTTCCCCGTCATTTCGACCCCTCCTGCCGCAGCGGCTGGGCGATCGCTGGGACCGACGCCTCGTCACCGAGCACGGCCTGGATATAGGACGAGCGGTTCAGCATTTCCTCGGCCGACTGCCCGGAGACCCGGAAAAGTGGCCCGGCAAAGACGGTCAGGGCCACCCCGGCCAGCACCAGGCCAAGCGTCGAGCCCACCATCGTCCGCGGCAGCAGGGTGACGTTCTGTTGGCCGGCACGCTCACCGGTGCTTGTGTTGCCGGGAGCTGCGAGAAGCACGGGATCCGGAGACTCGGCATCCTCGGGCTTCCGCCAGAAGGCACGGTTCCAGACCCTGGCGACGGCCAGCAGCGTGAGCAGGCTTGTCAGCACGCCGCCGGCCACCAGGGCGTACGCCAGCGGGGTGCCGAGGGCAACCCCGGCCTGCAGCAGGCCCAGCTTGCCGAGGAAGCCGGAGAACGGGGGTATGCCGGCCAGATTCATGGCCGGCACGAAGAACAGCACGGCCAGCACCGGTGAGAGCTTGGCCAGCCCTGCGACCCGGTCCACCGAGGAGCTTCCGGCGCGGCGTTCGATCAGCCCGGTGACCAGGAACAGGCTGGTCTGGATGGTGATGTGGTGGGCCACGTAAAACACTGCAGCGCCCAGCCCGGCCACGGATGACATCGCCAGGCCGAAGACCATGTAGCCGATGTGGCTGACGAGAGTAAAGGAGAGCAACCGCTTGATGTCGCTTTGCGCCAGCGCACCGAGAATGCCCACCACCATGGTTAGCAGCGCCGCGACCATCAGCGGGGTGTTGAACGTGTCCCCCGGGAAGAGCAGCGTCTCGGTGCGGACCATCGCATAGACGCCGACCTTGGTGAGCAGGCCGGCGAACACGGCCGTGACCGGTGCCGGCGCCGTCGGATAGGAGTCAGGCAGCCAGAAACTCAGCGGGAAGACGGCGGCCTTGATGCCGAAGGCCACCAGCAGCATCACGTGCAGCAGGTCCCGGGTGCCCTGGTCCAGGCCACCGAGTTTGATGGCCAGGTCCGCCATGTTGATGGTTCCGGTGGCGCCGTAGACCATCGCGATGGCGATCAGGAAGAGCACCGAAGACACCACGGAGACCACCACGTAGGTCACGCCCGCGCGGATCCGGGGCCCTGTCCCGCCGAGGGTCATCAGCACGTAGCTGGCGGTCAGCAGGATTTCGAAGCCCACGTAGAGGTTGAAGAGATCGCCGGAGAGGAAAGCGTTGGACACCCCGGCCACCAGGATCAGGTAGGTGGGGTGGAAGATCGACACCGGGGCGTCCCGGTCGCCGTCGGCCATGCCCTGGCCGGTGGCGTACACCAGCACGGCCAGGCTGACCGTGGAGGACACCACGAGCATCAGCGAGGAGAACTGGTCCACCACCATCACGATGCCCCAGGGCGGGAGCCAGCCGCCGATGCTCACCGCTGCCGTGCCGCCCTCCCACACGGAGGCCAGGAGCCAGCATTCCAGCATCAGGGTCAGGGAGAGCAGCGCAATACTCACGCTCCGCTGCGCCCGGGGATTCCGGATCAACAGGAAGGTCAGGGCGGCACCCAGGATGGGGAGGACAACGGCGAGCGGGGCAAAGCTTGCGATGTTCACTTGGACCCTCTTTCCTGGTTGAGGGTGGCGTTGCGGGAGCCGTGCTGTTCCTCGGCGGCGGCGTCCGCCGCCGGCATCAGGCGTCCGCCGACCTGGACGGTTTCCGGGGCGTCGGTTCCGCCGTCCACGAGCGGGAACTCCGAGGTCTCCACCGGGATGACGGCGTCGTCCTCGGCGTCGAAGCTGGGGGTCTCAGCGACGCGGCGGTCTTCCGCGTCGTCCTGGATGTCGTCCTGCCGCGCCAGCACCCAGGTGCGGTAGATGATGCCGAGCATGAAAGCGGTGACGGCGAAGGAAATCACGATCGAGGTCAGGATCAGCGCCTGCGGCAGCGGGTCGCTGTAGTCGCCGGCGGCTGTGTCCTTGGTATAGAAGGGGGCCAGGCCCGCGTAGCCGCCGGTGGCAAGAATCAGCAGGTTGGTCGCATTGGCCAGCAGCATCAGGCCGAGCAGGACCCGGGTGAGGCTGCGTTCCAGGAGCAGGTAGATGCCGCAGGCGTACAGCGCGCCCATTACCGTCAGCAGGGTCAGGTTGACGCTCATGCTCTCCCCCTGGCGCTGGTTCCGGCCGGGGCTCCGGCCTGGTTGGGCGATTCGTCAGCCGCCTGCATTTCGAAGTGTTCGTCGATTTCCGCGCCGAGGCTGCGCAGCACGTCGAGGACCAGACCGACGACGACGATGTACACGCCGATGTCAAAGATGGTGGAGGTAACGAACTTGATGTCACCGAAGACCGGCAGCCAGACTTCGATGATTGCGCTCTGGAAGACTTGGCCGCCCAGCAGCAACGGAGCCACCCCTGAGGCGGCGGCGGTCGCCAGGCCGGTCCCCAGCAGTGCGCCGGCACTGATCGGGGTCGCTTCGCGCAGTTCGAAGCGGCCGCCGGCGAGGTAGCGGATGGTGAGCGCGAGCCCGGCCATGAGCCCGCCGGCGAAGCCGCCGCCCGGGAGGTTGTGGCCGGCGAGCAGCAGGTAGACGGAGAAAACAATCATCGAGTGGAAGATCAGCCGGGTAACGACTTCAAAAATGATTGACCGGCGTTCCGGTGCCAGCGTCCGCCCGGCCACAAGCCACGCATCACGTGTCGAGGCCGCAAACCGCCGGCTCAGGGCCAGGGCCGCGTTGTCCCGGGTGTGGGCTGGAGCCGCCTTCCGGCGCCCGACGGTTCCCTCGGCGATGGTTGCGGACCGCAGGATTCCGTCACCTCGGCCGCGGACGAAAATGAGGCTGGCAACCCCGGTGGCCGCAAGCGCCAGCACGGAAATCTCGCCGAAAGTATCCCAGGCCCTGATGTCCACCAGGGTCACGTTGACCACGTTCAGCCCGCCGCCGCCCTCGTAGGCCAGCCGCGGGAACTCGAGCGAAACCGGCGTCGCCACCCGTGCGCCCAGGGTGAAGATGGCGACGAAGATCATGGTCAGGCCGAAGGCGGCGCCGATAATCACCCGGACGACGCGGTATTTGCCGCCGGTGCGGTCGCGGAGTTCGGCCGGAAGGCTCCGCATCGCCAGAACAAAGGCCACCAGGATGATGGTCTCCACCAGCATTTGGGTCAGGGCGAGGTCCGGGGCCCCTTGAAGGGCGAACATGAGTGCAATGCCGTAGCCCGTGACCGAGACCATCAGCACGGCAAGGAAGCGTTTGTTGGCCCGTACTGCGGCAAGGGCACCGATCACGATGCCGGCGCCGACCACGAGCTGCAACGGCGACCCGGGGTCAACGAAGTACAGGTCGTCGGGCAGCGGTTTGCCGGCCATCAGCATGATCGTCAGTGGCAGCGCAAAGGCAACGGTGAGAATGACGGCCAGATAAAAGTACAGCGAGCCGCGCTGCGTGCGGCCGGTCACCCAGACGGCGGCGTCGTCGAGAGCACCGATAGTGAGCTGGTAGGTCCGGTCACCGTCGATCCAGCCGGGCACCAGCGCCTGGGCGCGGGAGACCGCGTTGCGGCCGTAGAACATCGCCAGTCCCAAGGCGAAGGTTACTACCGTCAGGCCCAGCGCCGGGGTGAGACCGTGCCAGAGCGCCAAGTGTCCGGCGTCGGACGGCCCTTCGGCGGCACCGTTGCCGGAGAACAACGCCGCGTAGGGCTGGATCCAACCGTCGACCGGCGCCGGCCAGAGACCGTAGAGAACGGTCAGCAGGCTGAGCACGGCTGGCGCGGCCAGGAAGGAAGGCTTGACGGCTTTGAAGGGGGTGGCCGCCACGCCCGGCTTGACCGCGAACGCCCCCCACAGGAACCGGGCGCTGTAGGCAAAGGTCAGGATGGAGCCCAGGACCACGCCCAGCAGGATGACCTGCCCCCAGACGCCGGTGCCTGCACCGGCGTGGTGTACGAAGGCCTCGAAGACTGATTCCTTGGCTACGAAGCCTGCCAGCGGCGGCACGCCCGCCATCGATGCCGCGCCGATGGCGGCGACCACCGCGAGTGCCCGCGAGGACCGGTACACCCCGGAAAGTTTTCGGATGTCCCGGGTCCCCGCCTGGTGGTCGATGATCCCGACCACCAGGAACAGCGTGGCCTTGAACAATCCGTGGCCCAGCAGCAGGGCGAGGCCGGCGAGCGCCGCGTCAGGTTTGCCGAGCCCCACCACCATGGTCAGGAAACCGAGCTGGCTCACGGTGCCGTAGGCGAGGATGAGCTTAATGTCGGTCTGGCGGAGCGCGCGGTAGCCGCCCACCAGCATGGTGGCCAGCCCCAGTCCCAGCACCACCGGGAGCCAGAAGGCCGTCTCCGCAAAGCCGGGCGCCAGCCTGGCCACCAGATAGATGCCGGCTTTGACCATGGCGGCCGCGTGCAGGTAGGCACTCACCGGCGTCGGCGCGGCCATCGCTCCGGGAAGCCAGAAATGGAACGGCACCAGGGCGGACTTGGTGATCGCACCGACCAGAACAAGGACGACGGCGGCCGCCACCGCGGCCGCGGCGGGCCCGGTCACCAGCTCCGGCGCCAGCTGCAGAATCGTCGAGATGCGGTACGTCCCCGCCGCGGAACCGAGCATGATGAGTCCGACCAGCATCGCCAGGCCGCCGGCGGTGGTCACAATGAGGGCCTGCAGGGCGGAGCGGCGGGCGGACAACCTGGTGCGGGCATAGCCGATCAGCAGATAGGACAGCACCGTGGTGAGTTCCCAGAAAATGAACATCAAAAGCAGGTCGTCGGCCGTGACCAGACCGAACATCGCGCCGGCAAAGGCCAGCAGCTGGGCGCCGAAGCCGCCAAGGTAACTGTCCTTGTTCTTGAAATACCGGGCGCAATAGACCAGAACGAGGGCTCCCACTCCCAGGATCAGCAGGGACATGATCCAGGCCAGGGCGTCCATTCGGAAGGCCAGCCCCAGACCGAGGTCCGGAATCCAGGGAAGGACCACCTCGGGGGTAGACCGTGAGGAGTAGACGGCGTCGTGCTGCGCGAGGAGCCACAGGAACGATCCCGCAGGGACCAGCGCCAGCGCATAGAAAGCGCTCCTGCCGAATCGGCGGAAAAGAAACGGCGCCACGGCAGCCACCGCGAAGTGCACGGCAAGGACTGTGATCACTGGTGTCTCCGCAACGTCAGGCGTTCGATTGTCAAAAGTTGGAGCAGGCGGGGCATTCGTTAGGTTCAGTCCGACAAGTTTACCAAGCGTGTACAAATTCTTTCCCGACGTTTCGCCGCGGGCCGCCCGCGGCAGGCAGATACCATCAGGCTATGAACTCCGCCACTGCCCCCGGTGCCGCTCCCGCCTCGGAACTAGAGTCTGGAAGCCGCGCGATCGGGAAGGGCAAGGTCGTTGCCTGGGCTGCCTGGGACTGGGGATCCGCTGCCTTCAACGCGGTCATGACCACCTTTGTCTTCACCGTGTATCTGACCTCAAAGGCCTTCGGCGGGGAGGACGAAGCCTCTGCGGTGTTGGGTTCCGCCCTGGCCGTCGCCGGGGCGGCCATCGCGTTGCTGGCCCCGGTTACCGGCCAGCGCTCGGACACCGGCGGCCGCCGCAAGCTCTGGCTTGGGGTGAACACCGGCGCGGTTGCGCTGCTCACTGGTCTTTGCTTCTTCGTTTTCCCGCGGCCTGAATTCCTCCTCCTCGGCGTGACCCTGATCGCGCTGGGCAATGTGTTCTTCGAATTCGCCGGCGTCAATTACAACGCCATGCTGGCCCAGGTCTCGACTCCCGCGAACATCGGCAAGATCAGCGGGTTTGGCTGGGCTTCGGGTTACCTCGGGGGCATCGTGGCGCTGCTGATTGTCCTGCAGCTTTTCGTTCAGCCAAGCATCGACTGGTTCGGCGCCTCTACCGAGGAGAGCCTGAACATCCGGCTCGTCGCCGTGTTCTCCGCCCTCTGGCTCGCGGTCTTCGCGCTCCCGGTGATGTTCGCCGTGCCGGAAGTGCCGAAGGCCAAGCAGGCCGCTTTGGGGTTCTTCGCCTCCTACGGCCTGCTGGCGCGCCGCGTCCGCGCCATTTACCGGACCAGTCCGCACACCATTTACTTCCTGTTGGCCAGCGCCATCTTCCGTGATGGCCTGGCCGCCGTCTTCACTTTCGGCGGAGTCATCGCCGCCGGAACATTCGGGTTCGAACTGAAGCAGGTCATCTTCTTCGCGATCTTCGGCAACGTCGTCGCTGCAGTGGGTGCCCTGGCCGGCGGGTTCCTGGACGACCGGGCCGGGCCCAAGACGGTCATCATCGGCTCGCTGCTCGGCCTGCTCGCCGCAGGCACCGCCCTCCTCGTCCTGGGCAACGGAACGTATTCCTTCTTCGGCATGCAATGGGCTGGCAGCACGACGTTCTGGGTCTTTGGGCTGTTCCTGTGCCTCTTCGTCGGGCCGGCCCAGTCCTCGTCGCGCGCCTACCTTGCCCGGCTCGCTCCGCACGGCGAATCCGGCGAACTGTTCGGCCTTTACGCCACCACCGGCCGGGCCGTCAGCTTCCTGGCACCTGCGCTCTTCACCTTGTGCATCACCGTCGCCACCCCCCTCGTTGCCCCTGGTGAGGCGCAGCGCTGGGGCATCCTGGGGATCATGGTTGTCCTGCTCGCCGGGCTGTTGGTGATGCTGCCGGTCAGGGCGCCGGGCAAAGCAGAAATTGCCGTGGTGCCGGGGGCCTGATCATCGCGGAAAGCTCCGGGAGCGCACTAGGCTGGAGCCATGAACGTGGATGAGACAGACCTTCCCGGCCTGGGCCGGCGCAAGGACTTCATGACCGCCTCGGGACGCCGGATCGGCGTCGTCGAATACCGCGAGGGCCAGACCGAGCTGATCGTCTCGACCTGGGACGATCCGGACACGTGCCAGGCGTCCATCCCGTTGACCGCCGACGAAGCAGCTGCCCTTGGCAACCTTCTGGGCGGACAGCGCCTCGCCATGCAGCTCTCGGAGGCGCACCGGGAAGTTCCCGGGATCGTGACCCGGCAGTTCTCCATCGCCGCGGACTCCCCCTTCCACAACCAGCCGATGGGCAAGGCCTGCATCCGGACCCGCAGCGGCGCCTCGATCGTGGCCATCATGCGCGAAGGTGAAGTGCTTCCTTCTCCCGGGCCGGACGTTGTCCTGCATCCCGGAGACCTCCTGGTCGCCGTGGGCACACAAGAAGGCCTAGACACGGCGGCCAGCATCCTGCGCAACGGATAAGCGGCGTGGATCCGCTCGCCCTGACCCTCATCGAGCTGGGGGCCGTCGTGTTCTGCCTTGGCCTGCTGGCCAGGCTGGCCGGGCGGATCGGCATGTCACCCATCCCGCTGTACCTCGTCGGCGGCCTGTTCTTCGGCGCCGGCGGCCTGGTCAAGCTGGAAGGCATGCACGAGTTCGCGCATCTTTCCAGCGAGATCGGCGTCATCCTGCTCCTGCTTATGCTCGGACTGGAATATACAGCGGCCGAGCTCGTCACCGGCCTTCGGCGCTCCTGGCAGGCGGGCGTCCTTGACCTCGTGCTGAACTTCCTGCCCGGAGCAGGCCTGGCTCTGCTCCTGGGCTGGGGGGTCGTGGGAGCCATGGTGATGGGCGGCGTCACCTACATTTCCTCCTCCGGCATCGCCGCGAAAGTCATCACCGACCTGGGCCGGATCGGCAACCGTGAGACGCCGGTGATCCTGTCGATCCTGGTGTTCGAGGACTTGGCCATGGCCGTCTATCTGCCGGTCCTGACGGCGACGCTCGCCGGGGTCAGCTTCCTCGTGGGCCTGCAGACCGTGGGGATTTCCCTTGCCGTCGTGACGCTGGTGCTGGTCGTGGCGCTGCGCCACGGACACCACGTCTCCAAGGCCGTCCACAGCGAAAACTCCGAGGTGTTCCTGCTCAACCTGCTGGGCGCGGCGCTGCTGGTGGCGGGCCTGGCCGCCGCCATGCAGGTGTCCGCGGCCGTGGGCGCCTTCATGCTCGGCATTGCAATCTCCGGCGCGACAGCGCACAGCGCAACGCGGATCCTGGAGCCGCTGCGCGATCTTTTCGCGGCGATCTTCTTCGTGGTCTTCGGCCTCAATACCGACCCCAGCTCCATTCCGCCGGTGCTCGGCTGGGCCCTGATCCTGTCCGTGGTCACCGCAGCGACGAAGATGGCGACCGGTATCTGGGCGGCTAAACGTGCCGGCATCGCCGTTCCCGGACGCTTCCGTGCCGGGGCGGCCCTGATCGCCCGCGGCGAGTTTTCGATTGTCATCGCCGGGCTGGCGGTGGCTTCCGGCGTGGTGCCCCACGACCTCGCGGCCTTGGCGACAGCCTACGTGCTGATCATGGCCGTGACGGGTCCGTTGGCCGCCCGCTTCGTGGAACCGATGGTCCGTGCGTTCCGCCGCCCGGCGCGGGGTTCCGCCGTCCCGGTCCGGCCTGTCGGCTAGCTGGCTCCCCGTCAGTCCCCCCGCCGGTTAGATGTCTCCCGGCTTCAGGCGGGTCCCGGCCGGTTAGATGTCTGTCCGGTGGAAGTTCAGGTGGCTGCGGCTGGCCGTCGGCCCGCGCTGGCCCTGGTAGCGATTGCCGTATTCGCCCGAGCCGTACGGGTGCTCGGCTGCGGAGCTCAGCCGGAAGAAGCACAACTGGCCGATTTTCATGCCCGGCCAAAGCTTGATCGGCAGCGTGGCCATGTTGGACAGCTCAAGGGTGACGTGGCCGGAAAAGCCGGGATCAATGAAGCCCGCCGTTGAGTGCGTCAGCAACCCCAGCCGGCCCAGCGAGGACTTGCCCTCCAGCCGCGCTGCGATGTCATCCGGCAGCGTGACAGTCTCATAGGTGGAGCCCAGCACGAACTCGCCCGGGTGCAGGATGAACGGTTCCCCCGCGTCGACTTTGACCAGGCGGGTCAGCTCCGGCTGGTCTTCGGCAGGGTCGATGTGCGCGTACTTGTGGTTATCGAAGAGCCGGAAGTACCGGTCAATCCGCACGTCCACCGAGGACGGCTGAACCATGTCGGGGTCGAAGGGATCCAGCACAATCCGCTGGGAATCGATTTCGGTACGAATGTCGCGGTCAGAGATCAGCACAGGATCAAAAATACCCCACTCGTTGCCGTGTGGTAGCTGTGGGGCTACTGTTGCTCCAGTGACTACAGGCCGCCCGGCTCTCGGGGGCCACGACGGATCTGGGGTTCGTTTTGAAGAAGTTTGCCGTGGCCGCGCTGTGCGCGCTGGCCCTGGTCTCGCCGGCTGCCGTGGCCGCGCTGCCTTCCGCAGCACCCGCGCCGACCTCCACCAGCAAGCCGGCACCAGCCGCCGTCGAGCCGGACGCGTCAGCGCCGCCGCAGGCCGCCGGGGCGGGCACCAACAAGGCGCCACTGCCCGCTTCCGGCCCGCAACCCGGCCCCGCCGCACCGGCAGCGCCCACGCCCGTCCCGGGCGGACAGGCTTCACCCGCCGCCTCCGCCTCGCCCGCGCCAGGCAACAACCCGGCCTCAGACCGCGCTGCCGTCGTCGTCCCCGGCGGGACGATCTCGCCCGCCAGGGCGGAGTCCCCCGGCGCCCCGCCGGAACCCAAATCCATTCCGCCGCTGTCCGCCACGGAGGCCGAACTCCTTGCAGCCCAGCAGGCCGCCCTGGCGAAGACGAAAGCCGCGCCGGATGGTTCAGCGCAGGCACTGGTCCAAGACAGCAACGCTGCGCAGATTTTGGCCGTCTTCAACGCGATTAACAACTACCGGTCGTCCCTGGGCCTCGCGCCGGTCAAGTACAACGCTACGGTGTCGGGGCTGTCCCAGGAGTGGTCCAACGACATCGCGACCCGGGAAGTCATCGAGCACCGCGCGAACTTCTGGACCGACCCCCGGGCACTGAACCCCACCGGCGGCGCCGGAGAGATCATCGCGGTGCGCTGGGACCGGGACGCCGCACAACTGGTCGAGTGGTGGAAGGGCTCCCCGGCCCATGACGCGATCCTCCGCGACCCGCGCTTCAACGTCATCGGCATTGGCATCACTTTCACCGACGGCAACTGGCAGACCACACCCAACCGGTACACGATGTGGGGGGTGGTGAATTTCTTCGGCTACAGCTTCCTGCCGGCCGGAACCACCACGTCCCCGGGATCCGTCACGGGCGGGATCCCCGCAACCACGTCTAGTGTTTGCGATCCGCCGGTGCGTCACATGCCGCCAACGCAGGATCTCAGTGCGGCCGCGATCAAGAGCGGAAGCGACTTGGTATCCGTCAATGCGGCGGGCCAGTTGCTCGACATTCCCGCACTGGGCAGCCGGGACTTCGGCGCCCCCACGGTCATCGGCGGCGGCTTCGGGTCCGCTTTGCAGGTCTTCCTCACCGACTGGGAACGCGACGGCGTCTACGATGTCCTGGCACAGTGGAGTGACGGCCGAGTCACGCTCCATTCCGGTCTGCCCGGCGGCGGCTTCCGCGCGGCGGTGACGCTCGGACAATCCGGGTGGGCCGGCATGACCGCGGCCGTGGGACAGTGGTGCTCCAACAACCGGCTCCCGCAGATCTTGGCTCTCGACGGCTCCGGCAACCTCTGGCTGTACCAAAACCGCGGGTCCGGCGACCTATCGCAGCGGACCCTGGTCGGCAGCGGCATCGCGGCTACCCGGCTCGCCATGGTCGACTTCGACGCCGACGGCTTTCAGGACCTGCTGGCCCTGCAGACCAGCGGTAATGTCCTGCTGTACCGGGGGGCGGGAGTTCCTGCTCCACGCGCCGAGGCCCGCAGCGTGGTGGCCAGCGGCTGGTCCGATGTGACGGCCATCCGGCCGTTGCGTGACACCAGCGGACTGAACTCAACCGGCGTGGCCCTGCGCCGAGGCAGCGACGCTGTGCAGTACTGGGACCTCAGCACGGGAAAACTCTCCGCACCGTCGTACGTACCCGGGAACTGGTCCGGTCTCCGGCTCGCACAGTAGTGCCGCCCAGGAGAGGCGGCCCGCGCTGTTACTCCCCGGACGTGCTAGGCCGCGGCCCGCTGCTGCTCCTTCTCAAGCACGGTTTTGAGCCGCTCGAGTTGGGCCACCTGGGTCTTCAGGGCACGCCGGACCTTCGGCAGCACCAGAAGCAGCCCGGCGGCACCGGGCCGGCACTGCAGGGCGAAACGGACCCGCGTGCTGGTGCCTTCGGAACTGAGGTAGTAGCCGCCGTGTGGACGCACCGGACCGGCGAGGACCTGGAACTGGATCTCGGCGCCGGGCCGGGTTACGGTCAGTTCAAAATCAGCAGCGCTCTGGCGGTGGCCCGTGTGGTCCAGATGCGGGCGGTAGACCGCGCCTTGGGAGCCTCCCGCTCCGGCAATCAGTTCCACGCTGCGGACACCCTCGCGCCAAAGCGGGAGGTTCACCGGGTCCAGCAGGAAGGTGTAAACGCTCATCGCGTCGCGTTGGATTACGACGTCGTTCTCTGCATAGGCCACGGAGATCCTCGCTGTCGGACTGCTGGTGCACGTAGCCCGTTCCCCGGAGACTGCAGCTAACCCCTTCAGCGTAGCCAGCAAGGCCCGCCACGCATCCGTTGCGTGGCGGGCCTTTACCGAAGAGTTATGCGGTCCCCCGGGCTGTGCTGCGTCCCGGCGCCGGACAGCTAGTCGCGCGAAACCTTCGGAACGGAGAACACGATGACCGCACCCAGGACGGCGAAGGCGGCGAACATGTAGAAGTTGAGCTGCCAGCCGAAGGCCATGCCGGCGATCACACCGCCGATCAGCGGGCCGCAGATGGCGCCGATGCGCCCGATGCCCAGCGACCAGCTCAAGGCCGTGGCGCTAAGTGACTGCGGATAGTGGGTGGCGCAATAGCCGCCCACGAGGATTTGGGTGCCTACCGAGCCGAGGCCGGCGAAGGCCACGATCACGAGCAGTATTGCCAGCGGAAGCTTAAGGCTGAGCATGAGGATCGCCACGAAGGCCAGGATGAAGGACGCCGTGACCACCTTCCGGATGCCGATCCGGTCGGCCAGCATCGACGCGCTGATGGAGCCGACAATCGCGCCCGCGTTCAGCACCAGCAGGAAGGTCAGGGCATCGCCCAGCTGGAATCCGGCCTGGCGCATGATCTGCGGCAGCCAGGTGTTCAGCCCGTAGACGAGGAGCAGGCCGCAGAAGTTTGCCAGGGCGAAGAGGATGGTGGAGACCACCCATTTGCGGGTGAACAGGGTTTTCATGGCCGATTTCGGTGCCTCGGCACCGGTCTTGATGTCGTCAGGGGTGACAATGTCCGAGTAAACCAGCCCGTACCGCGCTGCCGTCGCCTTCGCTTCTTCGAGGCGCTGCTTGCGGGCGAGGTAGGCCACCGATTCGGGCAGCAACTTCCAGGCGACCGGGAGCAGGGTAACGAGCGGCAGTGCACCAATCGCATACATCCAGCGGAAGTCAATGTGCTGCAGCAGGTTGATGGCGAGGAGGGAGGCACCGACGCCGCCTACTGAGTAGCCGCTGAACATCACCGCATTGGCGATCTGGCGCCGCTCCTTGCGTGCGAACTCGACCGTCAGTGCAATACACGTGGGTACGATTCCGCCCAGTCCGAGCCCCGTCAGGAACCGCAACAGGCCGAAGACCTCAGCGGACGGCGCGAAGGCCGTGAGCAGCATAAAGGTGGAGAACCAAGCAATGCAGGCAAGCATGATGCGACGGCGGCCCAGCTTGTCCGTCAGGATGCCGACGGAAAGCGTTCCGATCAGCATGCCGACCAAAGCGAGGCTGCCGATCAGGCCCGCCTGGGCAGGGCTGACGCCCCATTCCTGAAACTTCAGGATCGAGGGAACGGTAGACCCGTAGACCACCAGGTCGTAACCATCAAAGACGATCGCTACGAAGCACAGGATGAGGACCGCGTGGCCCTTCCAGTGAGGCGTGGCCTCGTTGCGTAACTCAGTCGACATTGACTGCGTCATGGGTATACCTCTCATTAGGATTTCGAAGGGATTGAGCGAGAGTGCTGCGATGCTGTGCCCACTGTGTCACGCTTTGTTTCCGACAGTAAATAAGCCAGCATATGTTTTTTGGTAACGATCGACGACGGAGACAGTGCGTCAGTGGCCTTTGAAGGCCTCAGCGAGCCACCAAGCGCCGCCGTCGGACGCTATCTTGGCGTCGACGACCAGCGGCCGGGCAGGACGGCTGCGCAGCCAGGCGCGCACGGCGTCCAGATCCGTCACGTTGCGTACGGTCACTGCGTCAGCGCCGAAGCCGCGGGCTATCGTGGCGATGTCCGTGTCCGGGAAGGTGACGGTTCCGAGATCCACCGCGGAGCGCCCGCCGACTCCGGCGTCGGCGCCGAAGTGGTGGACCTCCGCCCCGTAGCCGGCGTCGTTATAGATGATGCAGACCAGCGGCAGCTCCAGCCGGACCGCGGTCTCCAGTTCGCTGATACCCATCAGGAAGCCCCCGTCCCCGGCCCCGAGCACCGGCAGCCGGTCCGGCCGGGCGAGCGCTGCGCCAATCGCGGTGTAGAGACCCAGGCCGATGGATTGGAAGGCTTGGGTGAAGCAGAACCCGAACTCGTCCGGGACCTTCAAATATGCGCTGGGATAGCCCATGAAGTTACCGGAGTCGATCGAGACAATCCGGTCCGCGGGCAGGATGGTGTCCAGTTCGCGGCTCAGGACCCGCGGATCGATCCGCCCGCCGCCGGAGAGGTCCGGCGTCGCGACGTCGTTCCAGCGTGAGCTACCGGTGATGGCCGCCGCAGTCTGCTCGGTACGGTACTTCTCCGCCCGGCCCGGCTGGAGCGCCAGCAGTTCGGCCAGGACGTCCGCCGCGGTCAGCGCGGAATCCCCGATCACGCCCAGGTCGATGGGCCTGTTGGCGCCCAGCGCTGAATCCTCGACATCAACCTGGACCACGGTGGTCCCGTCTGAGATCAGGTGCCCGTGGCGCATGGTCCACATGTTGAGGGCGCAGCCCCAGCCGATGATCAGATCCGCACCCCGGATCAGCTCGGCGGCGAGCGGTGATGAAAATCCGCCAGAGATCCCGAGTGCAAAGTCCTCGTCATGGAATAACCCATTGGCTACCGCGGACGTGGCCACCAGAGCTCCTGCATGGTCGGCGAGCCTAAGCAGTTCCTCCCGCGCCGTCCGCGCCCCCCGGCCGGCCACAAAGACCGGACGCGCGGAACCGTGGATCAGCTCAGCCAGGCGGCGGACGCTCGCGGCCTCAGGGCGCATCACCTGGGGTCCGGCGACCGCGGGAAGGTGCCCCCTCGCCGCCTGGTCGGCAGCGGGGGCCGGGGCTGACTGAACGTCAAGCGGCAGGTTAAGCACCACGGTGCGTCGTTCGTTCCGCGCGGTGCGGAAGGCCCGGACGGTGTCCGCGACGGCGGTGGCCGGGGAATAGATCCGCTCGCTCACGGCTCCGACACTGCGGGCAAGGGCATTCTGATCGATTCTGAAGTTGGATCGGACCGCGGAGCCTTGGGTGTCCGCCGTCAGGACGATCAGCGGTGTGCGGCTCTTGGCCGCTTCCCCTATCCCGGTGACGGCATTGCTCAGCCCGCAGCCCTGGTGGGTGCTCACGACGCCCACCAGGCCGGACATCCGGGAGTAGGCGTCCGCCATCGTGGCCGCTCCGCCCTCGTGCCGGGCTGCGGTGTAGGGCACCCCGGCCAGGCGCAAGGCGTTGGTCACCTCGAAGTTGCCGCTGCCGACGACGCCGAAGACATGGCCGACGCCGAGCTCCGCCAGGGTCTGACCCACGAGCTGCGCGACCGTGGCCGCCGGCGAATGCGCGGGGCCGGCCGGGACGGCGGAGGAAACAGGGGAACCTACTACCATGGACTTACCTTCCATCGAGTAATGCAGCTGCTACGAACTGCACTGTTGCTGACTTCTCTTCGAACTTTCAGGCGGCCCCCATGAACCCCGTGCAACCCCTCCCCGGCGCTGCCACGACGGCAACCCTGGAGCGGACCATTGAATGGGTGGACACCGATGCGGCGGGGCACCAGCACAATTCGGCGGTACTCCGTTTTGTCGAGGCCTGCGAGGCCAAGCTGTTCCGGGACCTGGATCTGCCGGAGTACTTCCCTTCGGCGCCCCGGGTTCGCCAGGAGCTCAACTACCGGGCGAAGTTGTTCTTCGGCCAGCGGGTTACCACCACCGTAGTGGTGGAGAAGATCGGCGGCGCGTCCATGACGTTCAGCTTTGAAGTGTGGGGCGAGGAATTCGGCGGTGAACCCCGCGCCCTGGCCGCCCACGGCTCCTTTGTCACGGCCCACGTGGCTCGCGGCGCAAAGGCCGCGAGCCCGTGGCCGGCCGAATTCAGAGCCAGAATCACCGCCCGCCAGGGCTAGTTACTAGACCGAAGCCGTTTCTTTCGCGGGCGTCCAGCGCAGATGTGTCGGCAGTTCTGCCAGTTCCGGCTCACGCACCAGCGCCAGCCGGGGCCGGACGGCGTCGGTGCGGGCTGCCGGAGGCTTCCGGCTGCCGGCCCGGAACTGCTGTGGCCAGTCTGCACCGGGCCCGCGGTAATCCTGCTCGCTCGCCGCGTGCAGGGTCCACTGCGGATCGAACAGGTGCGTGCGGCCGAGGGCGCAGAGGTCCGCCCTGCCTGCCAGCAGGATCGAGTTCACATCGTCGTAGGAGGACACCGCCCCCACCGCGATCACGGCCGCGCCCGCCTTCTGCGCCACCTCCTGCCGGATCCGGTCAGCGAACGGCGTCTGATAGCTCCGGCCATACGCCGGCTTCTCCTCCTTGACCACCTGGCCCGAGGAAACGTCCACGCCGTCGGCGCCGTGCTCCACGAACGCCCGGGCAATCGCGACGGCATCATGCTCGTCGTTGCCGCCGGGTGCCCAGTCCGTGGCGGAGAGCCGCACGGTCATCGGCCGGTCGGCGGGCCAGGCAGCGCGGACGGCGTCGAACACCTCCAGCGGGTACCGCAGCCGGTTTTCCAGCGATCCGCCGTATTCGTCGGTGCGACGGTTGGCCAGCGGGGAGAGGAAGGCCGACAGGAGGTAGCCGTGCGCGCAGTGCAATTCCAGCAGGTCGAAGCCGGCAGCGGCAGCCCGGACACTGGCCGCGACGAACTCGTCCCGGATCTCGTCCATTTCGGTGCGGCCGATTTCGCGCGGCGCCGGGCTGCCCGGGCCGTAGGGAACTGCCGATGGGCCTACCGGCTCCCAGCCGCCGTCCGGGAGCGGCTCATCGATGCCTTCCCACATGAGTTTGGTCGAACCCTTCCGGCCTGAATGCCCCAGCTGGACGCCGAGAGCCGCCGTCGACCGGGTGTGTACGAACTCGACGATTTCGCGCCAGCTCTCCTGCTGCACGTCGTTATAGAGCCCGCTGCAGCCTGGCGTGATGCGGCCGGTTTCGGACACACAGACCATCTCGGTCATCACCAGGCCGGCGCCGCCGAGGGCCTTGCTGCCGAGGTGGACGAGGTGGAAGTTACCCGGCACGCCGTCGGTTGCCGAGTACATGTCCATCGGCGAGACGACGATCCGGTTCTTGAGTTCCAGCCCGCCGAT
Source organism: Arthrobacter sp. B3I4 (assembly GCF_030816855.1). Classification (NCBI taxonomy): domain Bacteria; kingdom Bacillati; phylum Actinomycetota; class Actinomycetes; order Micrococcales; family Micrococcaceae; genus Arthrobacter; species Arthrobacter sp. B3I4. The sequence continues at coordinate 992,182 of NZ_JAUSYK010000001.1, read as the reverse complement.
GCGGTAGGGCTGGAACATGGCAGGTGCGCTGGACGCAATGCCCTGGCTGCGGGCAAATTCCTCGTCCACCCGGGCTGCGAACTCGGGATCTCGCAGCTTGAGGTTGTCGTAGGTGATCCGGCGGCTGCGGGTGAGCAGGTTGAAGCAGAACTGGACCGGGTTCTGGTCCTTGTACATGCCAATGTTCTCGAACCATTCCAGCGATGCCTGCGCGGCGCGCTGGGTGGACTCGACGACGGGCCTGCGTTCAGTTTCGTAGGCCTCCAGGGCGGCCCCGAGTTCGGCGTGTTCATGCAGGCAGGCGGCCAGGGCCAGGGAGTCCTCCATCGCCAATTTGGTGCCGGAGCCGATGGAGAAGTGGGCCGTGTGGGCGGCATCACCGAGGAGCACGATGTTGCCGTGCCGCCAGGACTCGTTGCGGACGGTGGTGAAGTTGAGCCACTTGGAGTTGTTGACCAGGACCTCGTGGCCCTCGAGTTCCGTGGCGAAAAGTTCACGAATCTTATCCACGGCCGCCTCGTCGCTTTCGCCGGGCTTGAAGGCCTGGTCCTCGGTGGCGTCAAAACCGGCGCGGCGCCACACATCCTCGTGCATTTCGACGATGAAGGTGCTGCCCTGGTCGGAGTAAGGGTAGCCGTGGATCTGCATGGTGCCGTGTTCGGTTTCCTTGACAAAGAACTTGAACGCCTCAAACACGAGGTCGGTGCCAAGCCACATGTACTTGGACCTGCGGACGTCCAGGCTTGGCTGGAAAACGTCGGCGAAGCGGGACCGGACGGCGGAGTTCACGCCGTCGGCGGCAAGGACGAGGTCGTAGTCGCTGCTGAGTTCCTCGACGTCCGGGGCGAGGGTGCTGAAACGCAGGTCCACGCCCAGTTCGGCGCAGCGGTGCTGCAGCAGCTCGAGCAGTTCCTTGCGGCTCATGGCGGCGAAGCCCTGGCCGCCGACCGTGTGCTGCTCACCCCGGAAATGAATGTCAATGTCCGTCCAGCGGGCAAAACGCTTGGACATGTACTCGGCGATCACGGTGTCCGCGTTGCCGATGCCGCCGAGAGTCTCGTCGCTGAAGACAACACCGAAACCGAAGGTGTCGCTCGCGGCGTTCCGCTCCCAGACGGTGACCTCGTGCTTCGGATCCAGCTGTTTCATGAGGGCGGCGAAGTACAGTCCGCCCGGACCGCCGCCGATGATTGCGATTTTCATGTGATGCCTCTCAGACGTTCTGGGGTTCGGGGGCGGCGCTGTCAGCAGCCAGTTGCTCGCGCAGCCGGAAGTGCTGAAGCTTGCCGCTCGGATTGCGGGGCAGTTCGGCGACAAAGTTCACCTGCCTGGGGTACTTGTACGGAGCGATGGCCTGCTTCACGAAGTCCTGGATTTCCTTGCGCTTCGCGTCGTCGCCCTCAACGCCTTCGCGGAGAACGATGAAGGCACAGACCACGCTGCCGCGGTCCGGGTCGGGCCTGCCGACGACAGCGTTTTCCATCACACCCGGGTGTTGGTCGATCGCCGCTTCCACCTCGGGCGCGCCGATGTTGTACCCCGAGGACACGATCATGTTGTCGGAGCGTGCCTGGTAGTAGAAATAGCCGTCATCGTCCCGACTGAAGGTGTCACCGGTAACGTTCCAGCCGTCCACGACGTAGTCCGCCTGGCGGGGATCGTTAAGGTAGCGGCAGCCGGTGGGACCAATCACGGCGAGGCGCCCGACGGCGTTCGGGCCCAGCTCCCGGCCGTCCTCGTCGAGGATCGTGGCGCGGTAGCCGGGGATGGCCGTGCCGGTGGCACCGGTACGGATATCGTCCCCGGCCGCGGAAATGAAGACGTGCAGCATTTCGGTGGCACCGATGCCATTGATTAGCTTCAAGCCCGTTCGTTCGTGAACGGCTCGCCAGGTTTCGGCGGGCAGGTGTTCGCCAGCCGAAACGGCGGTCCGGAGGCTGGCGAGCAGACCCTCGGCGCCTTCCTTGAGGATCGCCTTGTAGGCCGTCGGAGCGGTAAACAGTATGGTGGCTTTCGCCGCGTGCACTGCCTGCGCCAATTCGAGCGGCGTGGCGCGTTCGGTCAGCAACGCGGCGGCACCGAAGCGGAGCGGGAAGACGACGAGGCCCCCCAGCCCGAAGGTAAAAGCCAGGGGCGGGGACCCGGCGAAGATGTCCTCCGGGGAGGGCTGGAGGATGTGCCGGGCGAAAGTGTCCGCGTTGGCGAGGATGTCGCGGTGGAAATGCATCGTGATCTTCGGCGTCCCGGTCGTTCCCGAGGTCGGGCCGAACAGCGCGACGTCATCTGCCGCCGTCGGGACGTCGGAAAACTCACCGCTCTTGGCTGCGCAGCGGGCGATCAGATCAGTTTCCGTGTTGCCGCCCACGGCCAGTACCGGGACCTCACGGCCTGCGGCCTCAACCAGGTCCGCCAGGAAGCGGCTGTCGCAGAGGGCGGCGGACGGCCGGGTCAGCTCCAGCAGGGTCCGGATTTCCTTCACGCGGAGGGCGGGCATGATCGTCACCACCACGGCGCCGGCCTTGAGCACACCCAGCCACGCGGCGACGAGCCAGGGGTTGTTCGGCGAGCGCAGCATCACGCGGTTGCCGGGGACGACCCCGAAGTCCTCGACCAGGACCTGGGCCACCTGGTTGGCGTGCCGTTGCAGCTCCCCGTAGCTCCAGGACCCGCCGTCCGGGGTGAGCAGGGCTGGGCGGTCGGCACCGAAGCTACGGACCGCGTCGTCGATCAGTACAGTGGCCGCGTTGAGCTGCTGCGGGTACTGGAGTTCCGGAAGCGTGAACTCCAGGGCGGGCCACTGCTCTGCCGGAGGCAGGTTGTCACGGGCAAAAGTGTCCTGGTGCGCCGTGGGCGTCAGATCCATGGCAGGCCTTTCATATCGTCATTGATAGGGGCGGGGCGTTCATCGAGTCCTCCGAAACGGCCGTTTGGACGGGCCAAAAGGGCACTTACGGAGCAGCGGATTTCCGGATCATGCCTTCTTGGACCACCGTGGCGAGGAGCCTGCCCTGCCGGTCGTAGAAGTGACCCTGGGCGAGTCCGCGGTTGGCCTGCGCCGAGACGGCTTCCTGGACGTAGAGCAGCCAGTCGTCCACGCGGCCTTCCCGGTGGAACCACATGGCGTGGTCCAGGCTTGCCGTGACCAGGTCCGGGTCGGCCCAGGCGTAGCCGTGCACGCGGAGCACCGGTTCCAGGATGGTGTAGTCGCAAACGTAGGCCAGGGCTGCCCGCTGCAAGTCAGGGTCATCCGGCAGCCGGTCAAAGGCCTTGACCCAGACGGCCTGGTGCGGCACCTGTTCCCCCTCAACGCTGAGGTAGACGGCGCCGGGAACGTGCCGCATGTCGAAGCTGCGTCCGCCGGCCCAGTAGGCCGCAGCGTCCCCGCCGACGCCGTCGAGCACGTCGGCGGAGGAAGGCAGGGACTCCGGATCAGGGATGCCGGCCGGCATGGCCCGGGCGAATTCCGCGCCGGACTCCTCCGCGTGGAAGGAGGCCATGGCCACGTAGACGGTCTTGCCGCCCTGGTAGGCGCGGACCTGCCGGGTGGAGTAGCCGCGCCCGTCCCGGAGGCGCTCCACCTCGTACCGGACCTCGGCGCCGATGTCCGCCGGCCGCATGAAGTAGCTGTGCATCGAATGCAGCGAGCGGTCATCCCCTACTGAGCGCATAGCCGCGGCGGCGGCCTGGGCCACCATGTCCCCGCCGTAGGCCTTGGGCCACGGCACGTACTGCGTCGTGGCGGTATAGGCCTCGTCGAGGAAGTCCGGCTCGGCAGGGGTCAGTTTGAGGGCGGACAGGAGGATCTCCGACGTCGGGTTCATACCCGGCGGTACCCTTCGAGCGTGGAGTCGTCGACGTCGTCGAGGTTCACCACGATGTTCTCGGGGGTGCGGGCGGTGAGCCAGACGAGCTCCTCGGTGGTGCTCATGTTAGCTTCCACGTGCGGCATATACGGCGGGACGAAGACCCAGTCACCCTCGGTCATATCAAGGAATTCTTTGTAATCCTCGCCGAAGTAGATCCGTCCCTGGCCGCGCAGCACGTAGCCGCCGGTCTCCGCCTCGCCATGGTGGTGCGGGAATGAGCGGTAGCCGGGTTCGTTGCTGACCTGGCCGTACCAGATCTTTGTAGCAGGGGTGTGCTGGGTGCTTACGCCGGAGATCCGGACGGCGCCGCCGGACTGGCCGGTGTCGCGGTGCTCTGCCCCCTTGCGGGTGACAACGGGGACAACCTGGTCGGTCACCTGCTGGCTGATCTGTTCTGTCATGGTGATACCTCTCTCTGCGGGGCGGTAGGACGGCGCGGCTTAGAGCTTGACCGCGTTGGTGAGGGTGCCGATGCCCTCGATCTCGGTGCTCACGACGTCGCCGTCGTGCAGGAATCGGGGCGGGACGGCGCCCATGCCGACCCCGCCGGGGGTGCCGGTGAGGACGACGTCGCCGGGACGGAGCCTGGTGAAGGTGGAGATGTAGGACAGCAGGGCCGGCGCGCTGAAAACAAGGGTCTTCGTGTTGCCGTCCTGGACCACTTCGCCGTTGACCAGGCAACGGACTTGGACGCCGGCTTCCGGATCGCACTCATCCGGGGTGACCAGCACCGGGCCGAGCGGCGTGGTGCGGTCGAAGGCCTTCCCCTGGAACCACTGCAGGGTGCGGTTCTGCCAGTCGCGCATGGAGATGTCGTTGGCGGCCGTGTAGCCGGCGATCGCGGCAGCGGCTTCCTCGGGCGACGCGTTCCTGAGCGGGGCGCCGACGACGACGGCCAGTTCGGCTTCCCAGTCCAGCTTGGCGCCGTTGCCGGTCGCGTCAATGACGTCACCGTCGCCGATCAGCGTGTCCGCAAACTTGGCGAACAGGGTGGGGAACTCCGGCAGCTCCCTGCCCATTTCTGTGATGTGGTCGGCGTAGTTCAGGCCGCAGCAGATGACCTTGGACGGCCACGGCAACACGGTGGCGAAATGGACGTCGGTAAGGGGGATGGAACCACCGGCGCCGCCGCCGGACCTGTCCGCTGCGATCGCGGCCGCCGCCGTTTCCTGCCAGTCGGCGTTTCCCAGCAGTTCACTGAGGTCCCGTGCTGCCAGCAGCACGAAGCGGTCCCCCACCTGCACGGCAGCGCTGGTGGCGGGTCCAGCACCGGCGTCGGGTGCGGTTATGACGGTCGCAAGGCGCATCTTCTTCACTTCCGGTTCGACGGCGGAACCGGCACCTTTGCCGGCTCTCATGACGGGCGTATGGCGGCACTCCCGGAAAGGATATGTCGACATTTTTACGGTCGTCACATATGCTCAACTTAACACGAATCCACGGCTTTGAATAGACCGGAGCGTTCCAAATCTTCCGCCGGGCTTGCGCCGGCCGGGCGTAGACGTTCGGATTCCCTTGCTAGTTTTCGACTCACTGAGGAGCCACCATGAACCACAAGGTCATCAACCCAGCGGCCCTGGCCAAGCCCTCCGGCTTTGCCCACGGCGTCCTGGCCGGCAACACCGTGTACCTGGGTGGCCAGACGGCGATGGACAAAAACGGGGACATTGTTCCGGGCGGCATTGTGGAGCAGTTCCGCCAGTGCTTCGCCAACGTCCTCACTACGCTGGCCGAAGCCGGCGGCCAGCCCTCGGACCTGGTCAACGTCACCATCTACCTGACCGACGTCGAGGACTACCAGAAGAACGGACGCGAGATCGGGCGGCTCTGGCGCGAAATGGCAGGAACCGACTACCCCGCGATGGCTGGCGTGGGCGTCACCAGGCTCTGGCAGGCCGAAGCACTGATCGAGATCCAGGCGATCGCCGTTGTGGCCGGGCAGGGATAGAGCCCGGTCAGGAGCCTAGACGGCGCCCGCACCTCCCGGACCCGCCAGCAGCCGCTCTGCATGCTGGCGGGCCGGGCCGTTAAGGAGCCGGTGCAGCTCAGCAAAAGTCCGTTCGGCGGTGAGCCCGTGCCAGCCCGGAGGCAGGAATTCCTCCGGCAGGCCCGGGTCCAAATACGGCAGGCGGCGCCACTGGGTGAGGAGCTGGACGTAGTCGGCGAAAGCCGCACGGTCGGAGTCCGGCCGGGAGCCTGCGTCTCCTGACTCCCAGCGGGCAAGCACCGGGGCGAACCTGTCGATGAATTCGGCGTAGAGCGATTCGAGCGCCGGCAGGTCCCACCACCGCGAAACCTTGTCCTTGATGTCCCCGGCCGTGAGATGCTCGGCTTTGAAAAACTCCACGTACTCGGTCAGCCCGGTCCGCTCTAGCTGGTGACTGATGTCTTCATAGGTATTGCCGGGTGCAATCCATAGGCCGGGGGTTACCGATCCGAAGCCCATCCTGGTCAGGATGCTGCGCAACTGGTGGCGCAGGTGCCGCTGCGACTCAGGGACGGAGAATGCGATAAGCAGCCAGCGGTCGGCCGCCGTGGCCCGTCGCGGGGAGAAGATGCGGCGGTCCCCCTCCTGGAAGACATCCTCCAGGTTCGGCGCCAGCCGATAGGCGGCCACGCCGCCCTGCTTGACGCTTTCCAGCACACCGCGGCGCTTTAGTCTGGAAACCGACGAGCGCACCCCGGAGGATTCGACGCCGAGGTCGTCCAGCATGGAAATCAGCACCGAGACGGGCACGGCGCCGCCGGTGGAGCGGCCGTACAGGCCGTAGATCGTGACGATAAGCTGCTGGTGGCGCGGGGGCAGGCGCGGGACGGAGCCAGCACCGTCCGGCACGGCATCCGCATCGACGGCCGGCAGCGCCTGGTTTTTTACCACCGCCGGTTTTTCCTCGCGAAAAGAATCATGGATCTAGGCTATAGAGGTCTGCGGCCCGCGACCGCCATGGCACGCACCGCAGAGCACCGGCCCGATGCGGCTGTTCGAGGAAGTCCGCCAGCTGGGGTAAGGTGAGTCTCGTTGTTCCGCGGGACACCGTCCAGGCTTCTGGACCGTCCCCCTGCGGCTGTAGCTCAATGGTAGAGCGCTAGCTTCCCAAGCTTGATACGCGGGTTCGATTCCCGTCAGCCGCTCCAGTTTTTCCCGCTCCGCTCCCTCCGGATGCACTTCGCCAGAGCCGGTTAGGTAGCTACCTGTATCGTTCGAAGTCTGGAACCTCTTCGGTTCCGCTACAGGAGCAATCATGGCTGACAAATCCCCCCGTCAAGCAGCATCCAAGAAATCCGCCAAGTCCATTAAGGAAAAGCGCGCTGATAAGAGGGCGGCTGCGGCCCCGCCAAGCTCCCTCGACAAGGCGACCGCCGCCAAGACGGCAAGTCCCAAAAAGAAGTGACCGGTTCATCAGGCGGTCTAACCCTGGGAGTCCTCGCCACCACGCGCAAACCCGACGAACGCCGGCTCCCCATTCATCCCCGCCACTTCGAACGCATCGCACCGGAACTCCGGCAGCAGCTGATCGTGGAAGAGGGCTACGGCGAGCGTTTCGGCATGACGGACGCCGATTTGGCCGACATCGTAGGCCAGATCGCCCCGCGGACGCAGCTGCTGGCTGACGCCGACGTCGTGCTACTGCCCAAGCCACAGCCGGAGGACCTCGCCGAACTGCGCGACGGGCAGGTCCTTTGGGGCTGGCCGCACTGCGTCCAGGACTCGGCGATTACCCAACTCGCGATCGACAAAAAGCTCACCCTCATCGCGTTCGAGGCGATGAACCACTGGGCCAGCGACGGCGGCTTCGGCCTGCACGTTTTCCACAAGAACAATGAGCTGGCCGGCTACTGCTCGGTGCTGCACGCCCTGTCCCTGACCGGCACCACCGGTGATTACGGCCGCCGGCTGAGCGCCGTCGTCATTGGATTCGGTGCGACCGCCCGCGGCGCCGTGACGGCGCTGAACGCCCACGGCGTCCATGACGTGCAGGTGCTGACCAACCGAGGGGTCGCCGCGGTAGGTTCGCCCATCCATTCCGTGCGGATCGCGCAGTTCGACCACGACGGCGAGGCGCCGTACCTCAGCGAAGTCATCACCGAACGAGGACGGGTTCCGCTGGCGCCGTTTCTCGCCGGGAGCGATATCGTGGTCAACTGCACCCTGCAGAACCCGAACGCGCCGTTGACCTACTTGCGCCCCGAGGACCTGGACGCCTTCCGGCCGAGCAGCCTGATCGTGGACGTGTCCTGCGACGAGGGCATGGGCTTCAGCTGGGCTAGAACGACGTCGTTCACTGAGCCCATGTTCACGGTCGGCGGCCACGTCGACTACTACGCGGTGGACCACAGCCCGTCCTACCTCTGGAACTCCGCCAGCTGGGAAATCAGCGAGGCGCTGCTGCCGTTCCTAGCGACGGTATTGTCCGGACCCGAAGGTTGGGACGGCAACGAGACCATTCGCCGCGCCATCGAAATCCGCGACGGGGTGGTGCTCAATCCAGACGTTCTCGCCTTCCAACGACGCCAGCGCGCTTACCCGCACCTGCCGGTCGCCGGCGCGAAAGCTAGGCCCGGACGATCCGCAGCAGCCGCCGCCGGTCCCTGACATCCACCCTGAGCATCAGCTGGCCGCGCCGGGCCAGCACGACGGCGACCGTCGCCGCGGCCAGCGCAGGTACCCCGCCCGCGACCAGTACGGCCGTGTGTGGATCAAGGTGTTCCGCCAGCCAGCCCATCAGTGGGCCGCCGATGGCCTGGCCGCCGATCAGCACCATGATGTACAGGCTCATCACCCGCCCGCGGATCCCCATGTTGGCGCTGGTTTGGACCAGCTGGTTGGCGGCGGTGAGGAACATCAGGCACCAGAAGCCGGCCAGCACCATCGCCGCGCCGAACCACGCCATCGACGGCGCCGCGGCGGCAAGGCAGAGCATCAGCCCATACATCCCGGCAGCCAGCATGACGGAACGCAGCCGGAGCTGCCGCCTCCGCGCGGAAGTAACGGCCCCCGCCAGGGCCCCGAGCGCCACGAGGGCGTTGAGCAGTCCGTAGCCTCCGGCGCCGACGTCGTACACATGGTCAGCGAAAGCCGCCAGCAGCACCGGCAGGCTCATCGCGAACACGGAGACGAAGCCGGCCATCAGCCACGGCCAGTAGATCGTCGGCTTGCTCAGCGCGTACCGCAGCCCTTCCCTGAGCATGCCCTTGCGCTTGGGCGCCGGCAGCGCGATGTGCAGTTCGTCCCTGCGCAGGATCAGCAGCATGGTCACCGTGGAGCAGCACGCCACGGCGTTGGCCGCGAAGGCCCAGCCGGCCCCCACGGCGCCGAGCAGGATTCCTGCGAACGCCGGGCCGATCAGGCCGCCGAGCTGGAAGATGGTGGAGTTCACGCTGATGGCGTTGCGCAGGTAGACCGGGCCGACCAGTTCGTTGACGAAGACCTGGCGGGCCGGCTGGTCCAGCACGGTGACCAGGCCCAGGGTCAGCGCGATGGCGTACACGTGCCAGACCTCAATCCGCTGCGACAGCGCAAGGGTCGCGAGAATTGCCGCGAGGACTGCGGCTACGGACTGGCACAGCATCAGGATCCTGCGCTTCGCGAAGCGGTCCGCCATCATTCCCGCCCAGGGGCCAAGGAAGAGCGAGGGCAGGAACTGCAGGGCCACGGTTACGCCGACGGCGGTGACGGATCCGGATAGCTGGAGCACCAGCCAGTCCTGGGCGATCCGCTGCATCCAGAGCGCGATGACGGCGATGAAGTGCCCGACGGCGAAGATCCGGAAGTTGCGGACTTTTAGTGAAATGAAGGTATGCCGCCATGGCAACCGGTCCGGCACGACGCCGATGGGTTGGGTCGTGGGCTGAGCGGCGGGCGGCGGGGCAACCTGCTGCAGCTGGTCGGGCTGCGGTTCGGTGGCCTGGAAGGGCGGAGGGGGTGCCACGGAAATTCCTCAAGGGATCGGGGCTGACGGAGTTGACTTAACGCTAGGCTGGCCCCTGTCGATTGTGGAAGGCTATCCCGGACATAACTCGCATCATGATTCGCAATGAACAGGAGCTGGCGTGGACCGATACCGGAGCGCACTGACCGGACCGGCGCATGTTTGAGCCCGCCCAGCTCCGCTCGTTTCTGGCCGTCGCCGAAACCCTGAGCTTCACCCGGGCGGCGGAACGGCTGGGCTTGGCGCAACCGACCGTCAGCCAGCACGTGCGGAAGCTGGAGGCCGCGGCCAAGCGCACCCTCATCGCCAGGGACACCCGGGAGGTGCGCCTGACGGACAACGGGGATGCCATGGCCGGATTCGCGCGAACCATCCTCGCGGCCCATGACTCCGCCGCCCGCTACTTTTCCGGGTCGGCCATGCGCGGCCGCCTACGGTTCGGCACCGCGGATGACCTTGCCATCACCGGCCTCCCCCGGATCCTGCGCGAGTTCCGGCAGATTTACCCGCAGATCAACCTCGAATTGACGGTGGGGCAGAGCGACCAGCTCTACAGACGGCTTAACGCGGGCCAACTGGATCTGGTCTTCGTGAAGTGGGTCGCCGGCGCCAAGGATGGAACGGTGGTGCAGCAGGACTCTTTCGCCTGGGTGGGGCTTGAACAGACCGTGCTGGACCCGGGGCACCCGGTACCGCTGATCGCCTACCCGGCGCCGAGCCTGAGCCGGAAACTGGCGATCGACGCCCTTGAGGGTAGCGGCCGTACCTGGCGCATCACCTGCACCACGCGGCAGATCAGCGGTGTGCTGGCCGCCGTGCGGGCAGGCATCGGCGTCGCAGTGATGCCGGCTTCACTGGTCCCGGAGGACTTGTTGGTCATCACCCGGCGCTTTGATTTGCCGCCGGTCGGCGACGTTGACTTCACTTTGATCCGGAATCCGCTGGCCAATGTCGAGGTGATCGAGGCCCTCACTCAGGCAATTGCGGGCCGGACCCTGAACCGTTCCGCGGCAAGCCGCAACTGACGCCGGCCCCGGCGGCAGCGGGTGCTCGGCGTGCGGGTGCTCGGCGGGACCGGGGCCACTCCACTTGGACCCGTTAGTTCGTGTACCTACGCGGACAAAAGGGAACACTTACCCTCAAATTACTCGTTCTGCCCGGCTTGTACGCAGCCATTGAACGCACGTGGTACTTGCCCTATCCTGACAATATCGGAGGTCAAGCAGAGGCCAGCCACACGTTTTCGAGAAAACGAACGCTGTCCCATGGTGCCCCGTACGGTGCGGCGGCACCGGACACTAAGCGTTCGGGATAGGCCAGCAATGTCGCCAGCCATAAACCGTCACCACGCCACACTTCGACCGGGCACAGTCAGCACCGGGATGACACTAAACCCCGCCCGGCCGATGTCAGCGGCCGCACGGCTTGAGAGCCTGCCGCACGCCAGCCTCGGCAGGTTGGATCCGCATCCCGCCCCGGCCCGGTCTGAGAACGACTATGTCGGCATTCCCTACTGCGAGCGGTGCGGGACGGACGAATTCATCTACCTAGAGGCGTTCATTCCCGCCAAGCACCGCCGGGACGGTTCCGTCAGCCAACTGGGCGAAGTGACGTACTTCTGCTCCGGCTGCGATGACTTCTCCGCGCACGCTGTGCCAGCGTCGTGGGCACCGCCCGGCTGGTACCTGGGCTAGCGCGCCGGGCTACTGGGCTAGCGCCGGTACCTGGGCTAGCCCAGCCGCCCTCTAGATCAGGTCGTCCGAGAGGTGGTTGGCAGTGCCGAAGCGGTGCGCGGTAATACTCACGGCCTGCTCGTGCAGGAACGGCAGCAACTCCACACGCCCCGCTTCCGTGACCGGGTGGGAGTAAACGGCAAGGTCGGGCCGGCCGCCGGCAGCTTCCGCCAGCGCCTTCGCGTCACCGTCGATCAGCCGGATCCGGCCGACGGACATTTTAGCCGCCGCGGCGAACCGGCGGACCGTGGCCAGCCACTCGGCGTCGTTCTCAACCGTGATCCCGATGCCCAGCCCGGAGAGCACGGTCCGCAACTGGGACGGCAGCTCTACGGCACTTGAGACGGTGAGGTCCGAGCCCGCCTGGACACCGGCGGCTACGACGCGGACCAGGCCACCAAGTGCCCCGCCCTCGGCGAGTCTCACAGTGACCGGCAGCGGGCGGTAACGGAAGACGTTCCGTTCGGCGCTCAAGCCGGAAACATCCTTGGCGGTGCCAAACTCCTCGGTCCAGGCCAACGCGTCGGACGCCAGCGAGCGCTGCAGCGGGGCCAGCTCCTCGGGGGCCAGGAATCCCTTGGCCGCATCCTCAATCCGCCGCACCGCGGCGTTCCCTGAAGCCGTCCCACCGCTTGACGCCCCGCCGACGGTGCTGGGCGTGCTGACCCACTCGCCGAGACCCGCGAGGTAGTTGGGGCCGCCTGCCTTGGTGCCTGGGCCGACGGCGGACTTCTTCCAGCCGCCGAAGGGCTGGCGCTGCACGATGGCGCCGGTGATACCCCGGTTGACGTAGAGGTTGCCGGCCTGGACGGTGTCGAGCCAGATGGCCAGCTCGTCGGCGTCGAGCGAGTGCAGCCCGGAGGTCAGGCCGTACTCGATCTGGTTCTGGATTTCGATGGCCTCTTCCAGGGTATCCGCGGTCATAACACCGAGGACCGGGCCGAAGAATTCCGTCAGATGGAAGTACGAGCCGCGCCGGACTCCGTAACGGACACCCGGGCTCCAGAGCTTGCCGGAATCGTCCAGCCGCTTCGGTTCCACGGCCCAGGCCTCGCCCTCGCCGAGCGTGGTCAGCGCATCCAGCAGCTTGCCGCCGGCCGGCTCGATAATCGGTCCCATCTGGCTGGCGGGATCCGCCGGGTAGCCGACGTTGAGGGACGTGACCGCATCGATCAGCTGGTTGTGGAACCGCTTGGACTTGGCCACGGAGCCGACCAGGATCACCAACGAGGCCGCGGAGCACTTCTGGCCGGCGTGGCCGAAGGCCGAGTAGGCGACATCCTTCGCGGCCAGGTCCAGGTCGGCGCTGGGCGTCACAATAATGGCGTTCTTGCCGCTGGTTTCAGCCAGCAGCGGCAGGTCCTTGCGGAAGGACCGGAACAGCTCGGCGGTCTCGTAGCCGCCGGTCAGGATGACACGGTCCACCGCGGGGTGGGAAATGAGCTGCTTCCCGAGTTCGCGCTCGCCCAGCTGCACCATGGTGAGCACGTCGCGGGGTACGCCGGCTTCCCACAGCGCCTCGACCATGACGGCGCCGCTGCGGCAGGCCTGTTTGGCCGGCTTGATCACGACGGCCGAGCCGGCGGCGAGCGCGGCGAGGGTGGAGCCGGCGGGGATGGCCACCGGGAAGTTCCACGGCGGAGTCACCACGGTGAGTTTGGCCGGCACAAAGGTGGCACCGTCGACGTCGTCGAGCCTGCGGGCCGATTCGGCGTAATAATGGGCGAAGTCAACAGCCTCGCTGACCTCAGGGTCGCCCTGGTCGATGGTTTTGCCGGTCTCACTGGCCATCACTTCGAGCAGGTCGGCGCGGCGGGCCTCGAGCACATCGCCGGCACGGTGCAGGATTTCCGCGCGCTCTGCACCGGACAGGGCACCCCACGCTTTGCCCTTCTCCACGGCGGTGGCGATGACGGTGTCCAGGGTCGCCTCATCCGTGATGGTGGCGGCCTCGACGGCGGCGTTTCCCAGCGTGGAGGTCGCGACACGGCCGAGGATGGCACGGCCCCAGTCCCGGTTCGCCGGCAGCGACGGGTCGGTGTCCGGCGTGTTCTCGAAGGCGTCGTGCGGCATCGGCGCCGGCGGCAGGGCGCGGTTCTGCCGGCGGTTCGGCGCCGGGACCTCGTCGTCGAGTTTGGCGAGGGAGGCGAGGAAGCGCTGCTTCTCGCGCTCGAACAGGGATTCGTTCTCGCTGAGTTCGAAGACCGCCGACATGAAGTTGTCCTGGCTGGCGCCCTCTTCCAGCCGCCGGATCAGGTAGGCGATTGCGACGTCGAACTCGCCCGGGTGGACCACCGGCGTGTACAGCAGGAGCGAGCCGACGTCTTGTTTGACAGCTTCGGCCTGGCCCTGGGCCATGCCCAGCAGCATCTCGAACTCGATGCCGGATTCGATGCCGCGCTGCTTGGCCAGCAGCCAGGCGAAAGCGATGTCGAAAAGGTTGTGGCCGGCGACGCCGATCCGGACGTTGCGGATGCGGTCCGGATGCAGCGAATAGTTGATAACGCGCTTGTAGTTGGTGTCCGAGTCCTGCTTGCTACCCCAGGTGGCGAGAGGCCAGTCGTGCAGGGAGGCTTCGACCTGTTCCATCGGGAGGTTGGCGCCCTTGACGACGCGGACCTTGATCGCCGCGCCGCCGTTGACGCGGCGAGCGGCGGCCCAGTCCTGCAGCCGCATCATGGCACTGAGCGCGTCCGGCAGGTACGCCTGCAGCACGATCCCGGCTTCCAGGTTTTTGAACTCGGGCTTGTCCAGGATCCGGGTGAAGACCGCGATGGTCATGTCCAGGTCCTTGTACTCCTCCATGTCCAGGTTGATGAACTTCGCTTTTCGTCCGCCGGCGGCAAAGGACGCGGCACGGGTAAACAGCGGGGTGAGCTTTTCCACCACGTGCTCGACTGCCTCGTCGAAGGCCCAGGCAGAGTGCGGTGCAACGGTGGACGACACCTTGATCGAGACGTAGTCCACGTCGGGCCGGGCAAGCAGCGTGTGCGTTCCCTCCAGCCGCCGGGCGGCTTCGTGCTGGCCGAGGACGGCCTCACCGAGGAGGTTGACGTTGAGCTTGATGCCCTCCTTGCGGATCTTCGCGATCGCCGGCCCGAGCTTCGCGTCGGTGGCATCGACGATTAGGTGACCGACCATTTCGCGGAGCACTCGCCGGGCGATCGGGATGACGACCTGCGGCAGGACCGCAGCCATGGTCCCGCCGAGGCGCACCGCGCTGCGCATGTACCACGGCAGGAACGCCGGGACTTTGGGGGCCAGGGCCGCGAGGTTGCGGGCGGCGACCTGCACGTCTTCGGGACGCACGACGCCGTCGACAAACCCGACGGTGAAGTCCAGACCGTTGGGGTCCTTGAGGACGCCTGCGAGCTGCGCGGCGGAGGCGTCGACGGGGACCTGCGCCGCGGCGGTCAGCCAGCGGCGGACCAGCGCGATGGCGTCCTCGGCGAGCGCCGCGGCCTCAAGCACAGGCGAACCTTCGGACACGGCGGCGTGCCCGGCTTCGTTGCCTGCAGCGTGGCTGGCGCCCAGGCCGGAATCCGTGGAGGTGTAGGTCATGGTGGCACTCTTTCCTTCGCAGGCTGGGATGTGTTCTAAGACTCAGTATGCGGCCGGATTTTCATAAGATAAAGCGACGTTTTCCGAGCAATACTGATTAGCAAAACCAAAGCTTTAGCTGCCTTTCCGCCCGCACGCCTGACGCAAAAGATGCGCCATCACTTGGGGCCGTCAAACTTTCGGAATGACAGCCACAAGTGATGGCGCAAGTGTGGGTGAAGGGGTCAGCCGACGTGGCGGTGCAGCTCCACGGCTTCCTCGTGCCGGGGGCTGTCCGGGTTCATCAGCGAGTGCTTACGGCCGTAGCCGAAGTAGATGGCCAGCCCGATGACCAGCCAAACGCCGAAGCGAACCCAGGTCTCCCAGTGCAGCTGCACCATCAGGAAGGCTGAGGCAAGCATGCCGAAGAGCGGAACCACCGGCATGAACGGCAAACGGAATGTGCGCGGCGCGTCCGGCTTCTTGTAGCGGAAGATAATCACCGAGAGGCAGACGACGACGAAGGCGGCCAGGATGCCGATGTTCGTGAGATCCGCGACGGCCTTGATCGGGAAAACGCCTGCCAGCAGGGCCGAGGCCACGCCGGCAATCCAGGTGACGCGCTGCGGGGTGCCGTGCCGGTCGGTTTTGGCAAACCAGCCCGGCAGCAGCCCGTCGCGGCTCATCGAGAACCAGACCCGGGTGACACCCAGCAGGAAGGTCAACATGACGGTCAGGATGGACAGCACGGCGAAGACAGAGATGATCGTGGCGATCACCGGCAAGCCCACCCCGTTGAAGGCGGAAGCGAACCCGGCCTTCGGGTCGATGTCCTGATAGTTCTGCATGCCGGTAAGGACCAGAGTCGCGGCAACGTAGAGGAGCATGGCCACGATCAGGGACAGGATAATCGCCTTCGGCATGTGCTTTTTGCCGTCCGTGGCTTCCTCCGCGGCCGTGCTCATCGCGTCGTAGCCGAACACCGCAAAGAACACAGTCGCGGAACCTGCCAGCACAGGGCCGAAGCCGCTGGGCATGAACGGGTTGTAGTTGTTGGTATCGATGTAGAAGATGCCCAGCCCGATGATAAACAGGATCAGGACGACCTTGACGGCGACGGCGACCAGTTCGAAGCGGCCGAAGGTCTTGGTGCCGCGGGAGAGAATCCACGTCACCAGCAGGCAGACGGCAATTGCGGGAATGTTTACGATCCCGCCCTTGCCCTCATCCGCCGTCGACGTCATCCAGACGGGCATGTGGATACCGATGCCGGAGAGGAACGCGTCGAAGTAGCCCGAAATGCCGATGGCCACCACAGCCACGATCGCGATGTACTCCAGTAGCAAGTCCCAGCCGATGAACCAGCCGATCACCTCTCCCAGCGCCACGTACCCGTAGGTATAGGCGGAACCAGCGCGGGGGATCATGCCGGCGAATTCCGCGTAGGACAGGGCGGCGGCTGCGGAGGCCAGGCCCGCGATCAGGAAGGAGAAAAGCACCGCGGGCCCGACGCCGGGCTCGCTCTCGCTGCCGTGGGCCACCAAGCCGGCGAGTGAGAAGATACCGACGCCGATAATGCCGCCGACGCCGATCGCTGTCAGTTGCCAGAGTCCAAGGCTTTTAAACAGGCCGCTGTGCTTGTTTTCGTCTTCGATGTCATCGATCGGCTTCCGCCGCATGATCGACTTGGTTAGGTCTTTGGTGCTCATCAGGGTCTCCTGCGTAGGGGTGGTGCCCATCAATCCGCCCTGTGATGGGGATTACTCAGCTACAACAGTATGCAAGCCAGATTCCATTAGATAAAGTGAATTCTCCTAATCAATAACCATTAGCGTTCACAAAGGAACAGCGATGCTCGACATCCGGCGGCTGCGCCTGCTGCGTGAACTGAAGATCCGCGGCACGCTCGCGGAAGTCGCGGAAGCGCTGCAGTACAGCCCGTCCTCGGTCTCCCAGCAGCTGGCGCTGCTGGAGAAGGAAGCCGGCGTCGAACTCCTCCGCAAGACAGGCCGCCGGGTCCAGCTCACGCCCCAGGCCGAGGTGCTGGTGGCGCACACTTCCCAGCTGCTGGAGACCCTGGAACAAGCCGAGGCCGACCTCGCGGCGTCACTGACGACAGTGACGGGGACCGTCCGGGTCGCGGTGTTCCAGTCAGCGGCGCTGGCCCTGATGCCCGATGCCCTGACGCGGATGTCCGCAAGCTACCCCGAGGTCCGGATCGAAATGATCCAACGGGAACCTGAAACAGCCCTGCACGAGACGTGGGCGCGGGACTTCGACCTGGTCATCGCCGAGCAGTATCCCGGCCATGCAGCGCCCCGCTACGCCGAGCTGGACCGAATCCGGCTGACCGGAGACGCGATCCGGCTGGCGGTGCCGCCGGCAGCCCCGGGCCGCCCCGACGTCACCTCACTCAGCGACACCGCGGGGATGTCCTGGGTGATGGAGCCCCGGGGTGCGGCGTCGCGGCACTGGGCCGAGCAGGCCTGCCGGAGCGCGGGCTTCGAACCCGACGTCCGCTTCGAGACGGCCGACCTGCAGGCGCAAATCCGGTTGATCGAATCCGGCAATGCGGTGGCGCTGATGCCGGACCTGGTCTGGACCGGCAGGGGCACCTCCGCCCGGCTGATCGACCTTCCGGGCAACCCCCACCGCACGGTCTTCACGTCCGTGCGCCGTTCCAGCTCGCAGCGCCCGGCCATCCTCGCAGCCCGGGAGATCCTTGCCGAGACCGCCGCATCCATCGCACCGGCCGCATAACCCGCCCGCAGGCCTGAGTGTTCGCCGTCACAGCACCGGCGCCGCGCCGGCGTTACACTGGGAGCGTTATGAATCGAACCATGTTCAAGTCCAAAATCCACCGCGCCACAGTCACCCACGCGGATCTTCACTATGTCGGCTCGGTCACCGTGGACCTGGACCTGCTCGAGGCCGCCGACATCCTCCCCGGTGAACTCGTCGCAATCGTCGACGTCACCAACGGCGCCCGCCTCGAGACGTACACCATCGCGGGCGAGCGCGGCTCCGGAGTCATCGGCATCAACGGCGCTGCCGCGCATCTGATGCACGAAAACGACCTCGTCATCCTGATTACCTACGCCCAGATGACCACGGAGGAGGCGAAGACCTTCACCCCGAAGGTGGTCCATGTGGACAAGGACAACAAGGTGGTGCAGATCGGCAACGATCCCGCGGAAGGCCACACGGCCGGGCTGCTGCGCCCGCCGCACGCCCTGAACAACGCCGCCTTGAACTAGCAGCGCCGGTTCCCTCCCCGGCGGCTCCAGGCGCCGACGCCGACGTCGGACGTTCCGGTCGCGACGTCACCGGAACGCGCCATGGCCTAACTGGCGTCTAAATCTGATTATTGTGGGACGGTGAACGCCGTCCCTGCTACGCCCACTACGCCCCGGACTGCCGCGTGCTAGGCGTCCTGGCCGGCTTCTTCGTCGTCTGGTGCATCATTCTGGTCGGCATGTTTGTCGGTCGACGCAACATTCTGGGCGAGAATGCCCGCTCCGTCCTCAGCGCCTTGACGTTCTTTGTCGCGAGCCCGGCTCTCCTGTTCGAGACGCTCAGCAAAGCCAGGCTGAATGATGTCTTCGCCGCGCCACTGCTGGTGACAGCGGTGGGTGCGATTGTGACGGCGTCTCTGTACTTCGGCATTGTGCGGTTCCTGCTCAAGCGTCCGCTGCCAGAGGCCTTGGTGTCCTCGATGAGCGCTTCCCTGGCCAACTCTGCCAACCTCGGCATTCCGATCGCGGTCTTTGTCCTTGGTGACGCCAGTTATGTGGCCCCACTGTTGATCTTCCAGCTGGCCTTCTTCACACCCCTGTTCCTGATGGTCCTGGATGCCACGACCAGCGCCCATCGGACCACCCCGCTGAGCTTCCTCTTGATGATTGTCCGAAATCCCATGATCGTCGGGTCGGGACTGGGTCTGCTCGTGGCCGGGACTGGTTGGCAGGTTCCCGAACTTGTCCTGCAACCGATTCATCTCATCGGCGGCGCTGCAATACCGGCGATGCTGCTGTCCTTCGGCATGAGCCTAAACGGTTCCCGACCGCTGCAGGCCTCTGCCGGCCGTAGGGCCGACACCCTGCTGGCCAGTGGCTTCAAGCTGATCGTGCACCCGCTGTTGGCCTTCCTCTTCGCCAGTTTCGCCCTCGGAATGCGGGAGCAGGCCCTGTTTGCCGCTGTGGTCACCTCCTCGCTGCCCACCGCGCAGAACGTCTTCGTGGTGGCGAACCGGTACCGGACCGGTCTAACAGTCGCCAAGGACACCGTCCTCATCACCACCGTGGTGGCCGTCCCTGCCATGATCAGCGTGGCACTGCTGCTCACCTGAGCACCTCAACACCACCGTCCTGGCCGTCCCTGGCAGCCCGGCGCGGCACTGGCCGTACTCCCGGGTATCGGCCGGTAAGCTGTGAACGGCCAAGCGGCCACATGGCATGCAGGTACCGGGGGAACGTTGTGGGAAAAGTCAATACGCGCAGGGTTAGCAAAAGGACAGTCGACTGGGTTGTCTCTGGTCTAGCCGGGTTGCTGCTCGTTTCGTCCACCGCGTGCGCCGGCCCCGCACCCGCCGCAGCAGAGCCGCAGGCCGTTACCGTTCCCTCGAGCGCCTCCGCCACGCCGTCCGCCACCGCTTCCCCGACGCCGACGCCAACGCCTTCCGGCGAGGCCGGCGCCCCGCTGGACCCGGAAACCGCCCCCGCCGTCGCACCGGGCGGAGCCTCCGCCCCGCATCAGCAACCGGCTTACGCAAGCAAAGCCCTGGACGTTCTGGCCACCTTGGCGGTAAAAGGCCGCGCGCCCAAGACCGGTTACTCCCGGGACCAGTTCGGGCAGGCGTGGGCC
Source organism: Arthrobacter sp. B3I4 (assembly GCF_030816855.1). Taxonomy (NCBI): domain Bacteria; kingdom Bacillati; phylum Actinomycetota; class Actinomycetes; order Micrococcales; family Micrococcaceae; genus Arthrobacter; species Arthrobacter sp. B3I4. The sequence goes on along the minus strand of NZ_JAUSYK010000001.1, from coordinate 972,250 downwards.
GACGTGGACCGCAACGGCTGCGACACCCGGAACGACACGCTGCGCCGCGACCTGACGGCGGTCGCCCTCAAGGCGGGCACGCGTGACTGCGTGGTGCTCTCCGGCGCACTGAATGACCCCTACACCGCGAAGCTGATCAACTTCGTCCGCGGCAACAGCACGAGCACCGCGGTGCAGATCGACCACGTCGTGGCCCTCAGCGACGCCTGGCAGAAGGGTGCGCAGCAGCTCAGCCCCGCGCAGCGTCTCGCCTTCGCGAACGACCCGCTCAACCTCCTGGCCGTGGACGGCCCGGCCAATATGCAAAAGAGCGACGGCGACGCCGCCACCTGGTTGCCGCCGAACAAGTCCTACCGCTGCGCCTACGTGGCCCGCCAGATTTCGGTCAAGGCCAGCTACGCGCTCTGGGTGACCCAAGCGGAGCACGACGCCATGGCGAGGGTCCTGGCCGACTGCCGGGATGCCTTGGCCCCGACCAACGAACAACCCCCGGCGGCTGCGCCGGCGCCAGCTCCGGCCCAGCCCGCGCCAGCCGCGCCGCCGGCGGCCGCCCCGCCGGCCCAGGTCGCTCCGGCGCCGGCTCCCGTTCCCGCTGTCCCCGCACCCGCTGCCGTGTTTTACGCGAACTGCGCGGCGGTGCGGGCCGCGGGCGCAGCGCCCATCCGGCGCGGCCAGCCCGGGTACAGCAGCAAACTCGACCGCGACGGCGACGGGGTGGCCTGCGAGTAGCCGCCTGCCCGCTGGAGTGCCTGCTTAGACGCGGACCAGTCCGGCGGCCTCGGCGAGGAGCTCCACGGAGCGCAGCCGGTCATCCACCCCCGGGCTCTGGTGCGCAACGATCAGTTCGTCGGCGTCGGCGTGGCGGGTGAACCCATCGAGGTATTCCAGCACTGCGTCCGGGGTGCCGACGGCGGAGTACTTCATCATCTGCGCCATGTGCTGGCCCTGCGGGGAATCCAGGATCATGTCTGCCTCGTCGTCGCTGAAGACCCGGCCGTTGCCAAAGAACAGCGACACCCGTGCACGCTTGGTGGCCTGGAACATTTCCTGCGCATCGGACGCCGAATCCGCGGCGATCACATTGACGCCGGCGATCACGTGCGGGGCCTCCAGCTGCTCAGAGGGCCGGAAATCGCGGCGGTAAATGGCCACAGCGTCCTGCAGCGCGTTCGGCGCGAAGTGCGAAGCGAACGCGTAGGGCAGCCCGAGCTGGGCGGCCAGCTTCGCGCCAAACAGCGACGAGCCGAGGATGTAGAGCGGCACGTTGGTGCCCTTGCCGGGGGTGGCTTCCACGCCCGGGATGCGGGTGGGGCCGGTCAGGTAGCCCTGAAGTTCGAGTACATCCTGGGGGAAGCTGTCCGCACTCATCGGGTCGCGACGCAGCGCCCGCATGGTGCTCTGGTCGCTGCCGGGCGCGCGCCCCAGACCCAGGTCGATCCGGCCAGGGTGCAGGGTTTCCAGGGTGCCGAACTGCTCGGCGATGGTCAGCGGCGAGTGGTTTGGCAGCATGACCCCGCCGGAACCAAGGCGGATGCTCTTGGTGTGCGCCGCGATGTGGGCGATCAGCACGCTGGTCGCGGACGACGCGATGGAGGACATGTTGTGGTGCTCGGCGTACCAGATACGGCGGTAACCCAGCTCCTCGGCCCGCTGCGCCATGGCCACACTGCCGGCGAAGCTTTCTGCCGCCGTCTGGCCCTTCGCGATGGTTGCCAGGTCAAGGATGGAGAGGGGTACAGTCACGTCGGTGCGGCCTTTCGTTGCAGAATCCACACCTTCGGACCGATCGGTCACGGCGGAGTCGGATTCACAGTTCACTTCGTCATCGCAGGTCCGGCCTATTTCCGGACGCACCATGGACAACGACGACGGCGGCCCGGTTATTTCTGGGGCCCGGCTGGTCCCACGGGCTGCCAGCCGGCCCGGTGCCCTAACCGCGGATCTTGACGCCGCCTTTGTAGACCGCGGAGATGTTGGACTTGAAAGCCCGCAGGTCGAAGGGGTCCCCGGACATGACGACCAGGTCGGCCCGCTTACCAGGGGCGATGGTGCCGAGGTCCTCCCCCATTCCGAGCAGGTCCGCCGCCGACGACGTGCAGGCCGCCAGCACCTGTTGCGGCGTCATGCCGCCTGCTTCCATCAGCGGAAGTTCGTCGAGGTTGGCTCCGTGCGGACCCACACCGGTATCGGTGCCCATCGCCACCTTGACCCCGGCTTCCACCGCCCGGGCGAACGAGTCAGCATGGGCGTCAATGACTTCGCGGGCCTTGCGCAGCGACTCCGCCGGAATCTTTGCGCCGCCCGCGACGGCGTTCAGCACCGCCTGGGGCGCCGAAAGAGTGGGCACAAGCCACGTTCCGGCGTCGACCATCATAGAAATCGCCTCGTCATCCAGGTAGATCCCGTGCTCGATGGAGCGGATACCCGCCCGGACCGCGTTCTTAATTCCGTCAGTACTCTGCGCGTGCGCCATCACGCCGCGGCCGGCCGCCGTTGCCTCCGCCACCAGAGCTGCCAGTTCGTCATCCCGGAAGTGGGCATGCCGCGGGTCGTCCCGCGGCGACAAAACACCGCCGGAGGTACATACCTTGATGACTTCGGCGCCAACGCGCACCAGTTCCCGCACCTTCCGGCGCATCTCTTCGGGCCCGTCAACGATGCCGGACGGTCGTCCCGGGTGCGGGATCTGGTGGCCGATCTCGAAGCCGGAGGGCATCCAGCCGTCACTGTGGCCGCCGGTCTGGCTGAGAATGCTGACGGCAATCTGCATCCGCGGGCCCTCGATGAGGCCGTCTTCCACTGCCAGCTGCATTCCTTGGTCAGTCCCGCCGGCGTCCCTAACGGTGGTGATGCCGCAATCCAGGGTCGCCGCCATGTTGTGGATCGCCTGGTAGAACGGATACGAAAAGGGGCGCTCGAGTCCCCTCATTGTGTCCAGATCGCTCATGGTCAGGTGCACATGCGAATCGATGAGGCCGGGGAGCAGGGTGGAACCGGCGAGGTCCACCTCCTCGTCACCGTGGAGGTCCGGGCCGACGGCGGTGATCCTGCCGCCGCTGACGGCGACGTCGGTCTGAACGGGCATGCTCCCGGTCCCGTCGAAGACGTTCCCGCGGCGAAAGATTGTTGTTGCCATGTGCTAGCTCCTGAACCGTTGCAATGTCGATGGTGTGTGCGGTGAAACCTGGAAGCGGTCCGCCCGGACGGAATCAGCCGCCCGCCAGCTGGATCAGCGTGTCGAGCAGGACGTTGGCGCCGTTTTCCACATCTGCCCAGGAGGTGTCTTCCTCGGGGCAGTGGCTACGGCCGCCGATGCTGGGCACAAAGATCATGCCCGTAGGAACGAGCGGCGCCAGGTTCTGGGAGTCGTGACCGGCTCCCGACGGCATCGGCCAGGACGACAGCCCGCGGGCCTCTGCACGGGACGCAATAATGTCCTGGATTCCACTGTTGAGGGGCGCCGGGGGGATGCTGTCCTCAAGGTCGACGGTGACTGCCAAGCCGTAGCGCGCGGCGATGTCACGGGCAGTGTTGCGGATGGCCGCTTCGAGGGCCGCCACGTTCTCCCTGACCGGGTCTCGAAAATCCACACTGACCCGGGCGGAGTCCGGGATGACGTTGGCGCTTCCGGGACTGACGGTGACCATCCCGCAGGTAATGACGGAACGATCGCTGGTTTGCGGCGCCAGCTCTGGGAGGGCGGCGACGAAGGCACCGGCCGCCACCATGGCATCCTTGCGCTGGTTCATGGGGGTCGTGCCCGCGTGATCCGCCCGGCCCCGGAACGTCACTTCGCCGCCGCCAAGACCGACAATGCCGGTCACCACACCGATCTGGTGGCCCAGAGCTTCCAGGGTCGGTCCCTGCTCGATGTGCAGTTCGACTGTCGAGTGCAGGGTTGCCGGATCAATCTTGGTGCGTGTCGCCGCAGTGAGGTCACCGCCGGCCGCGATGAAGGTGTCTACGAAGCGGTCTCCGTCCCGGCCGACCATGGCTTCGAGCTCGGCCCGCGAATACCCTCTGGCCATGGCGCTGGAGCCCAGAAGGTGGGCAAAATTGCCCTCCTCGTCCGTGTACACGATGCTGCATACCGGACGCTCAAGCTCGATACCCTCCTCGTGGATCCGGCGGAGGCACTCCAGGGCAGCGAGGGCGCCCAGGGCGCCGTCGAACTGGCCGCCATTAGGGACGGTGTCCAGGTGCGAGCCGGACCAGACAGCGGGCCGCTCCGCAATCTGAGCGGCAGCGTTCGGCGAAGACACGATCAGGTTGCCCACCCCGTCCTCCCTGACAGAGAGGCCTGCGTCAGCGCAGCGGGCCCGGTACCAGGCCCGGGCCTCGGTGTCCGCGGCCGAGAACGAGCTGCGGCTGATTCCGCCGGAATCCACCCGTCCGATCCGTCCGAGCGCCGTGAGGTCAGCTACCAGCCGAGGCGCGTTTATGTTGAGCGGGGACGCGCTCACCCGCGCGCCCCGTCGAGGCAGAACCGCACGGTTGGCATTGTCGGCATTGCGGCAACCTTCATAACTCCCCTTCGAGTCCTTTCCCGGAACACTTTCCTCGCGTGCCGGCGGCCTCAGCTTATAGGCGAGGATTCCCGGTCCTGCGCGCGGCGCGTTGGAATAGGGCGGCCCGGTGGAGGGTTGGCGCAAGTATGACCACTGAAAATGTACAGACCAGTCAGTCATCAACAATTAACCTCAAGGACGTTGGAACGGTCCACCGCCTGGGCTTCGGCGCCATGCGGATCGTCGGGGACGGTGTCTGGGGGGAGCCCGCGGACCGGGCTACAGCCATCGCCGTCGTCCGCCGCGCCATGGAGCTGGGCGTCGACTTCATCGACACCGCCGATTCCTACGGGCCGAACGTCAGTGAAGAGATCCTGGCCGAGGCCCTCCACCCGTACCGGGACGGCCTGAAGATTGCCACCAAGGTGGGATTCACCCGCACCGGGCCGGATCAGTGGGTGCCGCTGGGCCGGGCCGAGTACCTGCGTCAGCAGACGGAATTGAGCCTGCGCAAACTCAAGGTCGACTCCTTGGACCTGCTGCAGCTGCACCGGATCGATCCCAAGGTGGACCCGGAGGAGCAATTCAGTGTCCTCCGCGACCTGCAAAAAGAAGGCAAAGTCAAGGCGCTGGGGCTCTCACAGGTCAGCGTCGCCGAACTCGAGCAGGCAAGCCGCTTCTTCACCGTCTCCACCGTGCAGAACCGCTACAACCTGACCGACCGGAGTTCAGAGGATGTGCTCAACTACGCCGAGGAGCACGGCATCGGCTTCATCCCGTGGGCACCGATCTCCGCCGGCGAACTGGCCCGCCCGGGCGGCCCGCTGGATGAGGCCGCCACACGCCTCGGAGCCACCACCTCCCAGGTTGCCCTTGCCTGGCTGTTGCGCCGCTCTCCAGTGATGATGCCGATCCCGGGCACCGGCTCCGTCCGGCACCTCGAAGAGAACCTGGCCGCCGCGGGCGTCGTCCTCGATGACGCTACGTTCGCAGAGCTCGAAGCCGCGCGCTAAAAACCCACCCAACTAACCCGTTGACCGGCTTCCCGCCGGCAGAACAGGAGCACAACATGGCTAATATCCTTATGGTCGTATCCGCCGCCGATTCCCTCACCATGCGTGACGGCAGCGAGCACGCCACCGGCTACTGGGCCGAGGAACTCGTCGTCTCGCACCAGACCCTGCTCGACGCCGGCCACAGCGTCCGGATCGCTACCCCGGGCGGTGCCAAGCCCACCGTGGACCAGGTCAGCCTCGCCGCCGAGTCCGCCGGCGGCGAAGAGCGTGCGCAGGGATTCCGGGATTACCTGGAGAAAATCGACGCTGAGCTCACGGCTCCGCTGGTGCTGGCCGACGTCGACCTGTCCGCGTACGAGGCCGTGGTGATGCCCGGCGGCCACGGGCCCATGGCCGACCTCTTCCAGGACGCCCACCTCGGCAAGCTCCTGATCGAGGCCAACTCGGCCGGCAAGATCATCGCCCCGTTCTGCCACGGACCCGCCGGTCTGCTGAGCGCCGTCGACGAGGCCGGCAAGTTCACCTTCGCGGGGCGCCGGCTCACCGTGTTCACGAACGAAGAGGAACTGGGCGGCGGAACCGGCCCGAACACGCCGTGGTTCGTGGAGGACGCCTTGAAGGAGAAGGGCGCGGTCGTGGAGAACGCCGCCGCCTGGAGCTCCCACGTGGTCCGCGACGGGAACCTCATCACGGGACAAAACCCGCAGTCCAGCGAGGACGTCGCCAAGGAAGTGCTGAAAGCGCTCTCCGACGCGAAGTAAAGCCCGCTGTAGCCGGGTCCGGGCAACCGGACCCGGCTAAGCTTGCGGCATGGCCGAGAAATCAACCGCAGATAAAGTAGCCACGCTCCAGAAGGGGTACACCCTGGAGGGCCCCACGATCGAGCTGGGCGCCGCGATCGTCGACGGCGAGCTGCACAAGGACGCGCCGGTACGGCTGCCGCTGGCGATGATGAACCGTCACGGCCTCGTTGCCGGTGCCACCGGCACAGGCAAGACCGTGACGCTGCACATGATGGCTGAACAGCTCTCCACCGCAGGGGTCCCGGTGTTCCTTGCGGATATCAAGGGGGACCTCTCCGGGCTCGCTACCGCCGCCGTCGGTTCCGAAAAACTGAAGGCACGTACCGACAGCATCGGTCAGGCCTGGTCCGGAAAGACTTTCCCCGTGGAGTTTCTCGCCCTCGGCGGCGACGGCGCCGGCATCCCGGTACGGTCCACGATCACCTCGTTCGGACCCATCCTGCTGTCGCGGATCATGGAGCTCAACGAGACCCAGGAGTCCAGCCTGCAGCTCGTGTTCCACTTCGCTGACAAGAACAACCTCGAACTGATAGACCTCAAGGACCTGCGCGCCGTCATCCAGTTCCTGACCTCAGACGAGGGCAAGGACGCGCTCCAGGACCTGGGGGGGCTTTCCAAGGCGACCGCCGGCGTCATCCTGCGTGAACTCATCACGCTGGAGGCGCAGGGCATGGAGAAGTTCTTCGGTGAACCGGAGTTCGACACCGCCGAGCTGCTGCGGACCGCCCCTGACGGCCGCGGCGTCATCACCTGCCTGGAACTGCCGACGCTGCAGACCAAGCCCATGCTCTTTTCCACTTTCCTGATGTGGCTGCTCGCCGACCTGTTCGAGGATCTGCCCGAGGCCGGCGACCTGGACAAGCCCAAACTCGTATTTTTCCTGGACGAAGCCCACCTGCTGTTCAACGACGCCTCCAAAGCTTTCCTGGAAGCCATCACCACCACCGTCCGCCTCATCCGTTCCAAGGGCGTGGGCATTTTCTTCGTGACGCAAACCCCGAAGGACGTCCCCGCGGAGGTTCTGGGCCAGCTGGCAAACCGCGTGCAGCATGCCCTGCGTGCCTTCACCCCCGAGGACGCCAAGGCACTGAAGGCGACGGTCTCCACCTTCCCGATGAGCGACTACGACCTCGAAGAGACGCTCACGTCCGCCGGAATCGGCGAGGCCGTAATCACCGTGATGAACGAGAAGGGCGCACCGACCCCGGTGGCCCTGACCCGGCTCCGGGCACCGGAGTCGGTGATGGGCCCCAGCGAGGACGCCCTGATCGCAAGCACTGTGGCGGGATCGGCCCTGCTTCCCAGGTACGGCACGGCCGTGGACAACGTCTCGGCCTACGAAAAGCTGGCGGACCGCGCTGCTTCCTCGACTGGCCCCTCGGCCGGCGGGCCCAGGTCCGCTGGCGCCGCGACCGCAACGGATCCTGACGCCGTCGACGCCGAAGCGCGGCGGATTGAGGAAGAAATCCTGGGCCGGCCCAGCAGCCGCCCTGCGCCCGAACCGGCCGCCCCGCGGCGCCGGACGGCGCAACCCCAGGAAACCGGCGGCGGGATGGGCGAAGACCTCGCCGGCGCACTGGGTGGGGCATTGGGCGGTGGCCTCAAGAGCATGGCCCGTTCGCTGGGGACCCAGCTCGGCCGGGAACTGTTGCGGGGCGTCTTTGGAACCTCCTCCCGGCGGCGCAGGCGGTAGGTCACCCGCGGGGCCAGCCGGTGATGCTGCGCATCACAACGGCGCCCTCGGGCACCTGCATTAAGCGGGCTTGCAGGTAACGTAAGGGGCGTGCAGATGAGTCAGGCGGTGGTCAGGACCGCAGCCCTTTGGCTGTTGGGCCTGATGCTGGCAGTGGCGGGCGCCGTCGTCGCCATCAATCTGGTGAACAACTCCCTGGCCAGTCCCCAGCAACCGGTGCGCGAATACCTCGACGCCTTGCAGAAGGGCGAAGGCGAAAAAGCGCTCGGACTGCTTCACGCCACTGTCCCGAAAAGCAGCCCCGCCATGCTGGACGGAGAGGCCCTGAAGACGGCGGCCGCACTGATCTCCGATGTCAAGTTTGGTGACGCCGAGGACCGGGGCGACAACCAGGTCATGGTGCCGATCGACTACACCATCGACGGCAGCCAGCTGCACACCGAGTTCCTGCTGCAGAGTTCCGGCACCCAGTGGCTCTTCTTTCACGACTGGTCGATTGTTCCCGCGGCCCTGCCGGTACTGGATGTCACCGTCGTGAACTCGAATCAGGCTTCGCTGAACGGTGTGCCGGTGAACATGCCCAACGGCCGCAACTCCTTTGCCGTTTTTTACCCCGGCCAGTACGAAGCCTCCCTGGCCGGCCAGTTCTTCGCTGCCCCCGCCACCAAGGCAATTGTGCCGGGCCGGGACATGCCCGCCGCACCGCTGAACCTGCTGACTCAGGCCACGGACGGCCTGAAAGATGCTGTGAGTGGCAAAGTCAAGGAGTTCCTGGACAACTGCGCCGACCAGGCCGACAAGAAGCAGCAGCTCCAGCCGGATTGCCCGTTTTACCACACCACGAACAACCGGGTGGTGGACGGGACGATCGACTGGAGCATCTCCGAGTATCCCGCGGTCAAGATCGAGCCCTTTGGCGGGCGCTGGGTAGTAGCACCCCTGGACGGCAAGGCCCGGATCAAGGCGCGCCAGATAGACCTTTTCACCGGCGCGGTCACCGAACTCAACGCGGTCCACGACTTCAGCTTCACCACTCGTCTGGACATTGACGGCGACACGGTCAAGCTCACTCCGCAGCTCAGCAACTAGGTCTTCAGCCGGTCCCTGGGCGGCGGCCCAAACCGCCGACCAGGGACGGCGGCCCCCGGCGGGGGGCTAGTCCATCCCGCGCAGGTCAAGGACGAGCTCGGTGTCGCCGTCGGACTGCAGCACTACGGGGATGCCCCAGTCCTGCTGGTACAGATGGCACGCTGCGTGGTCCGGGATCTCACCGTCCTCGGTTTCCGGCCCGTCGCAGGCCGCGGCCCGCGCGGTGATGTGCAGTACGCCCTCGGGGACGTCGGCCGCCAGCTCCAGGGTGCGGAGCAGGCCGACGGAGGTTCCGCCGCCTGCCAGCAGCAGCTCCGGCGGCGTCGAGGAAATTTTCAACTGCGTCGGGTCGCCCCAGCGGTCATCCAGCTTCTGCCCGGTCGGGGCGGTGAAACGGACCGTCAGGGACAGCAGCCCTGGCGCGACCGGGCTCTTGGGACGCTGGGTCTGTGAGGCACCCTCGTCAACCTGCTGTGCTTCCTTGGGGATCGGCACATAGACGAGTTGGTGCTTGTTCGCCTCCACCACCACCAGCAGCGGCTCGGAGCCGGCCACCTGGGTGTGGTCCACAATGACATCAGACGGCTCGGAGAGTCCGCGGGCGAGCGTGGACACCGTCCCCGAGGACGGGTCATAGCGGCGGACCGCGCCGTTGTACGTATCCGCAATGGCCACGGAGCCGTCCGGCAGCACGGTCACGCCCAGCGGGTGCTGCAGCCGGGCTTCGGCGGCTGGCCCGTCACGGAAGCCGAAGTCGAACAACCCCTTGCCGACGGCCGACTCAACGGTGATGGCTCCGCCGTCGTCGATGACGAGCTTGCGCAGTGCGGAGGTCTCGGAGTCCGCGACCCAGATGTTGCCGTCCGCGTCCTCGGCCAGGCCGGAGGACTGCGCAAACCAGGCTTCGGCGGCCGGGCCGTCGAGCAGCCCCTCGAGACCGTTTCCGGCGATGATGGACACGGCGCCGGTGGCCGGGTCGAAGCTGAAGATCTGGTGCACGCCGGCCATTGCCACTACGACGGCGTTGAGCTTGCTGGACCAGACGACGTCCCAGGGCGAGCTCAGTGACACCTGCAGCGGGTCGGCCTCGAGCCTGGCGCCGAAGGCGGCACCCTCCTCGTCCACGCGGGCGGGTCCCGTTTCGAGCAGACGCTGTATGCCGTTGCCGGCAAGGGTCGTGGCCGTGCCGTCCTTGAGGGAGAGCGCCCGGAGCCGGTGGTTCACCGAGTCGGCGATGACGACGTCGTAACCGGCTTTGGCGGCGACGTCCTCCGGCAGCAGTACCAGGCCCTGGGGTTCGTTGAAGCGGGCGTCGGTGGAACCGCCGTCGGCGTAGCCCTTCTCGCCCGATCCATAGGTGCCCAGCACCGTCTGGAAGTCGGTGGAGAGTTCCACCAGGCGGTGGTGGCCGGTGTCGGTGACCAGCCAGGATCCGGCGGCCGCCTCGTTCCCGGCCGCTGCTGCAGCGGTGCCGCCGCGGCCGGCCGGCAGGAACAGGGCCTTGCCCGGGAACCGCAACGTGCCCGAGGTCGGTTCCGGGGCCACGTAGGGTCCGTCACCGCGGTGCAGGGTCCCCTTCGCTTCGTGTTCGGCAATCAGCTCCGGGATGAGCACAGCCAAGCCGTCAGCGTGGCCCTCCCCGGAAAGGTGCGCCACGATGTACCCCTCGGGGTCAATGACCACCAGGGTAGGCCAGGCGCGGGCCGTGTAGGCCTTCCACGTGTCCAGCTCCGGGTCGTCCAGCACCGGGTGGCGGATCTCGTAACGCTCTACGGCGGCGGCGAGGGCTACCGGGTCCGCCTCGTGCTCGAACTTCGGCGAGTGCACCCCCACAGTCACCAGGACGTCGGAATACTGTTGTTCCAGCGGGCGGAGCTCATCCAGGACGTGCAGGCAGTTGATGCAGCAGAACGTCCAGAAATCCAGCAGCACGATCTTGCCGCGCAGGGACTCGAGGTCCAGGGACTTGCCGCCGGTGTTCAACCAGCCGCGGCCCACGAGTTCGGAGGCCCGGACCCGGAGGTGGGTGCGTACAGATTCGCTCATCAGCGTCCTTCCAGCTTTGAGTTGCGTTCGGCCAGCTTCGCGTCGCGTTCGGCGAGCTGGGCAAACATATCGTTGTAAGCGGTTAGATCGGCGTCGTTATTCCTGTCCGCTGCCCGGTCGGTGCGCCTGGACTCGCGGGCATCGGAGCGGGACCACATGACCGCGACGCCGATGGCCACGAGCAGGGTGGGCACTTCGCCGATCCCCCAGGCCACCGCGCCGCCCTTTTGCTGGTCCAGCAGGGCCGAGTCGCCCCAGGTCCGGCCGAGGTTGCCGAAGTAGTCGGCCGCCAGCAACCCCGTCCCGCCCATGATGGCGACGCCGAAGAAGGCGTGGAAGCCCATGGTGGCCAGCAGGAGCAGGAGCCGCATCGGGTACGGGGCACGCCGCGGCAACGGATCGGTGCCGATCATGGTCAGCACGAAGATGTAGCCGGTCAGGGCGAAGTGCAGGTTCATCAGTTCGTGTCCCACATGGTCGCGCATGGCGTAGCCAAAAGCATCCGAGTAGTAGAACAGCACAATCGAGCCGGCGAAGTTGGCCGCGGCAAACAGCGGGTGCGTGACCAGCTGGGAGAACTTGGAGTGCACAAAGAGCAGCAGCCACTCGCGGGGTCCGCGCGAACTGTCGCGTCGTGCGGTCAGCGCGCGGAGCGCGAGCGTGACCGGCGCCCCGAGGACCAGGAAGATCGGCGCCACCATCGTCAGGGCCATGTGGTCCACCATGTGCGCCGAGAACAGTACGCGGCCGTAGACCGCCGGCGGCCCGGACGTAATGTAGGTGAGCACCACGAGGCCGATCACCCAGTTGACGGACCGGAACCAGGACCAGGAGTCCCCGCGCTTGTGGACCTTGCGGATTCCGAGGAAGTAGGACACGAGCCCGAAAACGGCGGCGGCGACCCAAAGCCAGTCCAGTCGCCACTCGGTAAGCCAGCGTTGCGGGGTCAGCTCCGGAGGCAATTCGTAACCGGAGAGGATGAAGGCCGGCGTCGCATCCGGAGCGAACGTCGTGGGTTCCGGCGGGGCGGAGCGGCCAAGTGCGACAGCGATGCCCGACGTCGCGCCCATGACCAACAACTCGACAAGCACCAGCTGCCAGAGCACCCGGCGGGCCGACAGGCGAGACCCCTGGACACTCAGCTGCGGAATGACCCACCGCCGGTGCATAAGGCCGACGCCGCCCAGAACCAGTGTCGCTGCGGTCTTGGCCAGGATCAGCTGACCGTAGGCAGAGCCGAGGAGATCGCCCCAACTGGAGAGCCGTATGCTGGCGTTGATCACCCCGGAGGCGAAGACCAGGGCGAAGGCGAAGCCGGCCAAGGCCGAGAAGCGGCGGAGGGTGGCTTCGGTGATGTCGGCCCTGCCCTTGCCCCCTGCAGCCGAGGCGCCGGCCAGGACGCCGGATAGCAGGGTGAGCACAATGATGCCACCCACCCATGCCGATACCCCGACGAGGTGAAGGCCCAAGGAGTTGATCGCGCCTTCATGGTCGCTGGAACTGGCTGAATGGCCGATCAGCGCCGCAGGCGCCAGCCCTGCGACCGCAAGAACTAAAGTGAGCGCCAGCGCGCCGCGTGAGCGGACGCCGAACAATGCGGTTGTCACCACGGCGGAGATGATGACCACCGCCAACCACGCCCTGCCGGTATCAATGTCCGTCATGTAGTACACGAGGGACCTCGTGAATTCCGGGCCGCTTGAAAGCGACTGACCGGCTATGTCCGAATAGGTCAGGACGAGCACGCCAACGGCTGAGAGGGTCCATGCAACGCCCGCGACGGCGGCAATGGCCAGCACGCGGGTGAAGGCGGGATGCTCGGGCGCATCACGGTTCTTGGTCCGCGAGGCGGAGAGGCTCCTGGGCAGGATGCCCACCGCAAAGATCAGACCGCCGATCACCGTTGCCAGGGCGACGTTGTGGATGGCCTTGCTGACCGGCAGTCCCCAACGGACCAGAGCACCCGGATCTGAGACGGCACGAGCGTTGGCCGCACCGGAAAAGAGCAATGCCGATACCAGGGCCAGGAACAGAACGCCCAGGCCGGCCCACTGCCAGGGCCGGGGGATTCCGGCCGCTTCGGCACCTGAGCCAGACGCTCCCCCCGTCGGGGTGGGCGCTGCCGGGCTCTGGGGTTTTGTTGCAAAAGGCACAACTCCATTGTCCGCTACGCCTGCCCGGGGGCCGAATCCGTTCGGGGTGGTTAACGCAAAGGAGCGGCAACCCGTTGGGCTGCCGCTCCTTTCAGGTGCCTGAAGTGGACTACTTCTTCTTGGCGACTGCAGCCTTCAGCTTGGAGCCGGCGGTCAGCTTGACGCTGTGGCCAGCGGCAATCTGGATGGTCTCGCCGGTCTGCGGGTTACGGCCGGTGCGGGCTGCACGGTCGGTGCGCTCGACGGCGAGCCAGCCCGGGATGGTGATCTTCTCGCCCGCGGCGACAGAGGTTTCGAAAACCTCGAACAGTGCATCGAGCACGGAGTTGACGGCTGCCTGGCTGGTGCCGGCCTTGCCAGCTACCTCTGCAACAAGTTCACTACGGTTCTTAGCCATTTATGTCCTCCTGGACGGTTCTGATTTCTGAAGCCTGCACGCGGGTGCGCACAAGCCACTCTTCGAAAACTTACCAGCTTGGCGCCGCGAGAGCGGCAAATTCCGCGTGTTTTCGCCCTTTTTCGGGAAAAATAGCGGGATTATCAGACTTGGGGCACCGTATTTCAGCCTTCAGCGGACACCGCCACCGGAGATGCCCGCTCGGCCAGAGGGCGGGACTGCAGGTCACTCCTGCCGACGGGCGGTTTCAGTGGTTAAAGGGGGAGAGCCCCCAACCTTGCGGTTGGAGGCTCTCGACCTAATTTATGTCCGGCGGTGTCCTACTCTCCCACACCCTCCCGGGTGCAGTACCATCGGCGCTGTGGGTCTTAGCTTCCGGGTTCGGAATGGGACCGGGCGTTTCCCCCACGCTATGACCGCCGTAACCCTGTGTCCGCACCCCTGGTGGCCGGCCCTGGCGGGCGGTTTTCCCTGGGTGGGAAATCTTATGGTTACAACATGTGGTGTTGTATTCAGTTGTTTTGGTTCGTCAAGCAACGTTCCCGTGGGTTTGGGTGTTTGTTGTTTGGGAACCACATAGTGGACGCAAGCAGTCTTGTCTCTTTCCCCCTCCTTCGTGGTGTGAACGTCTTTTGAATCCGTTCACGAAGGTGGGGTGTGTGGTGTAAGTTATCGGCCTATTAGTACCGGTCAGCTTCACGAGTCGTTAGTCCTCGCTTCCACATCCGGCCTATCAACCCAGTGGTCTGGCTGGGGGCCTCTCACACACGAGGTGTATGGAAATCTCATCTTGAAGCGAGCTTCCCGCTTAGATGCTTTCAGCGGTTATCCCATCCGAACGTAGCTAATCAGCGGTGCACTTGGCAGTACAACTGACACACCAGAGGTTCGTCCGTCCCGGTCCTCTCGTACTAAGGACAGCCCTTCTCAAATTTCCTGCGCGCGCAGCGGATAGGGACCGAACTGTCTCACGACGTTCTAAACCCAGCTCGCGTACCGCTTTAATGGGCGAACAGCCCAACCCTTGGGACCTACTCCAGCCCCAGGATGCGACGAGCCGACATCGAGGTGCCAAACCATGCCGTCGATATGGACTCTTGGGCAAGATCAGCCTGTTATCCCCGAGGTACCTTTTATCCGTTGAGCGACGGCCATTCCACAATGTACCGCCGGATCACTAGTCCCGACTTTCGTCCCTGCTCGAGATGTCTCTCTCACAGTCAAGCTCCCTTGTGCACTTACACTCGACACCTGATTGCCAACCAGGCTGAGGGAACCTTTGGGCGCCTCCGTTACTTTTTAGGAGGCAACCGCCCCAGTTAAACTACCCATCAGGCACTGTCCCTGACCCGGATTACGGGCCGAAGTTAGATGTCCAAAGTGACCAGAGTGGTATTTCAACGATGACTCCACCCGGACTGGCGTCCGGGCTTCAACGTCTCCCACCTATCCTACACAAGCCACTCCGAACACCAATACCAAACTATAGTAAAGGTCTCGGGGTCTTTCCGTCCTGCTGCGCGTAACGAGCATCTTTACTCGTACTGCAATTTCGCCGAGTTTATGGTTGAGACAGCGGGGAAGTCGTTACTCCATTCGTGCAGGTCGGAACTTACCCGACAAGGAATTTCGCTACCTTAGGATGGTTATAGTTACCACCGCCGTTTACTGGGGCTTAAATTCTCAGCTTCGCCTTGCGGCTAACCGGTCCTCTTAACCTTCCAGCACCGGGCAGGAGTCAGTCCGTATACATCGTCTTGCGACTTCGCACGGACCTGTGTTTTTAGTAAACAGTCGCTTCCCCCTGGTCTCTGCGGCCCCGCCACGCTCCGGACAGCATGTGTCCATCACGATAGGGGCCCCCCTTCTCCCGAAGTTACGGGGGCATTTTGCCGAGTTCCTTAACCATAATTCTCTCGATCGCCTTAGTATTCTCTACCTGATCACCTGTGTCGGTTTGGGGTACGGGCGGCTAAAACCTCGCGTCGATGCTTTTCTCGGCAGCATAGGATCACCGGATCCCCCCATACGGGGGTCCCATCGGGTCTCAGGCATCATGAACGGCGGATTTGCCTACCGTTCGCCCTACATCCTTAGACCGGGGCAACCATCGCCCGGCCCGGCTACCTTCCTGCGTCACACCTGTTAATACGCTTGCCTCCCAGGATCAGGTCCCGCGCTCCACCAAAACCCTCACACCACAAGGGTGAAAAGGGCAGGTCTCGGGCGGTTAGTATCCCCTGTTCAGCATGGGCGGTTTTTCGCCGGTACGGGAATATCAACCCGTTGTCCATCGACTACGCCTGTCGGCCTCGCCTTAGGTCCCGACTTACCCAGGGCAGATTAGCTTGACCCTGGAACC
Organism: Arthrobacter sp. B3I4; assembly: GCF_030816855.1. Classification (NCBI taxonomy): domain Bacteria; kingdom Bacillati; phylum Actinomycetota; class Actinomycetes; order Micrococcales; family Micrococcaceae; genus Arthrobacter; species Arthrobacter sp. B3I4. Next base: position 956,183 of record NZ_JAUSYK010000001.1, on the reverse strand, counting down.
CTTGATCATTCGGCGGACGGGTTTCTCACCCGTCTTTCGCTACTCATGCCTGCATTCTCACTCGTGTAGGCTCCACCGCTGGTTTCCACCGCGACTTCACTGCCCACACGACGCTCCCCTACCCATCCAGACGCCTGAACCACAAGGGCTTAGCAAAAATCTGAATGCCACAACTTCGGCGGTGTACTTGAGCCCCGCTACATTGTCGGCGCGGAATCACTTGACCAGTGAGCTATTACGCACTCTTTTAAGGATGGCTGCTTCTAAGCCAACCTCCTGGTTGTCTTCGCAACTCCACATCCTTTCCCACTTAGCACACGCTTAGGGGCCTTAGTTGGTGGTCTGGGCTGTTTCCCTCTCGACTATGAAGCTTATCCCCCACAGTCTCACTGCTGCGCTCTCACTTACCGGCATTCGGAGTTTGGCTGACGTCAGTAACCTTGTAGGGCCCATTAGCCATCCAGTAGCTCTACCTCCGGTAAGAAACACGCAACGCTGCACCTAAATGCATTTCGGGGAGAACCAGCTATCACGAAGTTTGATTGGCCTTTCACCCCTACCCACAGCTCATCCCCTCCATTTTCAACTGAAGTGGGTTCGGTCCTCCACGACGTCTTACCGTCGCTTCAACCTGGCCATGGGTAGATCACTTCGCTTCGGGTCTAGATCACGCCACTGCAACGCCCTGTTCAGACTCGCTTTCGCTACGGCTTCCCCACACGGGTTAACCTCGCGACGTAACACTAACTCGCAGGCTCATTCTTCAAAAGGCACGCCGTCACAACTACAAGGCTGCTCCGACGGATTGTAAGCACACGGTTTCAGGTACTGTTTCACTCCCCTCCCGGGGTACTTTTCACCTTTCCCTCACGGTACTGGTCCGCTATCGGTCATTAGGGAGTATTTAGGCTTATCAGGTGGTCCTGACAGATTCACACGGGATTTCTCGGGCCCCGTGCTACTTGGGATACTCTCCGGGCGGCATGACAACATTTCGGTTACGGGGCTCACACCCTCTCTGGCCGGCCTTTCAAGACCGTTCACCTATGCCCATGCAACACACCCCACTGTCCCGGCAGAGACAGAACGGAAAGTCCCACAACCCCGACCATGCAACGCCCGCCGGCTATCACACATGGAACGGTTTAGCCTGATCCGCGTTCGCTCGCCACTACTAACGGAATCACTATTGTTTTCTCTTCCTGCGGGTACTGAGATGTTTCACTTCCCCGCGTTCCCTCCACGCACCCTATGTGTTCAGATGCGGGTCACCAGGTCACTCGCGCGCCTGGCGGGGTTTCCCCATTCGGACACCCTGGGATCACAGTCCGGTTATCGACTCCCCCAGGCTTATCGCAGATTCCTACGTCCTTCTTCGGCTCCTAATGCCAAGGCATCCACCGTGTGCTCTTAAAAACTTGACCACAAAAGATCAATCAGTAATTTTCGAGAGAACCATGAAAACCACCGCCCCGCCCCAAAGGACAGAAACGACAGATCCAGGTTCATATTCTTGGAAATTGCTTCTTATAAAAGATGCTCGCGTCCACTATGTAGTTCTCAAACAACAACCCCAGACCACACACCCCACACACCAGAACCCCCGCAAAAGGGGCACATCACAGTGCATGCTCGCTGCAGCCGGGAAACCAGAAACACACAAGCCCCACACCCCGCACCCCCACCCCCCGCAAAAGAGGAAGAACGCCCGGGCCATGGTCCTGTTGTCTCAGGACCCAACAGTGTGCCAAACACGAAACCGCCCCATCCCCGTCCGCACCGTTCCAGGACACCCGAACCCCGAAGGGAACGAACATGTCCGTACTGGGTGCCGGCAGAAAAACCGGCGGCCGCTATTTGCTGATATTCCACCCGTGAGCACCCGCCGCAGAACTTTCGTCTGCGCAACGGGCGTACTCCTGACAACACCACCACACAGGCACATTGGCTTGGCAGGGTTGTTGTAGGTGCTCCTTAGAAAGGAGGTGATCCAGCCGCACCTTCCGGTACGGCTACCTTGTTACGACTTAGTCCCAATCGCCAGTCCCACCTTCGACAGCTCCCTCCCACAAGGGGTTAGGCCACCGGCTTCGGGTGTTACCAACTTTCGTGACTTGACGGGCGGTGTGTACAAGGCCCGGGAACGTATTCACCGCAGCGTTGCTGATCTGCGATTACTAGCGACTCCGACTTCATGGGGTCGAGTTGCAGACCCCAATCCGAACTGAGACCGGCTTTTTGGGATTAGCTCCACCTCACAGTATCGCAACCCTTTGTACCGGCCATTGTAGCATGCGTGAAGCCCAAGACATAAGGGGCATGATGATTTGACGTCGTCCCCACCTTCCTCCGAGTTGACCCCGGCAGTCTCCCATGAGTCCCCGCCATTACGCGCTGGCAACATGGAACGAGGGTTGCGCTCGTTGCGGGACTTAACCCAACATCTCACGACACGAGCTGACGACAACCATGCACCACCTGTGAACCGGCCCCAAAGGGGAAGGACTGTTTCCAGCCCGGTCCGGCCCATGTCAAGCCTTGGTAAGGTTCTTCGCGTTGCATCGAATTAATCCGCATGCTCCGCCGCTTGTGCGGGCCCCCGTCAATTCCTTTGAGTTTTAGCCTTGCGGCCGTACTCCCCAGGCGGGGCACTTAATGCGTTAGCTACGGCGCGGAAAACGTGGAATGTCCCCCACACCTAGTGCCCAACGTTTACGGCATGGACTACCAGGGTATCTAATCCTGTTCGCTCCCCATGCTTTCGCTCCTCAGCGTCAGTTAATGCCCAGAGACCTGCCTTCGCCATCGGTGTTCCTCCTGATATCTGCGCATTTCACCGCTACACCAGGAATTCCAGTCTCCCCTACATCACTCTAGTCTGCCCGTACCCACCGCAGATCCGGAGTTGAGCCCCGGACTTTCACGGCAGACGCGACAAACCGCCTACGAGCTCTTTACGCCCAATAATTCCGGATAACGCTTGCGCCCTACGTATTACCGCGGCTGCTGGCACGTAGTTAGCCGGCGCTTCTTCTGCAGGTACCGTCACTTTCGCTTCTTCCCTACTGAAAGAGGTTTACAACCCGAAGGCCGTCATCCCTCACGCGGCGTCGCTGCATCAGGCTTGCGCCCATTGTGCAATATTCCCCACTGCTGCCTCCCGTAGGAGTCTGGGCCGTGTCTCAGTCCCAGTGTGGCCGGTCACCCTCTCAGGCCGGCTACCCGTCGTCGCCTTGGTGAGCCATTACCTCACCAACAAGCTGATAGGCCGCGAGTCCATCCAAAACCACAAAAAGCTTTCCACCCCCCACCATGCGATGAGGAGTCATATCCGGTATTAGACCCAGTTTCCCAGGCTTATCCCAGAGTTAAGGGCAGGTTACTCACGTGTTACTCACCCGTTCGCCACTAATCCCCGGTGCAAGCACCGGATCATCGTTCGACTTGCATGTGTTAAGCACGCCGCCAGCGTTCATCCTGAGCCAGGATCAAACTCTCCGTTGAAGAACAGACACAACCAAAGAACCACGGGAAAACGCGGAACCAGACTGCACAAAATTTGAAACCAGCTGTAAAAACCATGCCATCCACGGGATGGACAACACAGCCAAAACAACCAATCAATAAAACAATTGGTATCAACAAACTTGGCACACTATTGAGTTCTCAAACAACAGACTCACCCGGCACCACCCCAAACCAAAAGGTCCACGATCGCTCCGGAGCAACTTTTCAAACTTACCCGGTCCCAGCCTCCAAAGCAAATCCGGTTTCCCGGACCCGCACCAGCGGACGAACCAGCCCCGCCAAGATGTGTCGGCAAATGAATTGCCAAGTGAACTTGGTTTCGAATTATTTTGGGGGTTTGGCCGCCTCCGGTCCCCAGCCTTTTGAGCTGGTCTCCCTCGCGGCGACTTAGAAAACGATACACCCTCCAGGTGGCAATGGCAAACGTCCCCAGTCCCGGCGCTACCCCCTGCCAGGACCACTCGGGATGCGGGCCGTTCCACCCTTCCGAGCCCCGCTCAAGTGCCCGTGCAGGCCGTCGCCGCAGTCGCTCGGGACTGTACGCTCCGTCACTTTTCTGGAGGGACCGCTACCATCGAGGAGTGAGGGCAGAGCGCCGGAGCCAGATACCAGGCCTACTACACCCGCGCGTGGCCGGGCCGCCTCTCACCGGCCTCACCGAGGCGGACGTGCTGGCGCGCATCAGCAGCGGCCTGGACAACCGAACGCCCGATCAGACCAGTCGAAGCCTGTGGCAGATCTTCCGCGCCAACGTCTTGACCCTCTTCAACGCCATCGTTGGCACGAGCTTCCTTGTTCTGCTGCTTTTAGGGCGCTGGCAGGACGCCCTATTCGGGCTGGCCGCGGCGGGCAACGCCGTCATCGGAGCGGTTCAGGAATTTCGGGCCAAGAGATCCCTGGACCGGCTCGCCATCATGGATGCCCCACAGGCGCGGGTGTTGCGGGACGGAGAACTGCAGGAGATTCACGCGGACGCCGTCGTCCAGGACGACGTGCTGATCCTGCGCTCCGGCGATCAGGTAACGGCCGATGCCGCAGTGCTCGAAGCCGCAGGGCTGGAAGCGGACGAGTCCCTGCTTACCGGGGAATCGGACCCGGTGGGCAAGGACGCCGGATCAGAACTCCTTTCAGGGTCCATCATCGTGGCCGGCCATGCCAAAGCACGCGTGGTCCGGGTGGGTGCCGAAGCGTTTGCAAGTCGTCTTACGGCCGACGCGCGCCGATTCTCTCTCGTGAATTCAGAGATCCGCAACAGCCTTGACCGCGTCCTGCGCTGGATCACCTGGGCGATCGTACCTGTTGCGGTTCTCGTCGTCGTCGGAGAACTGCAGGCGCTCGGAGGCTGGCAGGACGCGTTCGCCACCGGCGCGTGGACCGTGGCCCTGGTGGGCGTCATCGCCAGCATCATCGCCATGGTGCCGCTGGGCCTCGTGCTGTTGACCAGCGTCGCCTTCGCGGTCGGCGGACTCAGGCTTGCCGCCCACAAGGTCCTGATTCAGGAGCTCGCCGCCGTCGAAGGGCTGGCCCGGGTTGACGTGTTGTGCATGGACAAGACGGGAACCCTGACCGAGGGAGGGCTTAAGTTCGAGGCGGTCTACCAGCTAACCTCAGCCCCGGACACGGGGTGGCAACACGCCCTGGGCTGGTTCGCCTCTGAACCGGAGGCTAACGCCACCGCGCGCAGCCTCGCCGTAGCCTTTGACGACGACGCCGGCTTCCAGTCGATCTCGTACGTTCCGTTCTCTTCCTCCCGCAAATGGAGCGCAGTGACGTTCTCCCGAGGCAGCGGTGCAACGCCCAGCTGGGTCTTGGGGGCGCCGGAGATGATCCTGGCTCCGGGTAGTCACGCTGACGTGCTGGAACAAGCCGGCGAGCTGGCCGGCAAAGGCCTGCGGACGTTACTCCTGGGCGCAGCAGATGGGTTGCCTGGTAAGCCCGAGACGTTGCCGGACGGGCTCCGACCGGTCGCCCTTCTGACGTTCCGGGAACAGCTACGCGGTGATGCCTTTGACACTTTGCGGTTCTTCCGCGCGGAAGGAGTTGAGGTGAAGATCATTTCCGGCGACGATCCGCGGACCGTGGCAGCCATCGCGGGGCGGGTGGGCCTGGACGTCACCGAGGGTTATGACGCACGGTCATTACCGGAGGACCCGACGCTTCTCGAAGGGGTGATGAAAAGCAATACTGTCTTCGGCCGCGTCACGCCCGATCAGAAAAGGAACATGGTTGCGGCACTGCAGCGCTTAGGACACACCGTTGCAATGACCGGGGACGGAGTTAATGACGCCCTTGCCCTTAAGGCAGCGGACCTTGGCATTGCCATGGACTCGGCGGCGCCCGCCACCAAAGCCGTGGCCCGTCTGGTCCTCCTCGATGGCCGCTTCGACCGGCTGCCGGAGGTCCTCGCGGAGGGGCGACGCGTCATCGCCAACATAGAGCGCGTCTCGAGCCTCTTCCTTAGCAAGACTGCCTACTCGATTGCCGTCGCGGTGAGTTTCGGACTGCTGCAGTGGTCCTTCCCCTTCCTGCCACGACAGTTGTCCTTTACGGACGGCCTGACTATCGGCATTCCCGCCTTCTTTTTAGCGCTGATGCCAAACGCCCGCCGGTACAGACCTGGATTCCTGCGACGGTCCCTTTGGTTTTCGGTGCCGGCCGGGCTGATCGTTGCGGCGTGTCTGCTCGCTGTCAACGGCATCGCGACGGCGGAAGCGCCTTCGGAGCCAGACGCTGCGCGTTCCGCCTCGGTGCTCACGCTTTCGTTCGTGGGGCTCTGGATCCTGGCGGCGGTTTCCCGACCACTTAACGCCGGACGGGTGGGGGTGCTGGCCGCCATGTGCGCGGCCCTCGTCATCCTCTTCAACTTTCCGTTGGCGCAGGAGTTCTTCATCCTCTCCTGGCCGCCGATCGACCTGCTGATCACTGCCGGGGCGGTCAGCGTCGGCGGCGGGCTCGCCATAGAGCTCCTGGCGCTGGTCCACCGGCGCAGGTTCCCCCGCTGACCACCGGTTCCCGACGCTCCCTCGCTCCGGCTGACTCCGGTCGGACGTTCGCTCAGTTCCGGCAGCCTCCACGGTGACGCACCTCGCGTTGGTGGTGCGGATCCTATTGTGTGGGAGGGACGGGTTCCGGGCGCCGGTGCTGAGAGGGGTGGGTCGGTGTTTTGGGGGTTAAAGAGCTCAGGCCCCGACGTGTGTCGGGGCCTGGCTGTAATGGTTGTCCGGCGGTGTCCTACTCTCCCACACCCTCCCGGGTGCAGTACCATCGGCGCTGTGGGTCTTAGCTTCCGGGTTCGGAATGGGACCGGGCGTTTCCCCCACGCTATGACCGCCGTAACCCTGTGTCCGCACCCCTGGGGGTGGGAAATCTGTGGTTACAACATGTTTCCTGCACTTGTGGTGCAGTTGTGGTGTTGTTATTCAGTTGTTGGTTCCCTTAGACAACGGTTTGTTGTTTGGGAACCACATAGTGGACGCAAGCAGTCTTGTCTCTTTCCCCCTCCTTCGTGGTGTGAACGTCTTTTGAATCCGTTCACGAAGGTGGGGTGTGTGGTGTAAGTTATCGGCCTATTAGTACCGGTCAGCTTCACGAGTCGTTAGTCCTCGCTTCCACATCCGGCCTATCAACCCAGTGGTCTGGCTGGGGGCCTCTCACACACGAGGTGTATGGAAATCTCATCTTGAAGCGAGCTTCCCGCTTAGATGCTTTCAGCGGTTATCCCATCCGAACGTAGCTAATCAGCGGTGCACTTGGCAGTACAACTGACACACCAGAGGTTCGTCCGTCCCGGTCCTCTCGTACTAAGGACAGCCCTTCTCAAATTTCCTGCGCGCGCAGCGGATAGGGACCGAACTGTCTCACGACGTTCTAAACCCAGCTCGCGTACCGCTTTAATGGGCGAACAGCCCAACCCTTGGGACCTACTCCAGCCCCAGGATGCGACGAGCCGACATCGAGGTGCCAAACCATGCCGTCGATATGGACTCTTGGGCAAGATCAGCCTGTTATCCCCGAGGTACCTTTTATCCGTTGAGCGACGGCCATTCCACAATGTACCGCCGGATCACTAGTCCCGACTTTCGTCCCTGCTCGAGATGTCTCTCTCACAGTCAAGCTCCCTTGTGCACTTACACTCGACACCTGATTGCCAACCAGGCTGAGGGAACCTTTGGGCGCCTCCGTTACTTTTTAGGAGGCAACCGCCCCAGTTAAACTACCCATCAGGCACTGTCCCTGACCCGGATTACGGGCCGAAGTTAGATGTCCAAAGTGACCAGAGTGGTATTTCAACGATGACTCCACCCGGACTGGCGTCCGGGCTTCAACGTCTCCCACCTATCCTACACAAGCCACTCCGAACACCAATACCAAACTATAGTAAAGGTCTCGGGGTCTTTCCGTCCTGCTGCGCGTAACGAGCATCTTTACTCGTACTGCAATTTCGCCGAGTTTATGGTTGAGACAGCGGGGAAGTCGTTACTCCATTCGTGCAGGTCGGAACTTACCCGACAAGGAATTTCGCTACCTTAGGATGGTTATAGTTACCACCGCCGTTTACTGGGGCTTAAATTCTCAGCTTCGCCTTGCGGCTAACCGGTCCTCTTAACCTTCCAGCACCGGGCAGGAGTCAGTCCGTATACATCGTCTTGCGACTTCGCACGGACCTGTGTTTTTAGTAAACAGTCGCTTCCCCCTGGTCTCTGCGGCCCCGCCACGCTCCGGACAGCATGTGTCCATCACGATAGGGGCCCCCCTTCTCCCGAAGTTACGGGGGCATTTTGCCGAGTTCCTTAACCATAATTCTCTCGATCGCCTTAGTATTCTCTACCTGATCACCTGTGTCGGTTTGGGGTACGGGCGGCTAAAACCTCGCGTCGATGCTTTTCTCGGCAGCATAGGATCACCGGATCCCCCCCATACGGGGGTCCCATCGGGTCTCAGGCATCATGAACGGCGGATTTGCCTACCGTTCGCCCTACATCCTTAGACCGGGGCAACCATCGCCCGGCCCGGCTACCTTCCTGCGTCACACCTGTTAATACGCTTGCCTCCCAGGATCAGGTCCCGCGCTCCACCAAAACCCTCACACCACAAGGGTGAAAAGGGCAGGTCTCGGGCGGTTAGTATCCCCTGTTCAGCATGGGCGGTTTTTCGCCGGTACGGGAATATCAACCCGTTGTCCATCGACTACGCCTGTCGGCCTCGCCTTAGGTCCCGACTTACCCAGGGCAGATTAGCTTGACCCTGGAACCCTTGATCATTCGGCGGACGGGTTTCTCACCCGTCTTTCGCTACTCATGCCTGCATTCTCACTCGTGTAGGCTCCACCGCTGGTTTACACCGCGACTTCACTGCCCACACGACGCTCCCCTACCCATCCAGACGCCTGAACCACAAGGGCTTAGCAAAAATCTGAATGCCACAACTTCGGCGGTGTACTTGAGCCCCGCTACATTGTCGGCGCGGAATCACTTGACCAGTGAGCTATTACGCACTCTTTTAAGGATGGCTGCTTCTAAGCCAACCTCCTGGTTGTCTTCGCAACTCCACATCCTTTCCCACTTAGCACACGCTTAGGGGCCTTAGTTGGTGGTCTGGGCTGTTTCCCTCTCGACTATGAAGCTTATCCCCCACAGTCTCACTGCTGCGCTCTCACTTACCGGCATTCGGAGTTTGGCTGACGTCAGTAACCTTGTAGGGCCCATTAGCCATCCAGTAGCTCTACCTCCGGTAAGAAACACGCAACGCTGCACCTAAATGCATTTCGGGGAGAACCAGCTATCACGAAGTTTGATTGGCCTTTCACCCCTACCCACAGCTCATCCCCTCCATTTTCAACTGAAGTGGGTTCGGTCCTCCACGACGTCTTACCGTCGCTTCAACCTGGCCATGGGTAGATCACTTCGCTTCGGGTCTAGATCACGCCACTGCAACGCCCTGTTCAGACTCGCTTTCGCTACGGCTTCCCCACACGGGTTAACCTCGCGACGTAACACTAACTCGCAGGCTCATTCTTCAAAAGGCACGCCGTCACAACTACAAGGCTGCTCCGACGGATTGTAAGCACACGGTTTCAGGTACTGTTTCACTCCCCTCCCGGGGTACTTTTCACCTTTCCCTCACGGTACTGGTCCGCTATCGGTCATTAGGGAGTATTTAGGCTTATCAGGTGGTCCTGACAGATTCACACGGGATTTCTCGGGCCCCGTGCTACTTGGGATACTCTCCGGGCGGCATGACAACATTTCGGTTACGGGGCTCACACCCTCTCTGGCCGGCCTTTCAAGACCGTTCACCTATGCCCATGCAACACACCCCACTGTCCCGGCAGAGACAGAACGGAAAGTCCCACAACCCCGACCATGCAACGCCCGCCGGCTATCACACATGGAACGGTTTAGCCTGATCCGCGTTCGCTCGCCACTACTAACGGAATCACTATTGTTTTCTCTTCCTGCGGGTACTGAGATGTTTCACTTCCCCGCGTTCCCTCCACGCACCCTATGTGTTCAGATGCGGGTCACCAGGTCACTCGCGCGCCTGGCGGGGTTTCCCCATTCGGACACCCTGGGATCACAGTCCGGTTATCGACTCCCCCAGGCTTATCGCAGATTCCTACGTCCTTCTTCGGCTCCTAATGCCAAGGCATCCACCGTGTGCTCTTAAAAACTTGACCACAAAAGATCAATCAGTAATTTTCGAGAGAACCATGAAAACCACCGCCCCGCCCCAAAGGACAGAAACGACAGATCCAGGTTCATATTCTTGGAAATTGCTTCTTATAAAAGATGCTCGCGTCCACTATGTAGTTCTCAAACAACAACCCCAGACCACACACCCCACACACCAGAACCCCCGCAAAAGGGGCACATCACAGTGCATGCTCGCTGCAGCCGGGAAACCAGAAACACACAAGCCCCACACCCCGCACCCCCACCCCCCGCAAAAGAGGAAGAACGCACAGGCCATGGTCCTGTTGTCTCAGGACCCAACAGTGTGCCAAACACGAAACCGCCCCATCCCCGTCCGCACCGTTCCAGGACACCCGAACCCCGAAGGGAACGAACATGTCCGTACTGGGTGCCGGCAGAAAAACCGGCGGCCGCTATTTGCTGATATTCCACCCGTGAGCACCCGCCGCAGAACTTTCGTCTGCGCAACGGGCGTACTCCTGACAACACCACCACACAGGCACATTGGCTTGGCAGGGTTGTTGTAGGTGCTCCTTAGAAAGGAGGTGATCCAGCCGCACCTTCCGGTACGGCTACCTTGTTACGACTTAGTCCCAATCGCCAGTCCCACCTTCGACAGCTCCCTCCCACAAGGGGTTAGGCCACCGGCTTCGGGTGTTACCAACTTTCGTGACTTGACGGGCGGTGTGTACAAGGCCCGGGAACGTATTCACCGCAGCGTTGCTGATCTGCGATTACTAGCGACTCCGACTTCATGGGGTCGAGTTGCAGACCCCAATCCGAACTGAGACCGGCTTTTTGGGATTAGCTCCACCTCACAGTATCGCAACCCTTTGTACCGGCCATTGTAGCATGCGTGAAGCCCAAGACATAAGGGGCATGATGATTTGACGTCGTCCCCACCTTCCTCCGAGTTGACCCCGGCAGTCTCCCATGAGTCCCCGCCATTACGCGCTGGCAACATGGAACGAGGGTTGCGCTCGTTGCGGGACTTAACCCAACATCTCACGACACGAGCTGACGACAACCATGCACCACCTGTGAACCGGCCCCAAAGGGGAAGGACTGTTTCCAGCCCGGTCCGGCCCATGTCAAGCCTTGGTAAGGTTCTTCGCGTTGCATCGAATTAATCCGCATGCTCCGCCGCTTGTGCGGGCCCCCGTCAATTCCTTTGAGTTTTAGCCTTGCGGCCGTACTCCCCAGGCGGGGCACTTAATGCGTTAGCTACGGCGCGGAAAACGTGGAATGTCCCCCACACCTAGTGCCCAACGTTTACGGCATGGACTACCAGGGTATCTAATCCTGTTCGCTCCCCATGCTTTCGCTCCTCAGCGTCAGTTAATGCCCAGAGACCTGCCTTCGCCATCGGTGTTCCTCCTGATATCTGCGCATTTCACCGCTACACCAGGAATTCCAGTCTCCCCTACATCACTCTAGTCTGCCCGTACCCACCGCAGATCCGGAGTTGAGCCCCGGACTTTCACGGCAGACGCGACAAACCGCCTACGAGCTCTTTACGCCCAATAATTCCGGATAACGCTTGCGCCCTACGTATTACCGCGGCTGCTGGCACGTAGTTAGCCGGCGCTTCTTCTGCAGGTACCGTCACTTTCGCTTCTTCCCTACTGAAAGAGGTTTACAACCCGAAGGCCGTCATCCCTCACGCGGCGTCGCTGCATCAGGCTTGCGCCCATTGTGCAATATTCCCCACTGCTGCCTCCCGTAGGAGTCTGGGCCGTGTCTCAGTCCCAGTGTGGCCGGTCACCCTCTCAGGCCGGCTACCCGTCGTCGCCTTGGTGAGCCATTACCTCACCAACAAGCTGATAGGCCGCGAGTCCATCCAAAACCACAAAAAGCTTTCCACCCCCCACCATGCGATGAGGAGTCATATCCGGTATTAGACCCAGTTTCCCAGGCTTATCCCAGAGTTAAGGGCAGGTTACTCACGTGTTACTCACCCGTTCGCCACTAATCCCCCCAGCAAGCTGGAGATCATCGTTCGACTTGCATGTGTTAAGCACGCCGCCAGCGTTCATCCTGAGCCAGGATCAAACTCTCCGTTGAAGAACAGACACAACCAAAGAACCACGGGAAAACGCGGAACCAGGCTGCACAAAATTTGAAACCAGCTGTAAAAACCATGCCATCCACGGGATGGACAACACAGCCAAAACAACCAATCAATAAAACAATTGGTATCAACAAACTTGGCACACTATTGAGTTCTCAAACAACAGACACACCCGGCACCACCACAACCTCAGCCGTGGATCGCTCCGGAGCAACTTTTCAAACTTACCCGAGTCCGAACCACTTTGCAAACCGGCGTATTCGCCGAATTCCAAAGCATCGAAAGGGTCCCCACCCAAAAACCGGCGCAGAAATCCGCACCATTTTCAGGCCATTCAAAGAGGGGGTCGGTCGCTATCTTTCCGCTTCAGCGGCGGCGACTCGAACAACTTTACACACGAACCCCCGCCCACACAAATCCACCCTCCAGGGGCCTCCCCCACCGCCACAACCCCGCAACGGCGCCGAATCCCTGGTCCCGGGGGTGCAGAAGGCCGGATTCGGCGTCGAAAGCGGCCGGTGTGGGCACCGTCACCGATGCGGGAACCAAGCAGCCCGGCGGCAGGCAGGCGCACCTGCGACTCCACCGCGGCCCCTGGCGTAAACGCAAAGAGGGCCGGCAACCCATCGGTTGCCGGCCCTCTTTCAAGCCACTGGACTCAGGAGTGCTGAATTACCAGGAAGACTTCGTGATGCCCGGGAGCTCACCGCGGTGAGCCATGTCGCGGAAGCGAACACGGGAGATACCGAACTTCTGGAACGTACCGCGGGGGCGGCCGTCGATGATGTCGCGGTTACGCAAACGCACCGGCGAAGCGTTGCGGGGAAGCTTCTGCAGGCCGAGGCGTGCTGCTTCACGTGCTTCATCGGTCGAGTTGGGGTCAACCAGAGCCTTCTTCAGTTCGAGGCGCTTTGCAGCGTAACGCTCGACGATGACTTTACGCTGTTCGTTCTTAGCGATCATTGACTTCTTAGCCATGTGTTTAGCGCTCCTCTCGGAATTCGACGTGCTGGCGGATTTTCGGATCGTACTTCCGCAGGACCATGCGGTCCGGGTCGTTACGACGGTTCTTGCGCGTCACGTAGGTGTAGCCCGTGCCCGCGGTCGACTTGAGCTTGATGATCGGACGTACGTCCTTGTCCTTTGCCACTAGAGCTTCACTCCTCGTGCCAGGATGGCGGCGACGACAACGTCGATGCCGCGTACGTCGATGGTCTTGATGCCACGTGCAGAGACCTGCAGGGTGACGTTACGGCGCAGGGACGGAACCCAATAGCGCTTCTTCTGGATGTTCGGGTCGAACCGGCGCTTGTTGCGGCGGTGCGAGTGCGAAATGCTGTGTCCAAAGCCCGGCTCGGCTCCGGTCACCTGGCAGTGTGCTGCCATGACGACTCTCCTCATGAATGAAATGAAACGGCTGGCGGATTTCCCCCTAACCGTGCGATAGGCAGCGTCCGGATCCAGCCCCACCCCGTCCTGGTGCCGCCGACAACCGGTTGAACCAGCTGCAGCAACTGCGGCGAACGAGTGGGTCCCGGGCCACCTGCGGTGACTACCATGGGCAGTCACTGCGGCACCGGATTTCTGGGCGAATACAGGAATGCGCGCAACTTGAGCCCCTAACTACCGGCCGCCGGAGTCCCTGCTTCGCAGTGATTTTCCGCCAACCGGAGCAATTGCACACGCTCCGCGCCACCTAGCGCCTACCAAGTCTACGAGCTTGGCGTTTTAAAGACCAATCCGGGCTTGAAGGGTGTATAAGCCCCGCCATCGGACCCGCAGGCAAATCATATGCGGGACGCAGTCCGTTCACAGCGAAATGATAGGCAACGGGAAGACTCTGGATACATGAACCCGTCGAACCAGACCGCCCTGCACCCCGCGGCCCCGCGGGTCATTGCTGCCGGGAACCCCTTCAAGGAACAGCACCGCAAGCGGATGCGAAGAGTTGATCTCCTCACCGTGGTCGCGTGGGCGTCCGTTGCCGGCGCCTTGGCGTTGTGGCTGGCCGACGGCGGTGCCGACGGTTTCTCAAGCCCCGCCGGCGCCTTCGCCGCGGCGGGTATTGTTGCAGGTCTCGCCGGTATGGACCTGGTGCTGCTCATGTTGCTCCTCGCGGCACGTCTTCCGATCATTGACGGCGCGCTCGGACATGACCGTGCGCTTGAGTTCCACCGCAAGCTCGGCAAACCTTCGCTGTACCTTTTGCTGGCGCACGGGGTCCTGCTCGCCGTCGGCTATGGGCTGGCCGAAGGGCTGGATCCTGTCAGTGAGGCGGTAGCACTCTGGGTCCAGGTTCCCGATATGTGGCTTGCCTATGTGTCCACCGTGTTGTTTGTCGCCGTCGTCGTCACCTCCCTGGTGGCCGTGCGGCGTCGTTTTCCCTACGAGTTCTGGTACGCCATCCACCTGCTCACCTACGCCGCCGTGCTGACTTCTTTGCCGCACCAGTTCAGCGTGGGCGGGCTCTTCGCCGAAGGAACGTGGCAGCGCTGGTACTGGCTGGCGGTTTGCATCGGAACAGGAGCTGCGCTGGCGCACTATCGAGTCCTTGAGCCGATCGTCGCTACGGTCCGGCACCAGTTGCGGATCACCCGGGTGACGGCCGCGGGGCACGGCGTGGTGAGCGTCGAGATGGCGGGACGGCATCTCGACGAGCTGAGCGGCAGCGGTGGCCGGTTCTTCATCTGGCGGTTCCTCGCCCCAGGGCAGTGGTGGCACCCGCACCCGTTCAGCCTCTCCGCTGAGCCGGGGCTGTTCGACGGCGGGGGCCGGCTGCGGATCACGGTTCGCAACCTGGGCCGGGGCTCCGCCAGCCTGGCCCGGCTGAAGCCCGGCACCAGGGTAGCGATTGAAGGACCCTATGGCCTGTTCAGCACCGCATCCCGCAGCCGCCGTCATCTCGTGCTGATCGGTGCAGGCATCGGCATCACCCCCATCCGTGCCCTGCTGGAGAGCACTCCCTTCGCACCCGGCGATGCGACCGTAATTCTCCGCGGCCACAACCAGTCCGGGCTTTATCTCGCCGACGAAATCCTTGAGCTTTGCCAGCGCCGTGGCGCGACGCTTTTCCATCTGACCGGTCGGCGGCCCCCGGGCAGGCAGACCTGGCTGCCCGAGAGCGAGGCCCGTTCCGGGTACCGGCTGGCGAGCTACTCACCAAACCTGGCCGACGCCGATGTCTTCGTCTGCGGGCCCGCCGGCTGGGCGCAAAGCGTGCTCGACGACGCCCGCCGGGCCGGTGTGCGGAAAGAGCAACTCCACTACGAAAGGTTCGACTGGTGAGAATCCGCGCAGTAGTTTCAGCAGCCCTGGCCTCGGCCGGAATCCTTTTCGCCGGCTGGCAGTCGGGAGCCCACGTGGCGGAGACGGCCGGTGCCGGCGCCGCGGCCGGCTCCTCCGGGGCGACAGCCGCCAGGAACGGGACCGCCGGAACTCCGGGATCATCGGCATCCACGGGATCCACGGGATCCACGGGGTCGTCGGGATCCACGGGGACCGCCGGGTCATCCAATTCATCCCCGTCCTCGGGTTCGGCCGCAAAGGCCGGTGGAACCTTTACCGGCGATGTCGTGCAGACCCGCTTCGGGTCGGTCGAGGTCCAGGTCACGGTGAAGTCGGGGACCATCACGGACGTTACCGCTCTGCAGCTCACGGATGAGGACCGGAAAT
The DNA here is from genome assembly GCF_030816855.1 of Arthrobacter sp. B3I4. Taxonomy (NCBI): domain Bacteria; kingdom Bacillati; phylum Actinomycetota; class Actinomycetes; order Micrococcales; family Micrococcaceae; genus Arthrobacter; species Arthrobacter sp. B3I4. Next base: position 940,220 of record NZ_JAUSYK010000001.1, on the reverse strand, counting down.
CTGCGCAGATCAGCAAGCGCGCTGCCCCGCTGCTGCGCGCGGAGGTCCTTAAGGCCCAATCAGCCGACGTGCAGACCATCAGCGGCGCCACGGTAACCAGCGAGGCCTACCTGACCTCGCTCCAGGCGGCCCTCGATGCGGCCAACTTCTGAGCTCCGCCAGCCAATGCTGAAAGCAAGGACCTTCCGGTGCATGGGCACGGTCATCAGCCTTACCGTGCCGGCCCCTGCAGGAGGCTGGACCGCCGCTGCAGAGGCCGCGCTGGACGCCGCAACGGCTGCCGTCGAACGGCTCTTCCAGGCACTCGACAGCCGTTTCAGTCTCTACCGGCCCGAGTCTGAGGCCAGCCGGCTGGCGCGCCGAGAACTGTCCATGCGGGAAAGTTCGCAGGAATTCCGTGACCGCTACGCCGAGGCCAATGAGTGGCGCCTCCTCACTCAGGGGTCGTTCACGCCGGAGCGGCCGGACGGCGTGCCCGATCTGTCCGGCCTGGTCAAAGGGGCCGCGATCCGCGAGGCCGGGGCTGCGCTTGAGTTGCTGGGGCTGGCCGACTGGTGCCTGAACGCAGGCGGCGATGTACTCGTCGGGGGCTCACCCATCCCGGGCGGCGGCGCGCCGTGGCAAGCGGGAATCGTCGATCCGCAGGACCGCGCGGCGCTGATCGCCGCCTGTCCGCTCGGCGGCGGCGGAGCCAGCGGCCGCGGTGCCAGCGTCGGCACCGGCGGCACCAGGACCGGCTGGGCGGCGTTGGCTACCTCCGGCTCCGCCGAACGCGGCGACCATATCTGGACCAGCAGCGCCGGTGTCAGCGAATTCCTTCAGGTCTCCGTTGCCGCCGCGGACATCGTGACCGCAGACGTACTGGCAACAGCCGTCATCGCCGGCGGAATGAGCATGCTCAACCGCGCGACAGACCACTGGGACATCGAGGTGCTTGCCGTGCAGAACGACGGCGGCATCGTGGCGAGCTCCGGTTTCCGCGCCTAAGCCGGGAGGGCTTGGCAGCCGCAACCCTACCGTCGTGCCTGCGGCCGCTGCGGCCGTCCGGTCAGAGGCGGGTGAGCTGGGCGTAGCGCGGGGAAAGTCCGTCGCCGGAGGACCTGCCGGTGAGGCGGCGCGCCACCCAGGGCCCGGCGAACTCGCGCACCCACCGGGCGTTGGCCCGGATCGCCTCGGAGCGGCTGAGTTCCGGGACCGGCGTCATCGGCGGGACATCGATCGAGTGGTCGTGCTCCAGCACAGTGAGCACCCGCTTGGCCATGTTCGCGTGGCCGGCCGCGGACATGTGCATACGGTCGGTCCCCCACATGCCCCAGTCGTAGTACTCACTGAACCGCCAGTAGTCCACCAGCAGGGCGCCGTGGTCCCCGGCGATGCCGCGGACGAGTTCGTTATAGATGGCGGTTCGGCCGCGCATGGTCCCGAAGACCTTGGACCCCCGCGCGTCGAAGCCCGTGAACATCACCACGGTGGCGCCGGTGGCCTTGAGTTTGCGGATTCCAGCGTCGTATTCCACCAGCAGATCATCGATGTCCACCTTCGGGCGGAGGATGTCATTTGCGCCCGCGTAAATGGTCACCAGCGTGGGGTCGAGCGCGACGGCGGCGTCCACCTGCTCAGCCATAATCTGGCGCAGCTTCCGTCCGCGGATGGCGAGGTTGGCGTAGCCGAAATCCGGGTCGGCGGCGCCCAGCTGCTCAGCAACACGGTCCGCCCAGCCGCGCACTCCGTTGGGGCGGTTCGGATCGTCGTCGCCCACTCCTTCCGTGAAGGAATCTCCGAGGGCAACGTAGCGGGTGGTGAAATTCATGGGTCTAGTCTGCCAGTCGTTGCCAAAAGCAACCAAGCGGTCTGGAGCCCCGGCACCCGTTATTCGCGGATCCGGACGGCCGTTTCGCGCAGGTACTGTTCCACCCGCGTGTACGCATCCCGGGTCAGCGCCTTCCAGAGCGCGACGGCCAGGCGCGGGTCGGCTACTTCCAGCTCCGAAATTGCCTCCGCGCTGAGCACCATGACCTCCACCGGGCCCACCGCCCGGACGGTGGTTTCCTGCCGGTTCCCGCTGCCCAGCGCCAGCTCGCCAAAGGTCATGCCGGCACTGAGGGTGTTCAGCTTCACCCGGTCCGCCGTGGGCCCCGGGGAGGTGCTGCTGACCTGTCCGGAGGTGATGAAGTAGACACCGCCGAAGCGCAGCCCGACGCGCCGGATGACGTCGCCGTCGGCATAGGATTTCGGGGTCATCAGTGCTTCCAGCGCCACGGCATCGGCTTCCTCCAGCGGCGCCAGCGCCGGTGAGGCCGTGACCGGAACGTGGTCCGGAAGCAGCAGGTGGGTACCATAGCGCTCCAGCAGGCGGTTTTCGCAGTATTCGACGGCGGCACTGCGCGTAGCGAAGGAAGTCACCGGGCGCCTGGCAGACGTTCCCAGCGCCTCCGTTACTGACCCGTCCCCCTCGACCAGCACTAGTTCGCGGCCCGAGTCGGCCATCCCCTTCCTGATTCTGGCCAGCGTGCGCACGGCAACGTCGCTCACTTGGTCGGTGCGGCGCAAGTCCAGGACCACTAGCTCGACGTCGTCCGCCAGGCTGCTGAGTTCGCGCACCATGGATTCGGTGCCGGCGAAATGGAGGTCGCCGTTGACCTCGATTACCCGGGCCCGGTCCCCGTGGTTGCGAAGGACATCAGCCGCCTCGTCGTTGCGGCGGATGCCTGAGGGCGTCTCGGTGACGTCATATGCGGCGAGGATGGCGGAGCGGCCCGTGCGGGCGGCCCGGACGAAGTGAAGTTCCATGTCCCGGGAGAGACGCTGGGCGGTTGCGAGGCCGCGCACGCTGGTACCGTGTTCATCCAGCGGCGGCGAATAGACCGCCAGTCCCACCTGGCCGGGCAGTACAGCGAGGATGCCGCCGGCCACCCCGCTTTTGCCGGGCATCCCGACACTGCTGATCCAGGCACCGGCGTCGTCATACATGCCCGAGGTCATCATGACGGACAGCACGCGTTCCACCGATCCGATCTCCAGCACCTGCTTGCCGCTGAGCGGATTCCTTCCGCTGTTGGCGAGGGTGGCGGCCATGATCGAGAGATCGAAGCAGTTCACCAGAACGGAGCATTGGCGGAAATAGTCCGACAGGACCGGCGCCGGATCGTCTTCAATGATGTTGAAGGAACGCAGCAAGTGGGCGAGCGCTGTGTTGCGGTGGCCGTGCTTGAGCTCGGAGTCGAAGATCTTTTCGCTGACTGAGAGCTGGCGGCCGGCGAAAGCAGAGTATGTGCTGAGGATCCGTTTGAAACTGGACTGGCCGCCGGATCCGCGGATCAATGAGGTGGCGGTGAGGGCGCCGGCGTTGATCATCGCGTTGGCCGGCCGGCCCGTCCCTTCGGCCAGCGAAATCTCGTTGAACGGGTCACCCGAGGGTTCCACATCCACTTTGGCGTCCACGGCCTCCGCGCCGAGATCCTCGAGGGCCAGCCCGTAGGTGAAGGGCTTGGAGATGGACTGGATGGTGAATTCCTCGCGGGTGTCCCCGATTTCGTACACTTTGCCGTCGACCGTGGCTAGGGCGATGCCGAAGTTGTCCGGGTCCACACTGGCCATGGCCGGAATGGTGCTGTAGGGCTTGCCGTCCTTGAGCTCGGCGATCTCGGCGTGGATCTGGCGCAGGTAGCTGTCGATCGGCGATTCCATACGGCCAACACTAGGCGACCCTGGTGGCACGGCAGCCCTTGGGGCATCAGGCCGGCTTGCTCTCCCGCAGGATCCAGTGGTCTTTGTCCAGGCGGCCCACGACTTTCTCGCCGATCCGGGCGAGGTGCGCGATGTCCTCCGCGTCCAGGGCGTCCAGGAACAGTGCCCGGACGGCTTCCACATGCGCCGGGGCCAGCCCCTCAATGGTGGCCATTCCGGTCTCAGTGAGGTGCGCGGTGGTGACGCGGGCGTCACCGGGATGCGGCCGCCGTTCCAGCCAGCCGCGCTTTTGGAGTTTGGTCACCACGTGCGAGAGGCGGGACAGCGAAGCACTGGTGCGCGCCGCGAGTTCACTCATGGGAAGATACCGGCCTTCCGCTTCTGAGAGCATGGCAAGGACGTTGTAGTCGAACAACGAGAGTCTCCCGGCCGCGTGCAGCTGCGTGTCCAGGGCGGCGGGGAGCAGCGTGTTGATACTGAGCTGGGCCAGCCAGGCCCGGCGCTCGTCGGCGTTGAGCCAGCGCGGTTCGGTCATTGCTCCATTCTAGGAGGCGGGATGCTTGATGATTCAACCCTCAACGGCGTTCTGCGGCCCCGCCGGCCCGCTGCTGGCGGGGTACGCTGGCGCTATGTACGTAGTCTCCCTGACTTACAAGGTGCCCGAAGAGATCGTCGACTTCCACCTCCCTGCGCATGTCGCCTGGCTGCAGGACGCCTTCGACCGCGGAATTTTCATGGTGGCGGGACGCAAAATCCCCCGGACCGGCGCTCTTCTGTTGTCCAACGCCGACCGTGCCGACCTGGACGCGGCGTTGGCGAAGGACCCGTTCTACGTCAACGGGGTGGCGGAGTTCGACGTCGAGGAGTTCCACGCCAGCCGGGTCGCACCGGGGTACGAGAACCTGCTGGACGGGTAGCGCGCCGGCTGGACGGGCAGCTTAGCCGGGCGCTTTCAATCCGCCCTTGCAGGGCACCTGCACACGGCCGTCTTCGCGGCGCAAAACTGGACAGGTACTTCTGCGTTTGCAAGGATGGCGGAGCCGGGCGCATCGGACCCGGCGTCCTAAGGGACCTGGTACCGACACGGAAGTGAGCGTGGGCATCATGATGATTGCTCTTGCCACAGTCAGCGGGGTGGCCGCTCTGGCCTGCTGCGCGCCCGCACAGTCGCCAGCCCGTTCCTTGACACCCGGCCCTGCCGCGGCCTAGCGCCCCCGCAGTCCCGGACCGTACCGGAAATCACGGTTAGCGGCCGCCTGCCCGCCTCCCCGATTCCCCCGCGCGCAGTCCCGCGGGGCCGGAGCCTCCCGATGCTGAAAGATTCCGACATGCAACAGCTCACCCCTGCCCGTATCCGCTCGTCCTTCATTAACGCCAGCCGTTCCGAAACCGCCAAATTGAACCTGCCCAAGAACTTCGACAGCCTTGATTGGGACAGCCTCGACTTCCTGGGCTGGCGCGACGCCAAAATGCCGTTACGCGGCTATCTGGTTCTGCCCGGCCCGGGCGGACCGGTAGCGATCCTGCTCCGGGCACCGGAAGGCGGCGCAAAGAAGAAGCGCGCGGTCCTTTGCGAACTGTGCCGGGACATCCATTCCAAGGACGACGTACTGCTCTGGGTAGCCCGGCGCGCCGGCCAGTCCGGCCGCAACGGAAACACCGTCGGCACCCTGATCTGCGCGGACTTCGGTTGTTGCCGCAACGTGCGCGTTGAACCGCCGGTCAACGAAATCAACCCGGACCCGGGCGCCGTCGTGAGCCGCCAGATCGAAGGCCTGGTGGCACGGACCGCCCAGTTCGTGGGCCGCATCCAGGGCCGGTAGCCCCCGGACCGCCAACGCCGGCGGGGTTGGGTCAGCGCAGGACGATGTCCACCGGATTCGCCTCCGAGCGCCAGGTGCCCTCCGAGCCGGGGGCCGGAGTAACCACCGGGGCGGTGAGGACGCCGGAGCGGTTGGTTCGCTTGTCCCGCAGGATCTCGGTGACCGATCCAAGGTGCCGGGACAGATCGATCACGTTTTCCGGCGCCGCCAGCAGCAGCTGGAAGCCGAACTCGTGCAGCGCCTTGATGCCGGCACCGGCGAATTCCTCCGAGGCCAGCACGAAGGCCTCGTCCATCATCACGGTGCCATAGGTGGTGAAGCCCTGCTCGGCGATGCCCAGCTGGTAGCTTAGCGCTGCGGCCATGATGAAGGCGGTGAAGCGCTGCCGCTCACCGCCGGACATCGAGCCGGTGTCGGCATGCATGAAGACCTCGGTCTTCTTCTTACCGCCCTTCCCGGCGGTCTTGGAACCGGAGTCCTGCACCTCGCGGTGTTCCTTGCACTGGATGAACAGGTGCCCGCGGACATCAAGCACCTCTGCACGCCAGCGCCGGTCCTCGGGAGTCTGCGAACCCAGCCGCTTCACCAGCGTCTCCAGCGACTTGTAGCGGTTGGTGAGCTCGACGTCGTCGTCCGGTTCCGCGCCGGAGCCGGCCACCGGCGGACCTGACTTGCCCGCCCGGGTGTGCCGGACCTTGAGCGCGTTCTGGATGGCGTCCTTGAACTGTTTGGCGGTGGCCGGCATGGTCTGCTTGATGTCGAGTTCCAGGAAGCTGCCTTCGTGGAAGTTGACCTCGGAGAGGATGCCGTTGAGCGGAAGAATGCGGCTTGTGATGGACCGGCGTTCCTCGTCCAGCAAATGCAGCAGGGTGCTGAACGACTCGTGTGTGCGCTGGTTGAAGAACTGCCGGAACTCGGCCTCCTGCGCAGGCAGCCCGTCGCTTACGATGGCGTGGTATCGGGCTTCGAACTCCCCTGCGGCGCCGATCGTGGTGCCGTGGTCCGCCGAAATCGCGGTGCCCCACTCCCGGACGAAGCCCTCGAAGATGCGCGTGAGCCGCTCGGCCGTGGCTTGCCCCCGGAACTCGGCCGCGTGCAGCTCGGCCAGCAGCCTGGTCCGGACCTGGCCTGCCAGATTGTCGAGTTCGTGCATTTCGAGTACGTCCCCGAAGCCGGCGAAGTACGGTTCGAGTGCCGCTGCCGACTGCTCTGACGGCGGCTGCTGGAGCACCCGCGTCCGCGCGGCCTCTAGCAGGGAATCCGCTGCAGTGAGCTGCCCGTCGAGGGTCTTGTACTCGCTTTGCAGCACGGCAGCTGCCTCGGTGCTGGCCTGGTGCTTCTGCCGGGCAACCTCGATCCGGGCCCGGAGCGGTTCCAGGTCGGCCTGTGCGGCTAGGGCGTCCTTGAGCCGCTGCTCAATCCGTGCCAGTTCCTCGCCGGCAACCGCGGCCGAGACCTGTTCCCAGGGCCGATGGTCCTCGGCCACGCGGCGCAAGGCATCCAGCTGGCGGGTCATGCCCTGATGCGACTCTTCCCGGCTTTGGGCAAGTTCGGCGGCCTTGGCGAGTTCCTGTTGGAGGTCCTCCACCTGCGCCGCGACGAGTTCGAGCTTGGCGGCGTTGTCGAAGCCGAGGACGTAGTCCTGCCGTGAGGTGAACCGGTCATCCTTTTCGACACTGTGGCGGTTGCGCTTCACCACCCCGCCCAGACTCAGCCCCTTGTCCAGCCGGGACAGCTCCTCCGGGTCCTCGACGCAGGGGTAGGCGAAGTCCAGGGCAATGCGCTCCCGGACCCATTCGCCTGCCTCGGCCGCAGCTCCAGCGGTGAGGATATCCAGCTTGGTGAGCAGGTCGCCGTCGGCCACGTCCTCCACGGCCAGCGCGCCGCCCGCGAGGGGCTTGGAGATGTCCACCGCGCGCAGCGCGCCGCGGACCTGATGGTCATTGAGGTAACGGGTGACGGCGGCGAAGTGCGTACCCGGGACCAGCAGGGTAGTTGCGAGGCTGCGCAAAGCGCGTTCGGCGGCCGGACGCCACTGTTCCTGGCCCTCGGCCAGGTCGATCAGCTCACCGCCGAAAGGCATCTGCTCCTCGGGGACGCCCGTGGCAGCGGCAATGGCGCTGCGGTTTTCAATGCTCGACGGCGGCAGCAGGGACTTGCGGGTTTTGAGTGAGACGAGTTCCTGCTGGGCGGCGGCGAGTTCACGCTTCCTGGCAGCGTGGCCGTCGAACGCCTCAAAGCGCAGCTCCTTGAGCGCTTCCGAGTCGTCCTTAAGCTCCGCGGAGCGGGCGGCAGCGTGTTCGTGCGCCTGCTCCCACCCGGCGGCGGTCCACTCCAGCTGCAGGCCGGCGTCGGTCAGGGCCTTGCGCGCCGCCTCCTGGACCTGTTCGCGGAGCTTGAGGCCCACCCTGGCGTTCTCCAACGACTGTTCAATCGCGGAGATCGCGTTGCCGCCCTGGTTGTTGTAGTCCGCCTCCAGCTGGCGCAGTTCCTTGGCCAGGCCGTCCCGAATGCCGCGTTCTGCGCTCAGTTGTCGGGCCTTGTCCTGCGCCAGCACCCTAAACCGTTCCCGGGTCTTCTCGTGCACGCTGACGGCCAGCTGCTGTTTATAGGCCTCAAATTCCTCGCCCGTGAGCTCCCGCAACCGGTTTGCGTCCAACAGGGACTGGGCATATTCCTTGTTCAGCCCAGGCACCGGGGCCAGCTGGTCGCGCTGCTGCCGGACATCCTCAAGCCGTTGCCGGATGGACATCAGATTGCTGAATTCCTCGACGACGTCGTCCGCGGCCGCCAGGGTGGCGGGCGCGTCCAGGACCTGGTCACGGAAGAAGGTGTTGACGCTGCCGCCCAGGCCCTTGCCGGCCTGGATCACGCGCAGCAGCGGCAGGGCCTGGTCCGAGTTGATCCCCAGCAGCCGGCGGAAGCGTTCGGCGAAGGCTTTGTGGACATCGAAGATCTGGGCGTCCGGGAAGACCGAGTCCAGCGCTGCCTTGGTGAACCGTTTCTCGGCGATGCTCTCGAGCGCGGCCAGGTCCAGCGGCTTGTGGTCGATGAGGTAGTACCGGCCGACGCTCGATTCGGTACCGTTCTTGGGCAGGTCGAACAACGCGGAGATGGTGACACGGGTGCCGGCAGCGTTGTCGAAAGTCAGTGCGACGGCGGACCACGTCGCCCCGGGGCGCTGGAACGCACTGGCCGAGCCCTCCCCCACCGCTTTGTCTCCCACCTTGCCCCGCATGTACGTGAAGGTGGTGCGCTTGTCCTCAACGGCTCCGCCGGCACGCTGGGCGGCCGCCTCGTTGGAGCGCGGCCGGGCATCGAAGACCCGCAGCATGGCGTCGAACAGCGTGGACTTGCCGACGCCGGAGTTTCCGGTCAGCAGGGTGCCGTTGCGGTCCACGTGCATTGTATGCGCGCCGTGGAATGTACCCCAGTTGACCACCTGGACGAGGGCGAGGCGCATCTGCCCGGGGTTTGTGAGCTCGCCCAGCGGGAGCATGGTTGCGATGCTCACTTGGCTTCCTCTTCCTTGTGGCTGAGTGACGCCGACGGCGATGCCGCCCCATCGACCTCATTGTCCGAGTCGTCGGTGTCTTCAGAGTCGTCCTCAGCGCTAGCAGGGTTCTCGCCGTCGAGGTCCAGGAGGGGTTCGGTGCCGGTGGGATCGGTGCTGGCGGCGATGAGGGCTTCGATTTGTGCCGGGATGTCGCCGATGTTTTCGAAGGGGAGGGCCAACGGGAGGGCGTTAGAGATGGTGAAAACCTCATCCAAGCCGGTGGGGAGTAGGAGTTGGCGGGCCAGGAGCTTGGTGATGGCCCGGTTGACGACGTCTGAATCGCGCAGCGCGTCCTGCTGCCCGGCCGGCTGGTAGTGGGCGACGAGGTCGGCGATTTCCTCCCGCGTAATCGTGGGATCGGTCTGGGCGGTGACGTGGCGGTCCAACAGCAAGCGCAGGCGCAGCAACACGATGGTTTCCACCCGGCTCAGGGCCCGCTGCTGGCGCAGGATGCTGGAGCGGGTGCTGCCACCGATCGCTTCCGGGTCCACCGGTCGCAGTACGGCCACCTTGCGCTCGTGGTCCAGCTGCAGCGTCAGGAACAGCTCGGAGAGGCGGCTGCGCAGGATGAGCTGGTTGTCCAGCAGCGTGGTCCAGAGTTTTTCGTCCCGGCCGCCGTCGATGTACGGCCCCTTGAGCAGTTTCACCAGCGCTTGGCGGACCTTCATGGGCAACACGCCGGTGTCCCCGGGGAAGAGTGCGGCGCCGTCGACGAAAGTGTCCCGCGGGGTGACGGCGAAGGGGTCCGGGTGGACGCGCGCGGGCTCCCGCTCCGGCTCCCGGGCGGGTTCGTAATCCGACTCGTGTCCCGTCCCGGACGTTTCCTGGGAAAGCTCGGTCATCGTTCATCCTTCTTCAGCGTGACGACGGGCAGGTACGCGGTGCGGGTGGTGCCATCGATCTGTTCGAAGTCCAACGGTTCCCAGGCCTGACGGTCAAAATAGGCGCCCTGGTGCAGCGCGTGTGCGAGCAGCGCCCGGATCGAATTAATGTGTTGCTCTTCGTCCGGCAGCTGCGCCCAGGCCTCCCCCAGGGTGGACGCCCCCGCGACGGCGGACCGGATCGCCTGGGGGCTGGCTTTGCCCGTCCTCGGCGAGCGCACCCGGTCGGAGTCGCTGAAGGCGATCGGCTCCGCCAACCTCGGCGGCGCCGCGAACTCGTCCGGGTCGAACAGCTTGACCATTGCCAGGGATTCGAAACCGGCGTTGAACAATACCGGTCCGCGGACCAGGCCTGGACGGTCACGTTCATACGGCAACGAGCGGATCGCTTGCTCCGCCTCGCGCAGCACCCTCCGAAGCCGGACCGACTGGCGGTAATCGTCGCTCTGGACGTACGTGTTGAGGCTTTCGCTGAGCTTGCCGTAGATCCGCTGGATCTGGCTGTGCTGGCTGCGCAGCTCGGCCACCAGGTTTTTCAGCGTCTCGCGTTCGTCCTGGCTGAGCTCGTCGGCGAACTGCCGGCTGAGCACCTCGCCGATCGCGGACCGGAACCGCAGCTGCTGCTGCGGGTCCTCCAGGAAGGCGGTAAAGGACCGGAAGGTCCTGCCCTCCGGGCTCTGCCGCAGCCGCTTGTCCGCCTCCAGCACCTGGGCCATTGTCGCGCCTTTGCTGAGCGATTCCTCGATGATCTGGTTGCGCAACTCGCCAACCAGCTCTTCAATCCGGTCACGCATCTTCTTGTAGTCAGCGGGCAGGCTCGCCGCCAGGTCCAGAATGTTCCCGGCTGCTTCGACGGCTTCTTCGTCGTCGAGCAGACCGTCGAACTCGCCGGAGCTGATGTCCTCAATGAGCTGACGGCGTTCGCCAATCTCCTCCTCAAGCGACTCCAGGCGCGCGCTCTGGTCCGGGTTGGTCTCGTTGGCGAGCTTCTCGACGTCGCCCAGGAGCGTCCCCAGCCGGGACCCGTTGAGGGTGGAGCGCTCACTGGAGAGGCTGTCGAGGAAGGCGAGCACGCGGGCCGCCGGCTCGGTGACCTCGTAGACGATCTGGCCGGACTGGTTGCGGCGGGTGAGGAAGTTCTTGCGGGTCCATTCGTCGCCGAAGCCCTTGCCATTGGAACCCCCGCCGAGTCCCGGGTCTTGCCGTCGGAGCTGTTCAAGGAACGCGTCAACGTCGGCGTGGAACTGTTCCAGCGGCAGTTGCGGCCGGGTCCGGGTAAAGGAGGCTTGCAGCACGGCGATCACCCAAGGCGCGGAACGGGTCAGCGCCCAGGCTGGTCCCTTGGTGAGGAGCTCGAGGTCCCGGAGCCGGGCGCCGATTGCGTCGGCGGAGGACACAGCCGAACGGGGCACTTTTCTCCAATCGCTGGAGGTGGGTGGGGCAGCGGACCAGGGAAACTGCCAGATACAAGGTTAACGCAGGGCTGGCCGGAACGGTGTGAAGTCCGACCAAAGGCAGGAGCGGGCGCACGTCCGGTGCCGCCGCAACCGGCCGCCATCCTGTTACGGATGTTACTGGTGGGATTATTGTCACCTGCCTGTGACCTACGCCTGAGTAGCATTTCGATCCCGTATCAACCGGCAGCGGCACGCCCGGGAGCACTGGCCGGGCTCTCTTACCGCCCCCTACGCTCAGGTTACCGATTCAGCCGAGTAACGGTGCAGGAGGAAGAATGCAGTTCGATATAAGTGCGGTAGAAACCAGCACGATGGTGTTCGCTGGAACCTTGGTCTTCGCCATGACAATTACCGCCTTCATCCTGACGGCAGCCTTCGCGGCCCTGGCACTGCTGGGAGTCGGGCGGCTGGCCTGGTTCATCGCAGCGAGCCTCCTGCTCGGTCTGGTCCACGGCATCAACGAGACCTGGGACCGGCTGCTGCATCACGCCCGCAGGGTGGAGCTTCCAAGCGACTTCCCTGGTGATCTAATCGGGCAGCCCTCCCCTAGTACAGGCACCTACCCGCGGGTAGTATTGCGGGACAGCTGAAGGGTCCTCCACCCGCGGCGGATCCAGGGCTCGAGCCGGCCAACCGGTTAGAGGAGATGCCCAGTGAGCTCCGCCATCGATAACCCCGCAACCCAAGATCCAGCCGCCGGCGGCACCGACACCGCGGTCCCGGGAATCCCGGAGACCATCGGGCCCGAGGCTTCCGCTGCCGATGCCCGGGCCATTGCCGAAGCAGCCCGCGAAACCACTTGGGACCGGCCCAGCTTTGCGAAGGGCCTTTACCTGGGCAGCTTCGACCTGAGCCTCATCCACCCCTGGCCGCAAGCGCCGGCAGACGACGTCGAACGTGGTGAAGCGTTCATGGAACGGCTCACCGCATACTGCCGCACCATGTCGGGTCGCAGAATTGAGCGGGACGCGAAAATTCCGGACGAATACCTGGACGGGCTCGCCGACCTGGGGGTCTTTGGCATGAAGATCCCCCGCGAATACGGCGGGCTGGGTCTCTCGCTCGTCTACTACGGCCGGGCTTTGGCGCTGCTGGGCTCGGTGCATCCGAGTATCGGAGCGCTCTTGTCCGCTCACCAATCCATCGGGGTGCCGGAACCGGTGAAGGTTTTCGGCACGCCTGAGCAGAAGCGGGAGTACCTGCCGCGCTGTGCCGCCGGCGCGGTGACGGCGTTCCTGTTGACCGAACCCGACGTCGGCAGCGACCCGGCCCGGATGGGCAGCACCGCCGTTCCCTCGGAGGACGGGAGTTCCTACCTGCTGGACGGGGTGAAGCTGTGGACCACCAACGGGGTCATCGCGGAACTCGTGGTGGTCATGGCGGTCGTCCCGGCGCACACCGACGCCGACGGTTCCGCCCACAAGGGCGGCATCAGTGCTTTCGTCGTGGAAATGGACTCCCCCGGCATTACCGTTGAGAACCGCAACAGCTTCATGGGCCTGCGCGGCATCGAGAACGGCGTGACTCGTTTCCACCAGGTCCGGGTGCCGGCCGCCAACCGGCTGGGCCGGGAAGGCCAAGGCCTGAGGATCGCACTCACCACGCTCAATACCGGCCGGCTCGCCCTCCCTGCGCTGTGTGTCGCCTCCGGCCGCTGGAGCTTGAAGATCGCAAGGGAATGGTCGACCGCCCGCACCCAGTGGGGCCGGCCCGTCGGCCAGCACGAGGCGGTGGGCACGAAGATCGCCTTCATCGCCGCGAGCGCCTTCGCCCTCGACGCCGTCTTCGAGCTCTGCGCGGAAATGGCCGACGCCGGCCAGAAGGACGTCCGCATCGAAGCTGCCCTTGCGAAATTGTGGGCTACCGAGATCAGCTGCCGGATTGCGGACGAACTGGTTCAGATCCGCGGCGGCCGGGGTTTCGAAACCGCGGACTCGCTGGAGGCCCGCGGCGAGCGTGCAGTTCCGGCCGAACAGCAGTTGCGGGACCTGCGCATCAACCGGATCTTTGAGGGGTCCTCGGAAATCATGCGGCTGTTGATCGCGCGGGAAGCAGTGGACGCCCATTTGGCCGCCGCGGGGGCCCTCGCCTCGCAGGACGCCAGCCTGTCCGAAAAGGCAAAGGCCGCCGTCGGCGCCTCCGGTTTCTACGCGCGGTGGTTGCCAAAGCTCGTGGCCGGAACAGGCATGGACCCGCGTTCTTTCGGTGACTTCGGCCGGCTCGCGAGGCACTTGCGTTTTGTGGAGCGGGCCTCGCGGCGGCTGGCCCGGCAGACCTTCTACGCGATGGGCCGCTGGCAGGCGAAACTGGAGCACAAGCAGGCATTTCTTGGCCGGATTGTGGACATTGGTGCCGAGCTGTTCGCAATGGCGGCGTGCTGCTCGCGGGCAGAGATGTTGCTGCGGACCTCTCCGGAACGCGGCGCCTCAGCCTACGAACTCGCGGATGCTTACTGCGAGCAAGCAAGGGTCCGGGTCGAGGAATACTTCGAGCAGCTTTGGCGCAATACCGACGACGGCGACCGCGCCTTGACGCGCAAGGTTCTCGCCGGGGATTACGAGTGGCTCGAGGCCGGGGTGCTGGATCAGTCCGAGGGGACCGGGCCCTGGATCGCTGACGCGACTCCCCGCGCCTCAACGAAGGAAAACCTGCACCGAACCTATCGCTGACGTGCGGTTATGTCGGCCCGACCCGGCTCGTGGCTCAATAGTAAGCATCCTTGCTATTGGGCTCGGGGGCATGGTTAGGTGGAGTAAGACCTGATGACGGTCGAAGCATTGCGGTGCCCGGCTCAAACGATGAGCGCGGGACAATCAATGAAAGCGAGCAGCCATCATGAGCAGCACAGTAGGCCCCGAAGACAGCGCTCCGCGCCGCGCCCGCGAGGACGACGCCACCCTCGGTCACGATGACCGGATCCACGACGCCCGCGAGGCGGGCGCAACCGCTGAACGGCCCGTCGTCGCCGAGCGGAGCCACCGGTCAGAGGACCGCGCCGACTACCGGGACGAGGACCGCGCAGAAACCAGGGCAGAAACCCGGACGTCGCGCACCGACGATACCCGCGCTTTCCCCGCCGCACCCGTCGCAGGAGCGACGGCTGGCGGGACGGCAGCCAGCCGCGACACCGGCGTAATCCACGGAACCCGGCATGACCGGCAGGACCGCCTTGAACGGGACACCGTCGTCGAGGAGGTCCCCACCCGCGAGACGGTGGTGGCCCGTGAAAAGGAGCAGTTCGGCGGCATCAAGGTGGGATCGGCGTTCTTCGGTTGGCTCGCGGCCACCGGCATGGCTGTGTTGCTGACCGCCCTGGTCGCCGCCGCAGGCACAGCCGTCGGCCTCGCCACCAACACCAACGTCAACGAGGCCGTCAACCAGGCGACGAACAACCAAAGCGTAGGGATCGCCGGCATCATCGCGCTGCTGGTGATTCTCTTCGTGTCGTATTACTGCGGCGGTTACGTGGCAGGCCGAATGGCTCGCTTCAACGGCGCGCGCCAAGGCCTGATGGTGTGGATCTGGGCCATTATCGCGGCCGTCATTGTCGCTATCCTGGCCGCGACCGCAGGACAGCAGTTCAACGTCCTCGCGAACCTGAACAGCTTCCCCCGGATCCCGGTCAACGAAGGCCAACTCACCACCATGAGCCTTATCGCCGCCATCGTTGTAGCCGTCGTGGCCCTCATTGGCGCCATGCTGGGCGGCCTTGCCGGCATGCGTTTCCACCGCAAGGTGGACCGCGCCGGCTTCACCCCGGTGGAAACGGTCGAGGAGCGCTAGGCCAGCTTCATCGCCCCGAGGTAGTACCAGCGGCGGGCGCGGCGCACGAAACGGCTTGTTTCCTGCTGAAGCCCACGCTCGCCGTCGTGCCTGAAGTATGCCTTGAACTCCACGACCCCGTCGCTGTCCAGCGGACCGCCGGCGCTGGTTGAGACAATGTCCAGTCGCCGCCACTGGATCTCGGGATCGAGCTCCAGCAGGCCAGGGCGGGTGTCCGGGTGCCAGGTCCGCAGCAAGTAGCCGGCGTCGAGAACCACGAAGGCGGCGTAGCGGGACCGCATGAGCTGTTCCGCCGTCGGCGCCTCCGCTTCGCCGCGGTGGTACCGGCCGCAGCAGTCGTTGTACTGCTCACCGGACAGGCACGGGCAGTTGCCTTCGTACGGGATGCCCGCGGGCTGTGAGCCGGTGTCCTGAGGGTGCGGCAATGGAAGTCCTTCCGACGGGCCGGACCGGGTCCGGCGGGGATCCCTTCGACTATAGGCGCCGCATCTCGCGGCCTTTACGTCCCAAACGGCAGCCGCGGGTCGATTTCCTGGTTCTCCCAGCTCTGGCGTATCCAGCCGTGGTGCGGATCATCGCTGATGAGCCATTCCCGAACAGGACCGGGGCCCGCCATGACGTTCAGGTAGTACAGGTCGTAACCGGGAGCCGCCATTGCGGGGCCGTGCCAGCCATAGGGCACAAGGACGACATCGCCGGTGCGGACCTCGGCTGAAACGTCGATGGGGCGCGCGTCGGACGCGTAGACGCGCTGATAGCCAATGGCATCTGCGCCCGGGGGCGCCCCCGAACCGGCCGCGGTCTGCGTCTCGAAGTAATAGATCTCCTCGAGGCTGGTTTCGCCCTCTTTTTCCTCGTCATGTTTGTGTGGCGGGTAGGAGGACCAGTTGCCGGCGGGGGTGAGGACCTCGCACACAATGAACCGGTCGGCTTCCAGCACCGCAGGGGTGCCAAAATTGTGGACCTGGCGGGAGCAGTTGCCCGCTCCGCGCAGTTCGACCGGTATCTCTGCTGCTCGCACCAGCCTGGTGGGGTACGAGGCTTTGGCCGGCGCGGTGGCTATGGCAACCCGGCCGCCGCCGTCAGATCTAACGGTGACCATCCGCTCCGAGCCTGAGTAGAGAACGTCGCTCGGCCCGTGGAACACCGAAGGCCGGCCGTGCAGGTGGTGCTCCCTGCCGTCCACAAGGACGTTGAATGATCCGTTGAGCGGAACGATAAGGCGTTCCTCGGCGGCTGCGGGAAGTACGACCTCGGTGCCCGCCGTGAGGGTGGCCACCTTCAACCCCGTGTGGCTCCACCCTTCGGCAGGGAGGGGGGAACCGGACGCCCCAAGGGAGACATCCCATCTGCCGTCTGCTGCCGTTCCGAGCGGGTAGACCCAGTTGGTCATGGAGCCGTTCCTTACGTTCGGTCAGCAGGACATGTCAGCTATGCGCCGATGGTAGCAGGGCGGGGTTCCGGGTGGCCGGGAACCTTCGCGTGGATCCTCAGAAAATCGGTCCGCCGTCGCTGCCCGGTCCCGCGCCAGTCGTGATTGCCGCCTCGAGGGCGTGGAAGGTATCAGCTTGGATACATCCTGCCGCATACGCCCTTTCGCCTCGTGTCCGGCGGCGAGTTCTCCGTATGGTTAGAAGTGCTGTTGAGCGGCGAGACAAGCAACGACCTCGCGGCAAACTGTGGACTGGAGAGGCGAAGTGGAAGACCCTACGACGATGGCAATGAACCTGACTTTTTTCGCCACCCTCGGGATCGGCCTCGTCATGTTCGTGGGAGTGTTCATCGCTTTCGTCGCCATTTTGCTCCTCGCTGGAGTGGGCCGGCTGGTGGCCACTGCAGGCGCTGCCCTGTTCCGCCGCCGCACTCCCGCCCTTGTGCCCGTGGGGCTGACTACGGCGTCCGTGAAGGCGGGAAACCCGGCAAAGCCGGCGCGCAGGGAAGCTCAGCTGTCCCCCGAGTGGGCCGCCGCCGTCGAGCGCGCCGACTTCCGGGCCAGTGCGCGGGCGAAGGCGGCTGCGGCTCCCGAGGTGAAGGTTTCGGTCCGCGAAGTACCCAGCCCCGACGCCGAGCGCAAGGCCAGCTGAAGCCTTACCCGCGAGGGGCATCTGGGCTACGTTGGAACCCATGGAATTCAGATACCTCGGCCACAGCGGCTTCAAAATCTCAGAAATCACCTTCGGCAACTGGCTTACCCACGGCTCTCAAGTGGAAAACGACGTCGCCACCCAGTGCGTGCGTGCCGCGCTCGACGCCGGCATCAGCACCTTTGACACCGCCGACGTCTACGCCAACACTGCCGCGGAGACCGTCCTGGGCGAGGCGCTGAAAGACGAGCGGCGCGAGTCGCTGGAGATTTTCACCAAGGTCTTTGGCCCCACCGGTCCCAAGGGGCACAACGATCTGGGCCTTTCCCGCAAGCACATCATGGAGTCCATCAACGGGTCACTGTCCCGGTTGCAGACGGACTACGTGGACCTGTACCAGGCCCACCGCTACGACTTCGAGACGCCGCTGGAAGAGACTATGCAGGCCTTCGCTGACATCGTGCGGCAGGGCAAAGCCCTGTACATCGGGGTCAGCGAATGGACCGCCAGCCAGATTCGCGAGGGCCACGCCCTCGCGAAGGAGCTCGGCTTCCAGCTCATTTCCAACCAGCCGCAGTACTCCATGCTCTGGCGCGTCATCGAGGCGGAGGTCGTCCCCACCTCCGAGGAGCTCGGCCTGTCCCAGATTGTCTGGTCCCCCATGGCACAGGGCGTGCTCAGCGGTAAGTACCACCCGGGCAAACCGGCCCCCGAGGGCAGCCGGGCGACCGATTCAAAGGGTGGCGCCCGGATGATCGAGCGCTGGATGTCCGATGAGGTCCTTACCGGCGTGCAGCAGCTCAAGCCGATCGCCGATGAGGCGGGGCTGACGATGGCGCAGCTGAGCATTGCGTGGGTGTTGCAGAACAAGAACGTGGCGTCGGCGATCATGGGCGCATCCCGGCCGGAGCAGATCGAGAAGAATGTGGCGGCCGCCGGCGTGAAGCTGGATCAGGAGGTCCTGGACAAGATCGACGCCGCCATCGGATCCCTCGCCGAGCGTGACCCTGCGCAGACCAAGTCACCGGCCTCCCGGGAGGCCTGACCGGAGGGGTCTCCTTTTGTTGGCCGTCAGTACCGGGCGCCGCGCCGCGTCTGCTTGGTATTGACGGCCTCGAAGTGCCGGCGTACACCTGAGAGCAGGCGACGCCGGCCGATTCCCGGCTGGCGCCGAAAGCCGGACCTCGCAGAATCGCAGTCCCATGCCGAAGCAACTGTCCAAGCACATCTCCCCCGTTCTGGCACGGCGCAGGCAGACGGAACGGCTGGCGGTGCACCCGGCGGAACCCAGTGACGGACCGCTCACCGCGGAAGAGTTGCAACTTGCGGTGCGGAACCACTCGATGCCGCTGGAGGCACTCCGGAATGACGTAACTCCGCCCGGACTGCACTATCTGCTGGACCATTTCGACATCCCGGCCATCGACGGGAACAGTTGGCACCTGCGGATCGGCGGCGCGGTGGAGCGGTCCCTGGAACTGAACCTGCGTGCGCTGAGCCGGGCGCCAAGCATCAGCGTCCCGGTCACGCTGGAGTGCGCGGGCAACGGCCGATCCCTGCTCAAGCCCCGGCCGCTGAGCCAGCCATGGACACTGGAGGGCGTGGGCACAGCGGTGTGGACCGGCGTGCCGTTGGCCTACCTGCTGGCCCAGGCGGGCGTCGACGACGACGCCGTGGAGGTCGCTTTCACCGGTGCCGACGCCGGCATCCAGGGCGGGGTCCGGCAGCAGTACGCGCGAAGCCTGCCGGTGGACCAGGCCCTTCGACCCGATGTCGTGCTTGCTTACCGGATGAACGGCACGCAACTACCGCCCCAGCACGGGTTTCCGCTGCGGCTGGTGGTCCCGGGCTGGTACGGCATGGCCAGCGTCAAGTGGCTCTCCTCAATCAAGGTGCTGTCCAAGCCTTTCGCCGGTTTCCAGCAGTCGGTGGCCTACCGCTACCAGCAGGACGCGGACGACCCCGGCACCCCCGTTTCGTGGATGAAAGTCCGGGCACTCATGGTTCCGCCCGGCGTTCCGGATTTCTTCACCCGGCAGCGGATTATGCCCGCCGGCCCGGTGATGCTGAGCGGACGGGCCTGGTCCGGCCACGGCAGGGTGACGCGTGTCGATGTCGGGATCGACGGCACGTGGCTGCCGGCACAAGTGGCTCAGCCTCCTGCTCCTTTTGCGTGGTCAGCCTGGTCACTGCCGTGGGTGGCGGATCCCGGGGACCACGAACTGTCCTGCCGGGCCACGGACGCTACCGGGGCCACCCAGCCACTTGACCAGGTCTGGAATTACCAGGGCATGGGCAACAACGCGGTGCAGCGAATCAAGGTCACGGTGGAATAGCTGGGCTAGGGGCGGTTCCTTCCCGGTTGCGCTGCAGGCGGCGCTGCCCAGATACGGGAGGCGCTGCTCAGGACCGGGGCGGCGCAGCCGGCCCGGGGGGCAGCGGGCTCTCGGGCCCGGGCGTGCGGCCTTGTTCCGGCCCGTTTCCGGTCCCCGGCGGCGGAGGACTGTCCTGGCTGCCGCGGCCCTCGTGAACTTCCGGTGGAACCGATGCGGGTGGACCACCAATGCCGAAATAGCCCGACGACCGGCCGTACTGGCCCCGCTCGCCGGCCCCCGGGGGCGTCTGGCCGTACGGTTGCGGTGCTTGGCCGTACACCGGCGTCGTCGAAGGTCCGGGCCCGACCGGTTGCAGATCGCCCGGGTCAGTGGGCCCCATGTCCAGGTGGAACGGCGGGTATTCGTCCCGCATGAGGGCTACGTACGTGATCACCCGGTATATCCACCGATTCAGGCCCATGAGCAGGTCGAACAAGCCCCGCCAGTACTGCCCGGTGAAGAGCAGGACCACGCCGGCAATGAGCACCAGCAGCCCGATCAAGGAGATGCCCGCGTTCTGCTCGATCCATCGACCATCGTCCCAGTACCCTTCGCGAGCGCCCCACACCCGGGTGGTCCCGGTGAGGACACCGACGATCAACAGGTGCGGAATTGCCAGCAACCAGGACTTCACGAGGACCAGCCCGTGCGACAGCTTCGCCGGATAGTCGACGTCGAAGTCCGCCGGATAACCGGTGCGGGCGAGTGTAAAGGGCGGGTACTGGTCCGTTCCGAGGGCCGAGTAGGAGTAGAAGGCCACACGCCAACTCCAGCGGATGACGCCGACGTTGAAATTAAAGATCGAGCGCGGATAACGGCCGGTGAAGAGGATCGCGAACCCGGCCACGATCGTGGTGACGACAAAAGCGAACCAGAGGAAAAACAACACGATGAAGTGCGGGATGGCAAGGAACCATTTGACCAACCACAGCCAGCGGGACAGCTGCGGTTCCAGATAGCCGCTCAGCCGGGCCGGATAAACATATCCGCCCGGCGGCGGGCCGGAGGCGGGGGGTTCCGGATAGCCAGCGGGAACCCGGGGGTAGGGCGCCCCGTTGTGTGGTTGCCCGGCGTACGGTAGACCGTTGCGCCCCTGACCTTGCGTAGCGGCGGCGTACTGCGGGCCGTGCGGCGGACCTCCCCGGCCGAGCCCGGCCGCGCCGGCCACGATCAGCGGGACGCCGATAGCGAGCAACGCGATGCCACCGATCAGCAGACCAATGAACACCGGCCAGAGGAGGTCCGAGCGCGCACCGCCGCGCAGGTCAACAGACACCGGGCTGCTTGCGTCGGCGTTCATAATCACCACTGCCCAGTTACCGGAGCGCAGATTCCATTGGAGTTCCTGGGTACCTGGGCCGCTGGCGGAGGCCGCCCAGAAGGTCTGCTCGGTCGGCCGGGCCGGGGGCATGCTGCCGGAAACATCGTTGTACTGGACCCGGAAGGGTGAGAAGCGGACCTCGACCAGTTCCGAGTGCTTGACGTTGTTCAGATACGAGGCAACATCGCTCTGAGGGGCAATGCCGATGAAAATCTGCCGGGCGGAGTCGGCTGTCGAACCGCGGAGCATCACGCTGCCGGCGATCCCTGCCGGGTCGACGCCGGCGGGTCCGGCGTCGGACATGACGTTGAGCCGCGGAGAGGTCAAGGCATAGGAGTCAACGCTGTAGCGTTCCGACGGGGTGGTGAAGTAGCGGCCGTCGCGTTGCTGGTAGTTGGCCCAGCCGGAAAAGGCAGCGCCAGCCAGAAGTCCCAGGCCCAGCAACGCAGCAAGCGTGCCAAGCACCAGCATGACGATCCGGCCCGGTTTCATGACTGGTCCAACGCCTCCAGCAGGGACTTGCCCCATCGCGCCGCCTTCTCGATTTCGCCGGGGCGCAACGGCCCCTCGCTGCCCTGGACGTAGAAGGGCATGGGCTCGGAGATCAGGTCGGCCCCCTGGTCCCGGAGGGTGTGCGCCATCTTCTTTGCCGCGTCCCCGTGAATGAACATCCGCACGCGGGTATCGAAAGCGGCCGCCTTAACCCCCTTGAGATGCCCGTCCCCGAGGGCACTGAGCAGTTCGGCGATTTTCGGCGTCGGACGCCAGCCGTTGATCGGACTGCCGAGAATCAGCAGATCCCCGGCCAGAAGGTCCACCGGCCGGAAGTCACCGACCGGTATCGGGCTGGTCGCGAGCGCGCCGAGCGAACCGGCCACGGCTTCGGCCACCGATTTCGTGTTGCCGAACGCCGAATCGTAAACAATGTGGGCTCTCACGCGGTAAGCACCACCTTCAGGGCCTTCGTTTCCGCAGCCCGGGCAAAGGTGTCATACGCCTCGATGAACTGGTCGAAACTGAAGTGGTGGGTGGCGAATTTCCCTGCCGGCACCTTGTTCTGGGCCACCAGCTTGAGCAGCATGGGGGTGGTGTTGGCATTGACCAGACCCATGCTGATGTTGATGTTCTGGATCCACAGGTCTTCCACGTGCAGCTCCACAGACTTGCCGTGCACCCCCACGTTGGCGACGTTGCCGCCCGGCCTGACAATATCCGTGCACATGTTGAAGGTGGCCGGGATGCCGACCGCTTCGATGGCCACATCCACCCCCTGCCCGTCCGTCAGGGCCAAGACCCGGTTCTTCCAGTCGGCGTCGCCGGAGAGCACCACGTCTGTCGCACCGAACTCCCGCGCCTTTTCCAGCCGGTTGGCGTCCAGGTCGACGGCGATGATGGTGGCGGCACCGTACAGGCCGGCTGTCGCGATGGCTGCCAGTCCTACCGGCCCGGCGCCCACTACGGCGACCGTGTCGCCGGGCTTGACCCGGCCGTACTGCACGCCGATTTCAAACCCGGTGGGGAGAATGTCGGACAGCATAACGGCCTGCTCGTCGCTCACACCCTCCGGCAGCAGGTGCAGCGAATTTTCGGCGTAAGGAACGCGAACGTATTCAGCCTGCGTCCCGTCGATCAAATGGCCGAAGACCCAGCCGATCCCGGCCTGGCCCTCCTCGCCCATGCAGTGCGAGTACAGGCCGGTCTTGCAGTTTGCACAATGGCCGCAGGATTTGATGCACGAAATAATGACACGGTCCCCCACCTTGAGGCCCGTTACCGAGGAACCCGCCTCGGTGATGGTCCCAACGCCCTCGTGGCCTAGGATCCGCCCCTCCGTTACGGCGGGGACATCCCCTTTGAGGATGTGGAGGTCCGTGCCGCAGATGGTTGTGGTGTC
This sequence comes from Arthrobacter sp. B3I4, assembly GCF_030816855.1. Lineage (NCBI taxonomy): Bacteria > Bacillati > Actinomycetota > Actinomycetes > Micrococcales > Micrococcaceae > Arthrobacter > Arthrobacter sp. B3I4. The sequence continues at coordinate 917,359 of NZ_JAUSYK010000001.1, read as the reverse complement.
CACGCGGACGATCACATCGGTGGGATGCTGGAGCTTCGGCTCTGGCACCTCCGTCCAGGACTTCTGACCGGGACCGCCGTACACCAGCGCTTTCATGCAAGCTCCTTGAGTCGGAGAATGACCGGCGGATCGATGATTCGCAGCTGGCAAGGGGTGACGGAGGAGTCGATTCCGGATGAAATGACGGACTGACGCGCATGTTCCTGCAGTTCATCAAAGGCGGCTCCGCTGACCCTTGCATGGGCCAGGTCGACGATGATCTCGTAGCCGGCAAGCTTGGAAGTGACGCGGCGGCAGACGACATGAAGGGCGCGGATGTTCGCCATGGTGACGACGCCCCGCACCTCCACCCGAGCGGACTCTGCGCTGGTGTCAATCCGAATGACCACCTTGATCCTCGGATCACCGTGCGACGGATGGGCGTGGAAAGACCTGGCTCGGCTGGTCTGGTTCATTTGGCGCACCGTAGTCATACGGCCTCAGCGCTCCCGCTCGGCACAAACGCGCTGATCGGTCGGCGCCGAGCGTTCAAACTTGCACTACTCATGATGGCGGGTCCCCTGTCTTTCCTGCCCAAGCTGGAAAGTGGATATGCCATTTCCTCACCCCAGGGTCATAGCGAGACCGATATTTCGTACGGAGCGATTCGTCCCCCAATTCCTGAATGTCGTGCAGGAATCGCTCCTAGTCCAGAGTGGCCTGCCCCCGCCGGCGAGCAAAGGGGCAAAAGTCCCTTGCGGCAGTCCAAAGTTGCCGCGCCGGGGTTGCTGTGACGCTAGTGGCTGCCGGGACCGGGATTGCTGCCGCAGCACGGCCCGCCTAGCCTTGTCCCTATGCCAAAACCCGCTCAGGGTGCCGTCGAACAGCACCTCGTTCTCGCTTCGGTCCGACAACCGGCGGAAGTGACGTTGTGTGACATTCTCATTACTGACGGCTCCGTTGCGCGGATCGCGCCGTCCGGATCACTGGGCCTGCCGCCCATGTCCCGGCGCGTGGACCTGGACGGCCGCTTCGTTATTCCGGGACTGTGGGATGAGCACGTCCACATGACCCAGTGGGCGCTGACTGCCGGCCGAATCGACCTGTCCGGCACCTCGTCTGCGCGTGAGACGGCCGACGTCGTCCGCCGTCACCTAGCCGGCCCCGCATCCCGGGGCGCCGCCACCGGGCCCGCTGGCCGCTCGACGCTGGTCGGCGTCGGCTTCAGGGACGCCGGCTGGGCGGACCTGCCCAGCCGTGAACTGCTCGACGTCGCCGCGGCCGGCGCCCCGGCCGCGCTGATCAGCCATGACCTGCACTGCGTCTGGCTCAACAGTGCCGCGGCCGCACGGTACGGGGTTGCGGTGGGCGACGACGGGCTGCTCCGGGAGGAACCTGCCTTTGAACTCACCCGCGAACTGGGACGGCTGCCCGAGGAGACGGTAGATGCAATGGTGTGCGACGCCGGCAAGGCAGCCGCTGCCCGCGGGATCGTCGGGGTGGTCGACTTCGAGATGGTCTGGAACCGGGACCCTTGGTTGCGGCGCATCGCCGCGGGCTTCGACTCCTTCCGGGTGGAGGCCGGCGTCTATCCGCAGGACCTGGACCGTGCCATCTCCGCGGAAATGCGGACAGGGGACCTGGTTCCGGGCAGCTGCGGACTCCTTCGCGTGGGCCCGTTGAAGGTACTGATTGACGGTTCTCTTAATACGCGCACCGCGTTCTGCGTCGACCCCTACCCGCACGGCGGTCGCGGGCTGCTCACGGTCAGCGAGACCGAGTTGTTGGAACTGTTGGTCAAGGCGAGGGAGGCCGGGTTCGTGCCGGCGGTGCACGCGATCGGCGACGGTGCCAACGAAGTGGCGCTGGATGCTTACGGGTCGGCCGGAATCAAGGGCAGGATTGAGCATGCCCAGTTTGTTCGGCAGCAGGACTTCGCCCGCTTCGGCGAGCTGGGTTTGACCGCCAGCGTACAGCCAGCCCACGCACTCGATGACCGCGACGCCGCCGACTCCAACTGGGCCGGCCGGACGGAGCGGGCCTTCCCGCTGCGTTCGCTGCTCGACGCCGGGGCTGTGCTGGCGCTCGGCTCGGACGCGCCGGTGGCACCCCTTGAACCGTGGGTCGCGATGTCCGCGGCCACCACGCGGGCGCGCGGCGACGGACGGCCGCCGTGGCACCCGGAGCAGGCGCTCACCCGCCAGGAAGCCCTCGCGGCATCCTCACGGGGGCGGCGCCGGATCAGCGTCGGGGACCCGGCCGACGTCGTCGTGCTCGACGCCGACCCGCTTGCCGTTTCGGACGCCGAATTTGCCGCGATGCCGGTGGGCGCGACGCTAGTGGCCGGCCGGTTTACCCATGGCGGCGGGATTTAGCCCTCCGGTTATCAAGCGCCCTTGACTCGGGCCTGGACCAGGTTCGCGAACGGCAGTTGACCGAACTCTGCCACGAATGCTGCGTGGTAGCGGGCCTCTTCCGCGGCGAGGTCCTGGAGGGGCAGTTCCTTCCACGCGATGATCAGTCTGGGGGCGCCGACGAGCTGCCAGATCAACCGCCCATCCCAGTGGCCCGGCGGCTTGCCTCTGCCGAAATCCACGAATTCCTGGATCTGCCGGCGGAGCCCGCGGTTGCCCTTGCTGCCGGGGCCAGCCTTGCCCAGATAAAGGACCTCCGCACCGTCGACCCATTCGACATCGAGCAGGTCGGCCTTCAGGGTGGGGTCCTTCTTTTTGAAGACGCCCGCCGTGCTTTTGGCGAGGAATTGCGGCCGGATGCTGTTGGGCGCTGACCCCTCGGGCAGCAGCACGGCGAAGATGCCCGGCTTCTGCGGGATCCGGTTGATATCGAGGTCCGAGAGGGACCGGAATCCGGTGAAGCCGTCGTGTTTTAGCGACGCTTTGGTGATCGGCATGGGGTTCCTCGGCTAAGGCGGACGTTCCCTAAAGCTTACGGATTCACCGTTCCCTGGCGACCGACCAATATTGTCAGCGGTGCCCGATAGCGTGTTTCCATGGACGGCAAGCGGGAGCCCGAAGTGGGCGGGATGTCAGCGAAGACGGACGCGGACGCAGCGCAGATCGCGGTGCGCCGCCCGCTTTCGGCAGACTCGGCCGCGCTGATTGCGGAGATCCGCGCCCTGGAGGACGAAAAGTCAGCTTTGGCTGCCCGTCAGGCCCGGCTCGCGGTCGCGTTTGACCTGGCCCAGCGGCGTGAACAAGCCGCCGCCGGGATCCCCGCCGACCAGCTCGGGACCGGGATCGCGGCGCAAATCGCCCTGGCCCGGCGGGAGTCCCCGGCCAAAGGCGGCCGGCTCCTGGGCCTGGCGAAAGCCCTCGTCACCGAAATGCCGCACACCCTCACCGCCCTGGAAACAGGGCACCTGAACGAATGGCGCGCCTCCGTCCTGGTCCGGGAAACCGCCTGCCTGCCCGCGGCCGACCGGACCGCCGTGGACGAAGAACTCGCCCCCGACACCGGCACCTTCGACGGCGCCGGGGACCGGGCCATCACCGCCGCAGCCCGCGCCGCCGCCTACCGCCGCGACCCCCGCTCCGTCACCCAGCGCGCCGCGCACGCCGCGACCGAACGCCGCATCAGCCTCCGCCCGGCACCGGACACCATGTGCTACCTCACCGCCCTGCTGCCCGTGGGCCAGGGCGTCGCCATGTACGCGGCCCTCACCCGGCACGCCGACACCCTCCGCTCCGGCGGAGACCCCCGCACCCGCGGCCAGCTGATGGCCGACACCCTCGTCGAACGCACCACCGGCACACCCGGCGGGATCAACGGAGTCGAAATCCAACTCGTCATGACCGACCGCACCCTCCTTCAAGCCGACAGCGAACCCGCCCGGCTCCCCGGCTACGGCATCGTCCCCGCCGGCTGGGCCCGGGAACTACTCAACGGACCGGCCGCCGGCACGGAGCCCGGCACCGGCAGCCCGGGCCCCAGCAGGGACGATCCGGCCTTCGCGACTTGGGTCCGGCGGCTCTACACCGCCCCCGGGACCGGGGACCTGGTCGCCATGGACTCCCGCGCCCGCATCTTCCCGCCCGGACTGCGCCGGTTCATCCAAACCCGCGACGACACCTGCCGCACACCCTACTGCGACGCCCCCATCCGGCACCTGGACCACATCATCCCCTGGCACAACGACGGACCGACCACCGCCAGCAACGGCGCCGGACTCTGCGAAGCCTGCAACCACACCAAAGAAACCCCCGGCTGGAGCGCGCAACCCAGACCCGGACCCGGCCGGCACACGATGGAACTCACCACCCCAACCGGGCACACCTACTACTCCACCGCGCCACCGCTACCGGAAACGGCGTATACGTCGGCGGCGGCATTCCGCCAGCGGCGAGAACTGCGACGCAAGGCAAAAGCGCGGAGATTGACGCAGCTGAGAGGCAATTCAGCGGGGCAGGGTCACCTGGATGTGCTCCGTACTTGAACAAGGTTGGCAAAGGGAAGCCGACCGTGTAACGCCACGAACTCCGCGTGGTACCGAGCTTCCGTCGCGTCTACTAGGTTCGGCGGAAGCTCCATCCAGGCAATCACCAACGCTTGGGAATCCGCGAGCTGCCAGAGCAACCTGCCTCCCCAGTGGCCCACCGGGAGACCGCGGCTAAAATCCGCGAATTCCTGAATCCTTTTGCGCAGACCGCGTCTTCCAGCCTTACCGGCACCTGCCTTGCCGATGTAGAGGACGTCAGCACCACCGATCCACTCAGCAGACAAGGCAGCCTTACTAAGGGAGGGGTCTTTGCCTTTGAATCGGCCGCCAGCGCTTGTCACTAAGAATCGTGGAACAAAGCCCTCCGGCATCAGTACCGCATAGACACCTGGCCCTTGCGGAATTTGGCTCAGTTCGAGCTCCGCAAACGAACGGAAGCCGGTGAAGCCAGCGGCAATGAGTGACTTTTTGTCGAAGTTCATGAGCGACAGTGTCGCAGAGGTTCGGCGCTGCCCAGCTAACCAACGTCCGCAGCCGTGGTGCAGACAGAGCCCCCGAGTTCGCGGTATTCCGTCCGGTCGCGGCCTCAGACACAGGGCCTGCAGGTACCTTCGCGATCTCGCTATGAGCTGGCCCGGACGACTGAACGTCCCGAACGACCCGAGCAAATCAGATGGTCACCTGCAGGCCTTATAAGCGTACTTCCGGGCTAGGGACTCCGGCTAGGGGGCTGCCGACTCTTCCGCGCCCTCCGAAAACGCGCTCCAACTCATGAGCGTAGAGTGGAAGAAGACGCCTGATTCTGGACGCCGAGTGCTGAGGGAGAAATCGTGACGATTGACTGGGACGAAAAGAAGACCCTGCTGCAGGAACCGAACATCGCCGCGGTGACGCAGCTTTGCGACGAACTGATGGAAAAGAAGCCGGGATCTGTGGTCCCATACATCGACCCCGTCCATGATGAGGACGAGTGCCGGATCGTCAGCCTCCATATAGCGCCCGGCAAGGGCACCGAGTCGGGCTTCGTCTCCCACTTCAATGACGACGAAGCCGCACGCCGGGCCACGTCCATCTACGAGGCCGTTGAGCTCGATCCGCGCTACGTGATGCCGTGGAACGCCTACCCGTGGGTCCGCGATCCCGAGCTCCCCTCCGCCCTGAATGTCCAGGAGAAGACCGACGGCTTGCGTCCCTTCCGCCAGTTCATGAAGATCAATAAGCGCACCTCCGCGATCATCGCCCACGGCGCCGACGCTCATGCGTTCCTGACGCTCTTCGAAAAGACCTACCACTCCTCGCTGAAGAACCGCGGCGTGAAGATCTACAAAGCCACCGCCCTCGGCGGCCGCGCCTTTGCAGTCTCCGCGGCCAAGCAGGAGGAGCTCCTTGCCAAGAACATCGCGGTTTATAAGGACGCGATGCAGCGGGCGGGCATCCAGCACCTCTAGGGGAATAGGGAGCGACGCATGTCGGGACCTTCCGGTTCCAAGCTCGCCATCGTCGGCGCCGGCAGTGTGGGCACTTCCCTGGCCTACGCCGCCCTGATCCGCGGCTCGGCGAGCCACGTCGCGCTCTTCGACGTGGACGCGGCCAAGGCGGGGGCGGAGGTCCTGGACCTGGCCCATGGCACCCAGTTCACCGCGGCGGCGGCGACCGTCAACGGCGGCGGGGACATCAGCGTCACCGAGGGCGCCGACGTCGTTGTCATCACGGCGGGGGCCAAGCAGGCACCCGGCCAGACCCGGCTGGACCTGGCCGGCACCAACATCCGCATCCTCGAAGACCTCATGCCCCGGCTGCTGAACCACGCACCGGACGCGGTCTACGTCCTGGTCACCAACCCCTGTGACGTCCTGACCGTCGCCGCGCAGAAGATCACCGGGCTGCCCGCGTCGCGGGTCTTCTCGTCCGGGACCGTGCTGGATACCTCGCGGCTGCGCTGGCTTTTGGCACGCCAGGCGGAAGTGGCGGTCAGCAGTGTCCACGCCAGCATGGTCGGCGAGCACGGTGACACCGAGTTTCCGGTGTGGTCCGGCGCGACCATCGGTCCGGTGCCGATCCGGGACTGGAAGGTCAACGGCGAGCGTCTCTTCACGCCCGGCTCCCTCGCCGCGACGGCCCGCGAGGTTACCCGTGCCGCTTACAAGGTGATCGCCGGCAAAGGTGCGACGAACTACGCGATAGGACTCTCGGGCGCCCGGATCGTGGAGGCGCTGCTGCGGGCCGAGAACGCGGTGCTGCCGGTGTCAACGGTGCTAGCCGGGCAGTTCGGGATCGACGGTGTGGCGCTGTCCCTGCCCAGCGTCGTGGGCAGCGGCGGTGTGCGCGCAGTGCTGGAGACGCCGATGGACGAGGGCGAAGTGGCCTCGCTCCACCACTGCGCGGAAACGCTTCGGCAGAGCCTCGCCTCCCTCGGGATCTGACTCAGCCGGTTCGAGGGGGCCGGGTCAGGGAACCAACCGCAGGAACCCGCGGAACGCGATGACCGGCACCACCGTTGAACCCGGTAGCCTGAAATGCGGCACACCGGACAGGAAGGGGAAGGACATGGCCACGCGAGGCAACCGGGGCATGGCTGCCGCCCTGCTTCGGACTGCGCTCCTGGCGGCCGTCCTCGCCGTGCTGGCTGGCTTCCTGGGCATGCATGTACTGGCGGGTTCTCACGCCGTCCACCCGTCACCTTCGCACCTGGCCGCCCAGGCCAAGGCCGCAGACCCGAGCCAAACCGCCTCAGGGCACTCAGCCGCGGTTCACCCTGTGTCGTCCCATGCGGCTGTTTACGGCCCGGGCTTTGCGGTCCACAAAGAGTCCTCCGACATCCCGGCATCGCCGTCGTGCTTCTGCGGCGGTGAGTGCGACGGCCAGACCACCGCGCACACGTCCTGCACGCCTGCACCACCGGGAGCTTCCCCGACCGCTCCCCCGCCGGCCTCAGCCCTGCGACCTGCCCAGCGCATCGCGCCGCCAACGGAACTGGCTCCAGCCGTAGCATTCTCACCAGTCACACCCACGCCCGGGGATTTGTCGATCAGCCGGACGTAGAGGCGGTCGGGCCGCGCTTCGGCGCCGCCCGCGCCCGCAGCCCTCAACCGGCTGCTGACCCACGTCGACGCCGGCATGAGCCGGATTTTTAAAGGACAGAACCACCATGAACAAAGCGCTGACACTTTCCGCGACCGCTTTCGCTGCCGCTCTCACCCTGGCTGGCTGCGCCAGCCCCGGCGGCAGCACCATGCCGGGCATGGACCACAGCATGGGTCCGAGCACGGCAGCCACAGCCGCCGACCACAACGCCCCGGACACGATGTTCGCGCAGGGAATGATTCCACACCATGCCCAGGCCGTCGAGATGAGCGAAATGATGCTCAAAAAGCAGGGCATCGACGCAAGGGTGACGGCCTTGGCTGGCCGAATCAAGGCAGCCCAGGGACCGGAGATCGAGCGGATGACCAGCTGGCTGGACAGCTGGAATGAAGCCACCCAGATGCCGGGCGGCCATGCAATGTCCGGCATGATGAGTGAGGATGACCTTCGGAAACTCGACGCCGCCACGGGCGCGGAAGCCGCGAAACTTTTCCTGACCCAGATGATCGCGCACCACGAGGGCGCCGTGGAGATGGCCAATACCGAGGTTCGAAGCGGCAATAATTCTGAGGCCATCAAGCTGGCCAAGGACGTCGCCGCGTCGCAGGCGGACGAGATCAAGGAAATGAAGGATTTGCTGGCCGTGCTCTAACCCTTCCCCGCCGGGGACCCGAACTGGCGGCCGCCGTAACGGAAGCACGGCAGCCGGATGGTTCGCCTAAGCTCGGAGGAACAGTTCCGTCGGCCCAGGCTGACGGAACTGTTCCATCCGGCTCAGCGACGAACCACTCGGGAGACACCTTATGACCAACTGGCGGATTAGGGATTTCCATTCGGCCGACTTGGACGGGATCCTGCACCTCTGGGAAACCCTCAAGGCCACAAACGTCGAACCGGTCTACGCGCTCTCCGAGGTCCTCGCCTCGTGCGAGAAGGACCACGCCGTGGTTGCGGTGCAGGGCGACCAGGTCGTCGGTGCCGCCGTCGGCCGGGCCGCGCACGATCAGGGCTGGATCGTTTTCCTGGCCACCCTCCCCGAGTTCCGGGGCCGCGGAATTGGCACCTCGCTACTGGCCGCCGTCGAAAACCGGATGGCCCCGCACGGGCTGAACAAGCTCTCGGCACTGATGCCGGAGTCCGAGACCCGCGTCGAGGCCTTCCTGGGCCGGGGCTTCGTACTGAAGAAGAACCTGCGCTACTTCGAACGCAAGATCCCGGTGCAGCGCCAGGAACTTGAACCGCTCAGCCAGCTCGGCGGCCGGATCCTGGCCCGCGACCTCTGGGAAAACGTCGCCGGGATGCGCAACGAAAAGGAACTCCTGGAGCGCCGCCTCGTGCTGCCGCTGGCGGAGGCGGACCTCGCTGACGAGTACGGTGTGGTCCCGCCGCGCGCTGTCGTGCTGTTCGGCCCGCCCGGTACCGGCAAGACGACCTTCGCCAAGGCGATTGCCTCCCGGCTGGAATGGCCCTTCGTCGAGGTCTTCCCGTCCCGGCTGGCCGCGGACCCGCTGGGCCTGGCCGGTGCGCTGCGGGAGACGTTCCTTGAGATCGCCGAGCTGGAACACGCCGTCGTCTTCATCGACGAGGTGGAAGAGATTGCCTCCCAGCGCGCCGGGGACCCGCCTTCTCCGCTGCAGGGCGTCACCAACGAACTGCTGAAAATAATCCCGGCGTTCCGCGAACAGCCCGGTCGGCTGCTGGTCTGCGCCACAAACTTCATCCGCGCCCTGGACTCGGCTTTTCTCCGCCACGGCCGCTTCGACTACGTCATTCCGATCGGACTGCCGGACCGTCTGGCCCGCGAAGCGATGTGGCAGCGCTTTATCCCGGCCACCGTGGTCGACGATGTCGACGTGGAGCTCCTGGTGGAGCGTACCGAGGGCTTCTCTCCCGCGGACATCGAGTACGCTGCCCGCAGCGCCTCCCAGCGGGCATTGGAGAAAGCCGTTTACGACGACGGCGGAGCCGCTTCCGGCGGACAGGTGTCCCTCCGGGAGTCGGTGCGGAAGGGACCTGTGACCCAGGACTATCTTGATGCGATCGCGGACACGCGGACCACGGTCAGCGATGAAGTCCACCAGCAGTTCCTCGAGGACATCGACCTGCTCGGCCGGGTCTAAGCGGCAGTCAGGGCGCGCTGTCGTAGGACAGGTTCTCGTAATCGGTGTCGTCCGCCTCGTCGAGCTGGTCGTCGAGTTCCTCCAGCAGCCAAGGGTTGATCCGGGCCAGGATTTTGCGGGTCTCCTCCACCGGGACGGCGGCGTAGAGCACCGGCCGGGCCTCGGCGTAGCGGGTGACCGGCGGCTTGTCCGGCCACTTCTCGACCAGCGCCCTGACCCGTTCCGGCAGGGAGTTGTGTGCGTTGTCCGCGATCTTGACCAGCGTCGCGTCGTGATCCTCGGCAATGTAGCGGATGCCGGCCTGGTAATCGTCAGGATTTTCGTGCAGGCGCTTCGTGACCCGCTCGATAATGTCCGCCGCCCGCTCGGAAACGCCCATATCCAGCAGCGCCTGCCGGGTCATCGGGGTGTCCTCGGCGATGTCGTGCAGGTAGCCGGCGATGCGGACGTCGTCGTCGAAGTCGGCTAGCGCGTCTCCGACGGCGAGCACGTGCTCGCGGTAGGGCCGTTTGAGCTTGTCCTTCTGCCGGTTGTGGGCCACCTCGGCCAGGACCTTGGCGGTCTCGACGGTGAACCCGCGCCCGGCCGCGCGCGCCTCTTCAAATTCTGGTTGTGACATGGTTCCAGCCTACGCGCCGGGCTCGGCCAGCCCCGGCCATACCCACGGCCTCCGCGGCAGTGCCGCCGGATCGAAGACAGCAAGCGCGGCCTGCAGGGGCCCCGGCGGCAACCCGAGCGAGACCAGCAGCGCATCGCGTACCCGGTCCACGCCTATGCCAGCGCCGGCGAGGTCGGCGAGCGTGACCGCGCCGTCCCGCTTGGCCAGCCGGGCTCCGTCGGCGTTGAAAACAAGGGGCACATGCGCATATTCCGGAACTGGAATATGCAGCAGCGAGGCCAGGTATGCTTGCCGCGGGGTGGATGGCAGCAGGTCGTCGCCCCGCACCACCTGGTCGATCCCCTGGGCCGCGTCGTCGACCACCACGGCCAGGTTGTAGGCGGTCACCCCGTCGTTGCGGCGCAGCACAAAGTCATCCACCGCCCCGGTAAAGCTACCGTGCAGGAGGTCCTCCACGGTCACTTCGGAGACGGCCGAGCGAAGCCGCAGGGCTGCGGGGCGGAGCGAACGTTTGGCGGCACGTTCCGCGGCAGTCAAGTTCCGGCACGTCCCCGGATAGGCGCCCTGAGGGGCATGCGGCGCTGACGGCGCCTCCTGGATTTCACGCCGGGTGCAGAAGCATTCGTACGTCAGCCCCGCCTCGGTCAACCGCCCGATCGCCGCCGTGTAGAGATGCTCGCGATCCGTCTGACGAACGACGCCGCCGTCCCAGGTGACGCCGATGGCGGCCAGGTCGCGGAGCTGCTCGGCCTCGGCACCGGCGCGGGCCCGGTCCAGATCCTCCACCCGCAGGAGAAAGCGGCGGCCGGTGGAGCGGGCGAAAAACCAGGCAAGAAGGGCGGTACGAAGGTTGCCCACGTGGAGCTCACCGGAGGGGCTGGGGGCAAAGCGTCCGGCGGAGTTCATGGCACCAGCCTATGCCGGGCAACGCAAGAGCCCCTCAGCCACCGATGACTTCGGGCGTCCGACGTCGGGGGCTCAGGGGCTCTTGCCGTAAAGGTGTGCGGAAAGACGATGCTGTGAACAAGAGTCGATCAGCGGCGGGCTCCTTGCGGGTGCCTTTCTTCAGGGTCCGGGAGGTGTACCGGTGATCCTGTAGCCTGCGGGATGCCGGCGGTGGCCCGCATCCCTTTGTTGCCACAATTTCAACAGAACGCCTACAGTTGGTGCAACGGGCAGCGGGTCGACTGGTCAGACTGACCGGAAGTCGGACGCTTAACGAACAGGGAGTGGTCAGATTGCAGCAACTGGACGCGACCGATCGGCGCATTCTCCTGGCTCTCGATGCCGATCCCCGGGTGCCGATCATGGTCCTGGCCCAAAGACTTGGCCTGGCCCGCGGCACAGTCCAGTCCCGGCTGGAGCGGATGACAGCGTCGGGAGCCCTCCGGGCCAACAGCAGCCGGGTGGTGCCGTCGGCGCTGGGGCGCGGAGTCGCGGCGGCAGTGAGCGCGGAACTGGACCAGAGCCACCTGGACGAAGCGATCGCCGCGCTGCGGAACATCCCGGAAGTGCTGGAATGCCACGCCCCCGCCGGGGACACCGACCTGCTGATCCGGGTCGTGGCGTCCAGCCCCGACGATCTCTACCGGGTCTCGGAGGAGATCCGCCTGTGCCCGGGCATCGTACGGACCTCCACCAGCATGTTCCTGCGCGAGGTCATTCCGTACCGAACAACTGGACTGCTGGGCGGCTGACTGCCAAGTCAGACCGGCGGCCCGGCGTAAGCCTTCAGGTTTTTCATCACCAGCGTCGAGGTGAGCCGCTCCACTCCCGGCAGTGAGGTCAGTTCCGCGTCGTAGAACCGCTGGTATGCCGGCAAATCCTCAGCGATGACCCTGAGCAGGTAGTCCGGTTCGCCGAACAACCGCTGCGCTTCGACAATGTTGGGGTTCTCCGCCACCCGGTTCTCAAAGATCTCCATGGTGGCGCGGTCGACCTGCCGCAGCGTGACGAACACGATCGCCTCGAAGCCGAGGCCAACGGCGGCCGGGTCGATGTCGGCCCGGTAGCCGCGGATCACGCCGGACTTCTCCAGGTCCCGGAGCCTGCGGTGGCACGGGGCGACCGTCAGCCCGACCTTCGCCGCGAGCGCCGTCGCAGTCATCCGCCCGTCCTCACGCAGGTGGCGCAAAATATTTCTGTCGATATGGTCAATCACGCAAGAACCTTACTGTCGACGCGTGGTTGTGAGCAAGATTGGTAAGCACTTGTGGCCTCCAACTTCCTAGGCTTAAACCTGCCAGCCAGTTAAGGAGACCCCTTGAACCCCGAGCTTTTTCTCACGTTTATCGGCGTCGCCGTCGCCTTGGCCTGCACCCCCGGCGTTGACTGGGCCTTCTCGATCGCAGCAGGTCTGCAGGAACGCAGCTTCGTCCCGGCCGTTGGCGGCCTTTGCGGAGGCTACGTCGTGCATACCACCCTCCTGGTAGCCGGTCTCGCGGCGGTGATCACCGGGATGCCTGGTCTGCTCAGCTGGCTGACGGCGGCGGGGGCTGGATACCTGTTGTGGCTCGGCGTCGCCACCATGCGCTCGTGGCGCGACGCCAGCTTCTCGACCCGGCCGGCCGGCGGGCCAGCGGCGCCGGCGAGTGCATCCGCCGCGGCCCGCGTCCAGCCAGTTCCGCGTCTTCCTGCGGGGCATGGGCACCAGTGGCATCAACCCCAAGGGCCTGCTTTTCTTCGTCGCCCTGGTGCCGCAGTTTGTCAGCCCGCACGCCGCGCTGTCCGTCCCGTTGCAGTCGGCAGTCATGGGCCTGACGTTCGTGCTGCTCGTCGCCGTCGTGTACACGTGCGTGGCGCTGCTGGCCCGACGGCTCCTGCACTCCCGCCCCGGTGCGGCCCGGCGGGTGACGCTCGCCAGCGGGGTGATCATGGTGGCCCTGGGCCTGGTCCTGCTCATCGAGCAGCTGGTCCCGCTGATCGGCAGGCTTGGCGCGTTCGCCTGACAGCAGCCCGCGCCTTACGCCCGCGGTTTGAGCTGCCAGGGATCAGTCGCCGTCCAGCTGCTTCCATTCCTGCTCCCACAGCCTGCGTTCTTCCACGTCCTTGCGGATGACGTCGAAGGTCTCGAGTTCGGCGGGCCGTCCCCGCAGCCAGTCGAGGGGATTCAACGTCTTGCGTCCGTTGTCCAACAGCAGCAGGGCCCGGTCCGTGAGAGCGTCATTACGGAGCGCCATGTGGGTCTTCCGCCGGCGAAGGACCTCCGTCAGCGCCGTCTGGGCGTCTTTGCCGGCACCAAGGCGGCGGAGTGACCGCGCACGGATCAGCAACAGCGCGGCGGAGAGGTCATCGGCATTGAGCAACCCCTGCGTCCAGACGGCCACTTCTCGATCCCGCCCCAAGGAGAAAGCCGCAGAGCACCGGGCCAGAGCCGCCGGCAGCGACGGTGGAAGCGAGGCCACGGTCTGCAACGCCGTTTCGAGGCGTCCTGTCTCCCGGAGGGAATGTGAAAGCGCCAGGAACACCGCTTCCTCACTGAAGAGAACCGGAACCTCGATGCGCTCGGCTACTTCGACCCGGGTGACTAGCCGGGTCAGATAGCCCGCCGCGAACTGGTTGGCGTCGTCGTCGTTCCTGGTGGTGAGCCCCCGCTGGAGGAGTTCGGCGGCACGCAGGTAGCCGCCCTGCTTGTGGGCCAGGAGCCCGGCCATGACGTAGCAGAGTCCGGCCCAGCCGGGGTAGGCGCGGCCCGTGGAGATCAGCTGGTTCGGGTCGGCGTTGTGGAAGACCCCCTCGTACACCGCCCTGGCCGCTTTCCCGGGCATCCGCTTGAGCCGGGGAATGGGCCCGTCCACGCTGAGCAGCGCCGCGTTCCGGCCGCCCAGTACGGTGTGCAGGACGCCGCCGACGCCGTCCGCGATGTCCCGCACCGGCGTGCGGACCTGCGGGCTGCCGAACGGGGTAAGGTCGCGGGTTTCGCGGTAGATAGGTCCTGCGGGCTGTCCGGCGCTCATGGTGTCATGCTAGTAGCGCAGCCTTGGCGGCTGCTGGAAGGGCTAACTGGCCGCTGCGATCCAGACGCCGATCACCCATGTGCTGGCAGCCAGGCATGCCAACCCGAATTCGACGATCATGCCCAGGCCCGTGGCCTTCAGCGCCGCCCAGCTCGAGGTGACGGCGGTACCCCAGGCCCGGGTTCGGTGCAGCTCACTGAGCAGCAGGCCGGCCGCAAAGCCGACTACGAGCCCCACCACCGGGATGAGAAACATACCGACGACGCCGAACACCAGGCCGGTGATGACCGAACGGCCGGGAATGCTGTGCTGCTTGAGCTTCCGCCCGGTCAGCACTGCACTGGCCGCCATGCCGGCCAACACCAGCACCACGCCGATTCCGAAGACCACCCAGCCGGTGGTCCCGGCACCGCCCCAGACCGCCCACGCCAGCAGGCTCAGGGCGATCAGGACGCTGCCGGGCAGCACGGGAATAATGATGCCAGCCACGCCCACCAGAATCGCCAGGCCGCAGAGGATCGTCACAACGGTTTCGGGGTTCATCGCCCCAGTCTATGGCTGGCCGCCGGACTGGCCCGCTACGGCAGCTCCACCGCAGCGGCGACGGCGGCCGAGACGGCCGGAGCCACCCGCGGGTCCAGCGGGCTGGGCACAATATAGTCAGCTGAAAGCTTGTCCCCGGTCAGTCCGGCGATGGCCCGGGCC